>CAZDBE010000026.1:0-10131 GCA_964503675.1 uncultured Pirellulaceae bacterium | reverse complement strand
GCAGCCTGTTTCGCGGCAGCTTGTTTTACTGCAACTTTCTTGGCCGCAGCGATCTCTGCTTTAGAAGGGGTATTCGCCTTAGCAATCTTCGCTCGCTCCGCCACAGGCTCGCGATTCGAGCGAACAGACTTTTCTCTTGTAGCGGTTGAGGTAGCCGCTTTTGCGACTTTAGCCCGCTTCCCAACGATCAGTCCATGAGCATGAAGATAGACGAACCGGCTGTAAAAGAGATGGCCAATCAATAGCGCTACTGCAGCTACTAAATAACTATTGCCAAGCACAACCTGTCGATCGAACGCAGCGATTTGATTGCCGACCAACTGAGTCTGCATCGTTACTGAAATGGCCAGAGACATCCACGCCACCACAAGCATGGCGACTGCGGCACGTGACTCTTTTACTTCGTACAATACTCTTCCAGCGAGCGCCGCCAACAAGACAAGTACAGCGACAAACGGAATTAGCGACCCCTCCGGGAGCGACATGCCTAACGTGGAATCGAAAACATTTCGCGCGATTGCAACAACATCCACAATCGAAGCCATGCTGGCGATCACAAACACAGGTGGAAACCCCATCCACATTCGGTACGTGCCCACGTAATCATCACAGCGATGCCGACGCATCGCATAGATTTGTAAGCTGACCAAAGCAACCGAAACCATTAGAAAACAGGTAAACCAACTAGCCAGGGTCCCATTTCCGCCCAACTGTAGTGCCGCCACGCCCTCGGGGCCAATTACCGAACGCCACGAATCGGCATTCCAAGCAAGTACGTTGATGGCGACGATTAGCGAAACTAACAGCAACCCGAATGTGACAATTATCCAAGTTCGTTTTGGGAACAAGTCGGTTGTGCGAAGCTGATTTCGGCGGTCGGCGCCAGACGCGTACGTACGACGCTTCGCACCGGCATCATCTGCCGAATCGTTTTGGTCGGTTCTTTGAGCGAGATTACCTAGCTCGATCGTCGGGACAAATTCGTCGTTCATCAAGCGACGGCGGCGATCGTTGCGGCGGACAACCATAAGCTTTGCGGCCTTTTATAGATGCAGCGGATAGAGGGTATTTTCTGGCAAGTATCACTGGCCCTTTTAATATGGATCGGCAAAAGGTTCCTTGAGAGTTAACGCTGGAGGTAAGAAATATCTCATCAAACCAGACGTACCACGGAATTCTGCCTCTTTGCCGCCTCCCTAAAAATTTGGAATCAAAAAAATCACAAACCAATAGCAATAAAACCGCTTCCTGGCCGTAGACGGACTTCAAAGTGACGCCACTTTGCCAGTATTGCGGGTTTTTTCAACGCGCTCAGCTTCGGCATTGATTCCCCCCCTTAAAGGACGAAGAAGCTGAATAAGCTTTAGCTATCACTACGCGAATCATCGATTTCGCTACCGAAGCGATAACAACGAGAACCACGACGCACTCAGACGCACTTTTCAAAAATTGTCGTTAAGACGGTAACTGTCGCTGGTTCGGGGCCACTCGATTGCTTGCCTCGACGGTTTTCGTAAGCGGTCAAGAGTACAGCATTGGAATGCATCGCATCCACTGAGTACCTGAGCACACAAACTCCTTTTCACAGCATTCATAGCAGCTGATTCAACTATGCCGAACCAAAGCTTTGACTCTAACGGCGACACATCTGCCAGCAACTCGGACTCGGGTGCACCACCGGTTCCAATCGCCAAACAATTGAGCCAACAAAGCTACCTGTCCAACATTCAACACCAGATGGAAGCGTTGATGAAAGCTTCAGGTGTTGAAGCTGAGGATCAAACTTCCGGTTCCGCTGTGCCAATATCCGCTGGCGGTTCACCTGCGGGCTCGTTTTCTGCCGCACCGTCTAGCCCGGTGCGCGCCAACAAGATGGATTCGTTCTTTGCTCAAGCAGCCGCAGAAGAGAAGGCAGCCGCCGAGGAACTTGCCGCAGGACTTGCCGTCGAGTCCGAGAACGCTGGCGCTGAAACACATGACGCAACCGAACCCGCGGCAGCCGTCGCTCACCAGCAGGAAGTCACAGACGACCAAACTATTCCCGCTGAAACTACGCCGGAGCCTCCTCTAAACGTTCCGCCGGCTGAGCCCCGGCCTACTGGATATGCAGGGCTCACCGCAGGTCTGGCCGCTGCCGGGATGGGAAACTTGGGAATGCGTCTGGCAGAGGAGTCGACTTCTACCGCCGGAGATGCGCCCGTGGTTGAAGAACCGCAAACGAGTGCCGCCCGCGTACCGATGCCTTCCCCGCCAATCATTCCTGTAGTCGAACCCTCGTTTTCAGCTCACAACTTTGACCTAGAAGCAGCTCGTTTAGAAGACGTCTCTGGACCTGTCTTTAGCCAAGAATTTGAGGAAAAGGAACCCTCTCCCGAAGATCGCCTCGCTAATCGACTCCGACGAGAAAATCTATTGTCTCAGGGAAATCAACGGGCGGATCAACCACTGAATCCACCACTCGTTTCGCCCGATGAAGAAACTGCACTCGACCAAGGCGGTAACTTCGATCAGAACGCCAACGTCAATCAAAGCGTTGTACACGATCAAGCCACGGCTGAGGGTGATGGAGCTTTGTTCGCTGACCCAACACACGAAACCGCCCAAATTGTCGGTGACTCCGAGCCAATCGCGGACCTTTTCGTCGAGATTCCTCAGATGCAGCAGCCATCAGAGATGGATCATGTGGATGTTGATCATCAGAGCGCCGAAGCACAGCAAATAGCACCCGTGGAAGAATCTCCGCCTCACACAATTGATAAAACATTAGCGGAAGATTCTCAGTTGCATCCACCGACGGCGCCCGTGGGAAACTACCCGCCGGTCGCCTCGACACAGATGATGCCTGAGCCGCCGCTACCAAGCCCGATGCCTACTAATGAAGCGCCAGTCGACCCACGGCTCCTAGAAGCGAAACGGTTGGAAGAGGAGTTCAGGCAACTTCAAGATCAGGAAAAAACCTACGCTGACCAAGCTCTGCAGGAGCAACTTAAACATGAGCGTACATCCGCAGAGAATACGATGCTGGGCGAACGGGAAGCCGCTCAACAGTTAGCAGAGAAACTGGCAGTTGAACAGCAAGCCGCGGAGGATAGGTCTGCTGCGATCGAGCAAGCAGAGCGTGTCAAAGCGGCCCGAAAGAAAGCAGATCAGGCTTCTCGCGATTCCGAGCCAGTCATTTCCCCCGCAGTAGCAACGGACGAACCAAGCGATGTTCAAGAACAAATAAAGACTGATCCGCAATTGCCAGCGCGACCCAACGATGTTCAGTCCGCCAACGAATCAGTATTGATTCCGCCGGGGACTCTCCAGCGAAACAATCCGCCATCGGTGCCGCAACCTTCTGCGGCTGACAAACAACATTCGAAACGAGGCTCAACCGAACAGCAGTTTCCATTTGGGCTGTTTTATGCACGTATGTTGGAGCATCTGTCTGACGGTGTTGTATTCGTCGACCACAAAGCGCGAGTAAAAATGTGGAGTCGTGGCGCTGAAAAGGCGACGGGCATTGTTCCCGGCGTCGTGATCGATCGCCCCTTACTTCCTCAGACGATTAATCTATGCGACACCGAAGGCAACGGACTCCAGTTGGACAAGTGCCCAGTCACCAAAAGCCTGCGGACATTGGAGATTGTTACGGGTGAATACAAAATCACCAACAACACATCCCCTAGAGGAATGAAGGTCGAACTGACAGTGATTCCGGTGATTGACACGAATCGATACGTCAATGGCGCTGTAGTGATGTTCCATGACCGAACGGCGCAGGTGAATCTTCAACGGCAGTTGAAGGATCTCTACGAATTCTCAGTTCTCGATCCGCTGACTCAGGTCGCCAATCGAGCGGAGTTCGAGCGTGTACAACAAGAGTACGTGCTGGCGTTCCAACAGTCTGACGACTTCAATTGCAGCATCATCATTTGCGACATCGACTACTTCAAATCGATCAACGATAACTTTGGACATACCGTCGGTGATGAAGCGCTGATGTCATTTGCAGAGATGCTCAAACGGTATGTACGCCCGCAGGATCTTGTCGCTCGATATGGCGGTGAGGAGTTTGTGATCCTGTGCGCGGATTGCGACACGGCAGCTGCAGTCCAACGTGCCGAAGAAATTCGCATGGCACTTTATAAGACGCCGCAACCAATGCTTGAGGGAAAATCGATCTCTGCAAGTTTCGGTGTCTCGGAACTGCGCGAAGGCGACACCGCCACAGACTTTTTCGTCCGGGCCGACACCGCTTTGCTTAAGGCAAAAGAGACTGGTCGCAACCGGGTGGTGGCTGGCGATGGATCGACACCGACTGGAACTGATGAATCAGCCACCGAACTTTCGCCAACCGGCATCCGGTGGAAAGCCCAGCAACGCAAAAAGACATCATTGATTTGTGAGGAATTCAAAACTGAAACTCCAATTCAGGTGCTAGTGGAAAAACTGCGTGGATTCATTATTGAAAACGACGCTCTCCTACAGCGGGTCGAACCCGAATTCCTCTCGATGGAGGTCGAAGTGGAAGCCCCTATGGATTACTCGAGAAAAGGGGCGTTCACCATGAACGTCGAGTTCAAGGAGACGGAACCAACAACCGACGGGGCTTCGCGGACAAAAACGCTGAACTATATTCGCGTAACGATTTATGCA
This sequence comes from uncultured Pirellulaceae bacterium, assembly GCA_964503675.1. GTDB lineage: Bacteria > Planctomycetota > Planctomycetia > Pirellulales > Pirellulaceae > Mariniblastus. Next base: position 5,490 of record CAZDBE010000026.1, on the reverse strand, counting down.
GGGCGAATGAAAAACTGGTTCTCAACAAATCACACTGATCTCGCACCTCATTTGCTGGGTGAACTACGCCGTTTCTTAATGATAGGTGACAAAGCGTCACGCCTTTCGGTTGATCTTGCCACAGAAAATGTCCGCTAGTAGGCCTCGGCCACTTCCGTCGTTAGTTCCCAAGGATTGCATAACCGCCAAATTTTGATATCTTGTCGAATTAGAAAATCGGACTCATTGAGTGAGTCTGCCAGTCGTTCAAAAATCAACAAGGAACCTCAAAAATGGCTTATAGCCTGCCCGAACTCGGTTACGCATACGATGCGTTGGAGCCACATATCGACGCCCGCACGATGGAGATTCACCACTCCAAGCACCACAACGGCTACGTGACCAAAACTAATGCAGCCTTGGAGGGCTCTGACCTGCTTGACAAATCAGTCGAAGAACTGATTTCTGATCTCTCTGCAGTTCCCGAAGACAAACGCACTGCCGTCCGCAACAATGGCGGCGGGCATGCCAACCACTCGTTGTTTTGGTCTGTTCTCAGCGGCAGCGGTGGCGGCGAACCAACGGGAGATCTAGCAGCAGCGATCGATGCAGCATTTGGAAGCTTCAACGCTTTCAAGCAGCAATTCTCGGCCGCCGCTGGCACTCGCTTCGGCAGCGGATGGGCATGGCTCAGTGTTGACGGTGGGAAACTGGTTGTCGAAAGCACCGCCAACCAAGACAATCCACTGATGGAAGGCCGCACGCCTATATTGGGCTTGGACGTTTGGGAGCACGCCTACTATCTGAACTATCAGAACCGGCGTCCAGATTACGTCGCCGCATTCTTCAATGTGGTTGACTGGAATGCAGTTGCCAAGCGATTCGCTACAGCCAAATAGGTTGTTGCCGAACAAACAATATGTTGATCAGGGGGATCGCTTCGGCGCCCCCCTTTTTTCGTGGCGTCCTCTTATGCTTCGCGAAAGACGCCGCAAACCCGCTTGCATTCCGTCAGAGACGAGACTGCAAGTGCATACCCAAAGCCGTTGTCATTCTTGAATACCAACAGCACCCGGTTGATCTCATTCATCTACGATCTGACTATCACGCTAGCACCACCAACAATTGGTTCAGCCTCTATTTTCAATGCCATTGGTATCTTTGCCAAATTCGGAACAAGTTTGCACGGCCGTTTTCCCGATGAATGAGCTACAGCGTATTCCGGGGGGTAACGTGTATGAGCAATTAGCAGGCGGTTCGCTCGCAATTGATTCGTAGTTGGCGCCCGATTTTTGAAGGTCACCCAGGCGTGAATCAAATGCGATCTCAACACAACCGAAGAATAGTCTCATTAACCCTAGCCCTACTATGCGGCGTAGGATTCTCTGGCTGCCAGCGCACTCAGTTTCCTTCAAACCCGTTTGCCGGAAAACTACCTTCGCTGCCGATGCCCAACTTGCTAGGCGGAAAACTTCAGGCTCCACTTGCGCAGCCCATGGCCAGCAAATTGCCAATCCCAAAACTACCTAGCCTTCCGCGTCCGAACTTCGGCAATCTAGCACGCACTATTCGAACACCAGCGGCCGAGGCCATTGCGACTCGTTCCAACCAGCCACCGGTAGCTCCGGCGCGAACTTTCGATACGTCTTCGGCCGATCAACAACTCGCCGCAGCAAAAATGCCTTCAGACGTAAAAGCTAGTTTAGAGAGTGCACGAAAAGCTGCTGAGGAAAGCCGTGACGCGCTCGACACAAGCAGGAACGATTTCAACAGCGCTGTCGCTGGCACAAAACCTCCCAAAAGCGAGAACCTATTCTCAAAGGTCAAAACCAAACCATCTCAGTCAACGGCAAGTACTGCTAAGCAAGTTGGCAGCAGTTCAAGGTCAAAAAATTTCTGGGGCGACTACAAGCCTGACGTCGGGCCTAGCAGCTCTAACCGCACCAGTGGCGGAATTGAAGACTTGGCTAAAGTAAACCCACGGCTTTACGACCGATACGGAAAACTGACCAGCAGTAACAAAAACACTGATGGCCAATTCGTAGCGATCAATAAAGAAAGAGACTTCGACTTTCAGCCACCTAAAGCATCGCGCAGCACGACTGATAAAGTCAGCTCTGACAATTCAAACGCCACGATTGCTGGTCTACGAAGCCAACTGATGGAGCTGCGTTCGCGCGGAGCAGGAACTTCTGAGCAACTCAAAATCCCACACAGATCCGCTTTCGACATCGCTGGTCTTGCTCCCGTCAAACCGGTCGTCAAAGAGCCCGAACTTCCCATTCACCGAGGATTCGGTGATGCTGCGTCATTCGGCGATCGCCAACAGACGGTTTCGATTCCTGACCCAACCGCACCAACTAATGTTCTAAGACCTGCCGCGCTAACACCTGGATTGGTCGCCACTCATGAAATCAAGAGCAGTTCCACCAAACCGGCATCCGACACGCTTGCCACTGACCTTCCGGTTGGCAGCAAGTTGTCGAACAAAGTGGTGGGCCAAAGTGACAGCACGATCGACAACGATTTTGTCGGCTCACCGGGCACCGAGTTATCGAATAAATCAAGACAAGAAGAAATTCCGATGCTTCGCGCTGCAGCTGTTGAGCAGGTTCCAAGCATGGAACTTCCACGTGAGTTGTCTCAAGCTTCTCTCGACGCATTGGAATTGGCGAAACAAGAAAAGCAAAACCAGCCTCTTCCAGAGATTAACAAAAGCTCCGGGCCACTTCTGGGCGGATTCCAAAATCCAAAAGTCGCATCGACTGAGTTACAACCGCAAAAGTCCCAGCCGGCACAAACGTTTCAGCAACCATCGACAGCCTTTCCTGGTCGCTTCCAAAGTCAGGTTCCAGCCCGTCAGCAACAGGTAACGTCGAACCAGTTCTTCAATCGCGCCGCCAAACCCGCCGCTGTGAACGCGGAAAATGCACCATCGGCGCGTGTTGCCGAGGCCCAATTGCTTCCTCCAGCCCTTCCTGAAGGTCTAACCTCAGGTGACAGCACTTACTCTCCGGGCAGCGTGCGTTCTCTAGAAAAGAAACTCTGGTAGCCGACTAGCGAGAATGGTCGACTGCACTAAGATCCCGACTTGGAGTCCTCTTGCTCAGGAACTTCATTCTCAGAATCTTCTTGCTGCAACGCCAGCTCTGCTTTACGAGTTTTCAAGAACGCCAAGAAGTCGGTGATCTCTTTCTCATCAAGTAGCTTCACCGCCTCTTCTTGGGCGATGAGGGCAGCGTCCAATCGCTTCATCACAAACAACAGATGAGCCATGATGTCGATCGTGGCACCTTTGATCATTTTCTGATCATCAGTTTCCGTTGACATTCCCTTCACCTGCGCTTCCATTGCAGCAAGCGCATCCGCCAAAATGTCTTCGGACACTTCGACTCGGCTGTTCTTGAGTTGGACAACCTTCCAGACCAATGCTGCTACCGCACCTTCTTCCTTTGAAAACACTTTCAGCGTCTCTTTGAGAAATTCACGTCCATCTTCCCCCGGCAATCGCATCGCTAACATCGCGCGTTTGAATCGAAGTGCCAACTGATCCTCTTGTTCATAAAGGGGCGGCAACTCACCAGCCAGATCGAAAGCGCTGGCGAAGTCGTCGACCTGCAATGCTTGTCCGATCCGTTCATCTAGCGATGCAATTTCTTTCTGATCCGCATAGTACTTTTCGCGATCCCAAGAACCGCCGACGATCTTCGTCAGAATAGGATCAAGGGACGCCGGATGGCCGGACCATTCTATCTCGCCAGTTTCACCTACGATAAATGAATGCGGAATTCCGGTCGAACCGGTACCAAGGAATGCGGTGTGAGTCGATCCGTCGGGATCCGCAGCGACGGTATACTCGTTCATGTAAGCCTTGAATGTAACGCCGGGCTTGTTAGGGAAATCGCGTTCCTTGAGCATTATGACCTCGTCGGGCGTCTCTTCGGTAATGCTAAGAAACCGAACTTTGTCACCGTAGTTTTCTTGCAGTCTGGCCATCTCTGGCATCATTGCGATGCACGGGCCACACCACGTCGCCCAAAATTCAACAACATAAACTTGCCCTTTCTCGAATTCTGTGACCTTCGAGTATTTGCCATTTCCGTCGGTGATCCAGTCCGATACTTCTAGCTCCGGCGCCTTGTCGCCTGGCTCAAGTGCTTGCTGCACGGCGAATTGCCCCCACGTCATCTGAAGAGTCATCAACGACGTAGAAAAAAATGCCAATAGCGTCAAAAGAGGCAACAGTACGTACCGGTTCTTATTCTTTGTATCAATCACATTCAAACCCAATTTCTAACCTTCACTTCAAAGTAAACCGTCTCGCCACACGCGCCTCGTCAGTATGGTTTAGAGGCTCTAGATTTCGCACAACTTACATTATTTGTTATACAAATTATCACACTTCTAATTCACAATCAGGTGATCCCGTCATCTCGTTATTAGCGGAAAATTCGTACCGTCGATAGACGCGTGTTGGAGCGCCGAACCAAATGCGAATCTAACACTTGCCAACAACGCGAAAAACCCGGGAAAACTGGTGATTTTCACAACGGATCTAACAAGAAATCGGAATGACGTGCCGTCCGGTTTCGCCCAGCGGCATGTCCGCCGCCATAACGACGGATTCCATTGAGAGCGGAGCGTAAAGATGAGGAAACAAAGCGCCACCGCGCGAGGGCTCCCACTTTAGTTCATCTCCCAACCTATTCGCATCAACGCCGACCAGTAACAAATCAGCCTGACCCGCAAAGTGTTTCTCAACCGTCTCGCGCAATTGGTCGGCGGTTGAAAAATGGATATAGCCATCGGTCAAGTCAATCGCGGCCCCAAGGAATTCGCCTTGTTTTGTCGCGACGGACCATTCTTGGGCTGAAACGACTTTAAAGATTAGGTTCTTGTCATCGTTGTCATCTGAGTCAGTCATTCTTGTGCCTAAAGCGAAGGGCTTAGATTAACGACTCGGAAAGTCGTCTTACGTAACTCGACTCTCCGAGTCGAATCATGATCCGAAATTAGTCGTCTGATTTTCCAGACGCTTGGAGCGCGATGAGGTTGTCTCCTTCAGACGCCAATTTGCGAACGTCCTCAGAGATTTTCATACTGCAAAACGTCGGACCACACATGGAACAAAAGTGTGCCGTCTTGGCGCCTTCTGCCGGCAACGTTTCATCGTGGTATTCAATCGCTCGGGCTGGATCGAGTCCTAGCGCGAACTGATCACGCCAACGGAATTCGAAACGCGCTTTTGAAAGTGCATTGTCGCGAATCTGTGCAGCCGGATGTCCTTTGGCAAGATCTGCAGCGTGGGCCGCGATCTTGTAGGTGATTACTCCTTCTCGCACATCGTCACGATTGGGAAGTCCCAAGTGTTCTTTGGGTGTCACATAGCAGAGCATCGCACATCCGTACCATCCGATTTGCGCCGCGCCAATTCCTGACGTGAAATGATCGTAGCCCGGCGCGATGTCGGTCGTCAACGGTCCAAGGGTATAGAACGGCGCTTCGTGACAC
>CAZDBE010000025.1:0-28676 GCA_964503675.1 uncultured Pirellulaceae bacterium | reverse complement strand
TTACCGGGTCACACAACATGGTTTTTACGCAAAGGCCCTTCGGGCACACCTTCGCAGTAGTGCCAGCCTCGCCTCCATTATACAATCAAATCTGATTCAAACCACCTTCGCTTCGGATGCGTCGGTATAGTAAAAACCTTCCGTCAGCTGCCAAAGTCGGATCTTGGGCAACGATTCTCACAACCAACGCTATTCGCAACTTCAAGTCGTTCGTGAATCGTGGTGCCGCAATGCCCACGAAGTTCATGACCGCTCGGACGTCACCATCGAGCTTGACGGTCGCGAACTCGTTGACATTCCGTCCTTCTTTCTCGCACTGGGGCGCGCCGTGAATGGCCTTGATGGCTACTACGGTGGGTGCCTTGACGCGATCTCGGATTGCCTGACTGGCGGGTTCGGTCTCGTGGCACCATTTACTCTAAAGATACACAATGCCGAATCGGCGCGCAACTCACTTGGACGTGACGCACTGCTGCTTTGGCGCGAATCGTGGGCGGCGAACGTCCTCTCCGATCCGACTATGAATGAACGCGACCTTACTGATCTTGGGTTGCCGCTCTCCGAACTTCCTGCTGATGCCACGCCATACTTTGATTCAATTGTTTCCGTGCTGACCGATGGCGGGGTCAACGTCGTCCTTGATTCCGCTGGCACGTAACGGACGATGCCAAGTAAAAATTTCAGTTGTCTTGGCTAGGATTAAAGAGACGCCAGAAACGAATTCCCTCAAAGTGGGCGACGCCTTGGCCGTCAACGCTTAGCTGAACAGTTGTATCCCTTTGAGCATCTTCGGGTTTTGGAATGACACCAAGCAATTGTCCGTCGACTGAAGCTCTCCAATGTTTAGGTTGCGACTCAATTTGGATGTTGTGGTATCCAAAACTTGCCTCATCGAATCCTTCGAGTTCGGTTGAACCGACTTCAACTTCTCCGCTGGACAGTACAGATCGGTTTGGCAAGACAGAAATCTGAAAAAAGGGGGCCCCATCGGAATCAAGACACCGAAAGTCGATGCGTTTGGACTCTTGATGGCGAAAGCCGCATTCAAATCGAAAGTAACCCAGCGGCTGGCGCTCTTCATCAACGCATTTAAAATCCCGAGTACCATTGCCCGCCAGCACTGACTCTCCTTCGCCTCCCTTGGCAACATCCCAAAGACCTGAGAATTTTTGACGTGGGTCAAACTTAAGTCCATCGAACAGAAAAATCGGTGGACCTGTTGTTTCGCTCAGCGCGGCGAATTCCATCTCCTTTACTGCCGCACCGGCTTCTCCATACGCAGGATCGGAATTCTCACCGGATGTCGCCGGTCTCCAAAACATGATTGCTAACAGAGCGGCAACCACCGGCAAAGCCACTAGCGGCAGTAACCATTTGACCATCGTCGGTTTGCCCAACTCATCGCCAAAGTCGGTGGTTCGTGCCATAGGGCCAAGGCGTTGCATACCCTCGACGAAGGTGACGTTTGCTGAAGGAATAAATCTATCACTCTCAGCAGTAAGATCTATCGTTTCAGATATCTGACTTTCACCTCCCAGCTGTTCTATCACCCGATCAATTTCGGAAACAAGCTCCGTGTAATCACCAGTGCGATCTGCACGCTCATACCGGCACATCTTTTTTAATAGCTCGAGGCCAAAGGGAGACACCCCGTCGGCGGCGTCATCAAACCAGTCGTCTTCCTGGTTAATCTTGTTATTGACGACGTCCATTGGGCTGGTCCCAGATATCGGAGGGCAACCAGTAATCAGATGCCAAATCGTGATACCCAGCGAATAGATGTCGCTTCGATGATCCAATTCTTCACCCGACGCTTGCTCGGGCGACATATAAAATGGCGTACCATTTACTGCAGACTCAAGCGTAATGTTGCCTTCAGTTGGCTGCTCTTTAAATCGCGCTAAGCCAAAATCAGCAATCTTGACAAACGGAACTTGCGCTGGGATGCCCGATCCTCTGGGGGAGGCAGTTAAAATTAGGTTCGCCGGCTTAATGTCTCGATGAATAATCCCAAGTTCGCTGGCGTACGAGAGTCCATGACAAACCTGCCTTGCGATGTGCCAAGCATGAATCTCAGGAAGCGTATCGAAGCTCGAAAGATACTTTTCGGCATCTTTGCCTTCGATAAACTCCATCACCAAGTACAACTGGTCCTTGTGTACTCCAAAATCAACTGCCGAAACGATATTCGGGTGCTTAAGCTGACCGACAATTTTGGCCTCGCGCTCAAATCGCTTGATGGCTATTTCATTTTTGCCGAGAAAAGACTTGCTGATCGTCTTCAAAGCAACCGGTCGATTCAACGCTAACTGCGTGGCCAAAAAAACAACGCCGGCGCCACCTTTTCCGATAAATCCATCAACCTGATAGCCGGGGGCAACTTCATCAGGCGCTTCAAAAGATTCTAAAACCCGCAGCTCGTGGCCGGTAAGCAATCCCTTGCGAACCGCTATCTCAATCTTTGTGGATTTCGAATCCTTAGCCTCGGCAAGAATTTTCTGCCGTTGCTGCTCATCGAGGAACCCAAGCTCGACAGCTAATGAGAGTGTTGGCGATTTGCTAGGTTTCAACATGTTTCTTAAAAACCCAAGCTTAACTAATTTTCGAGCGCGTCCAATTTATCCAGAATCGCTTTAATGGACGGCCGATCGGCGGTCATGTTCTTGCCAACGTAAGCGAATTTGATGCCGCCCTGTTTGTCAATCAAATAAGTCGACGGGTGGGCGTGCGTACTGTGGATATCAAAGTAGTCTGTTGCAGCAAACTCTTTGTCAAGAACGATAGGAAACGGAACCTTGTCGATCTGTTTTTTTTCCGTTCTCAAAGCGGTCTCAATGAAATCGTCGACATGCTCCTCCGGCCCCGGATAGACAACAATCACTTCACAGTTACGATCTTGAAATTGTTTGTAGTTCGCAACCAGTCGTGATGTTTGCGCCGTACAAAACGGACACAGCATTCCGTTAAATCCTTCAGTGAACACTAGAACGACATTCTGTTTGTTCTGAAAGTCGGAGAGCCTGATAATGCTACCGTCTGTACTTACGAATGACAGCTGCGACAGATCAGTAGGAACTTCCTTAGCATTGGATTCGATTTCATCCTTGAACTTCATATCAGCTGGCGCCGGGTACATCATTTTTCCCATCCCGGCCATTGCAGGTTTGCCCGCCATGCCACCCATCCCAGCCTTAGGATTTTTGACCGAGTTTGCAGTTGTCGTTTTAGTATTCTGCATTTGGCTGGCAGGCGTTGACACCGGCGTGAGTAAGTCCCCGTCGGTAGAATCGGCACTTTTATTGCAGCCGCTCGCAAAAGCAACCATCAAAGCAAACAGCCACGTCATAATTGCGTTACGCGAATTCATTCTCTTATTCCCAACGATTGGCTCTAAAGACTTCTCCATCACGTGAGATTATAGCGTAGCAACTCTGCGATAGCGTTACCGAATCAGAACCGAAACAGGATCCTTTCAAAGGCCAGCTACCGCTTCACTTGGCTTTTAAGAGGCGATTTGGTAGGGCCTCTTACAGCTGTATTCCCCCTCACCGGCCAATTAACTAGAAATAAGCTGAGGGACAAACGTAAGATTTCCACTTCTACACTCTCTAAAATACGAATCAGATGAATTAAGTGCTATCGGCAACAGGGACACAGAGATGAATAAAAGTATTTTGCTAACACTGTCGGCCACCGCGTTATCAGCCTTGTTCTTGAAGAGCTTTCTAATGGCAGACCCTGTGCCGCCGAAAAAATTGAATCCTATAGACGCGAAGGTAGAAACGGCTGTCTTTGCAGGGGGTTGCTTCTGGTGCGTGGAAGCTAACTTCGAGAAAGTCGATGGTGTGATAGAGGTTGTTTCTGGTTACACGGGAGGTCACAAGGAGAATCCGACATATAAAGAAGTCTGCAGTCACACGACGGGACATCTCGTAGCAGTCAAAGTCACTTTCGATTCCAACGTCGTAGCTTACAACGACCTGCTGGAAGTTTTTTTGGCGGACGATTGACCCAACCGATGCAGGAGGCAGCTTCGTTGATCGAGGTGAGCCGTACACCTCAGCCATTTTCGTCGCCAATGAATCACAGCGTGAAATTGCGGAAACGTCAAAACAAAATCTTGATGATTCAAAACGCTTCGATACTGCCGCCGTCACTCCGATTAGGAATGCTGTAACATTCTACGACGCAGAAGACTATCATCAGGACTACTATCTCAAGTCTCCGATGAAATACAAACTTTATCGCTATTCGTCTGGTCGTGATCAGTTCATCGCCAAGGTTTGGGGGGACGAAGCTGAATACAAGGTGGCACGCCGGCCGCAGCCAAATAAAAACCAACTCAATGGGGAGGTGACGTTTTGGAGCGACCAGAGTGAGCCCAGCTACGTCAAACCTTCAGACGATTCATTGCGAGAGAGATTAACGGATCTACAGTATCGCGTCACACAGCATGACGACACCGAACGCCCGTTCAGCAGCACTTTTTGGAATGAGAAGCGTCCCGGCATCTACGTCGACATCGTTTCGGGCGAGCCACTATTCAGCTCACAGGACAAATTTAACTCAGGAACAGGATGGCCATCGTTCACTCGGCCGCTGGTTGCCCTGAATATCAAAGAGTTACCCGACCAAGGATTTCTTTCCACCAGAACAGAAGTTCGCTCAAAGCACGCCGACTCACATCTTGGACATGTATTCAATGACGGGCCCCGACCAACCGGTTTGCGATACTGCATTAACTCGGCCTCTCTCGATTTCATTCCTACCGACAGACTTGAAGAAAATGGATACGGGCACTTTGGTGATCTCTTTAAGCCTGAAACTTAGAGCTGCCCAAATTCTATTGCCAACAATCGGCTTCGGCCTCGCTTGAACCCCGATCATGCGAGGCCTTTTTTACGTCTGATCGTTGGGACCATGATTGCAGGATGCGGGAAGATGGTAGAATCGGTTTCTCTTACAAGCCACAATGGCCGGAGAATGACCGTCTACCACCAACCACCTGATCGAGTTGAACTATGTCCGACAAGCTACACCAAAGAGTTATTACTAATTGCATACTGGCAGCTGCAGTGGCCGTTTCAGGTGTATGTTGGATTGGCGCAAATCCAACTTTCGGACAATCGCCTTCGAGCGACTCAAACGACCAGCGTATGGAGTGGTGGCGTCAAGCTCGTTTTGGCATGTTCATCCATTGGGGTCTGTACGCCGTTCCCGCGGGTGAGTACCAGGGAAAACAAGTGAAAGGAATTGGCGAATGGATTATGGCCAAGGGGAACATACCGCGCGATGACTACGAGAAATTCGCGCCGCAATTCAATCCTGCAAAGTTCGATGCAGATGCATGGTGCCAAATGGCCAAACAGGCCGGCATGAAGTACATCGTAATAACGTCAAAGCACCACGATGGATTTTGCCTTTTCGATACGCCAGGCAAGTACGACATTGTTGACGCTACGCCGTACGGCAAAGATTTACTCAAACCACTCCGCGCGGCATGTGACCGCCATGGTTTAATGTTTTGCACGTATTACTCGATCATGGATTGGCATCATGAATCCCAATTGCCTGCCAGAATGAAGGATGGCAAACCTGTTTGGAACCCAACCCGCATGATTGACGGTCAAAAGGCAGACTATACCAATTACATGAAAACGCATCTAAAACCGCTAATCGAAGAATACGGAACGCATGTATTGTGGTTTGACGGTGAGTGGCCCGAGTGGTGGACTGACGCCGATGGACAACAGCTTTACTCGTGGATGCTCGATTTGAATCCTAACCTAATCGTGAACAACCGCATTGGCTCTGGCAGAAAAGGATATTCGGGGTTCTCCAAGGAGGGCTCTTTCGCCGGTGACTTCGGCACGCCTGAACAGGAAATCCCTGCTACGGGTGTAGAAAGTGATTGGGAATCATGCATGACCATGAACGATACCTGGGGTTTCAAAACAGCTGACACGAATTGGAAAAGCACCGAAACGCTGATTCAGAATCTGATCGACATTGCCAGCAAGGGAGGTAACTACTTGTTAAACATCGGTCCCAAAGCAGACGGCACCTTCCCCGAGGCGAGCATTGAGCGACTGCGTGGCATCGGGGATTGGATGGCCATCAACGGGGAATCAGTGCATGGCACCAAGGCCGCACTTTTTCGTCCCGACTGGGGCCGAGTCACGCGCAAAGAAGGTGCGCTTTATCTACATGTGTTTGACTGGCCTAAAAACGGCAAACTAACAATTCCAGCGCTTTCGAACGCGCACACTGTAGCATCTTTGATGTCAGACCCCGAAGTAAAGCTGAATGTTAATGTGGAAGGCGATCAATGGAAGATTGAACTGCCTCCCGCAGCGCCAGACACCATCGCCTCTGTCATCAAGATTGCTGTCGGAGGGATGCCGAAATTGGCCAAATAGTAAAGTGGTAACGCCGTGGAAATACAAAGGCTATTTCACTTCGCGACGAACCCGCTCTTTTTAACTTTTTTCGCCATAAGTTCTTTCACCTTGCGGGTATCCTCCTTCAGCCATCCGCCTTTTTGACGTTTGTTGAGCTTACGGAGTTCAAGAACAGCGCGCTGGCGGCCAATACGTCCCACCACTAGATCGCGATAGATCTTTTCGGATTTTTCACGACGACGGATGGAGTCGTTCACGTCCAAAAATTGCTCCGTCCATTCAACGGCCCAATTATTTAGCTCTCCGCGTACGCGGCTAACCGAGCTTTCTGATTCAGATAGCTCGCTAGCCCGATCAGATGCTCCGCTAGATGTACCTACAGAAGAATCGGTTGCCATTTTCAATCGCACCTCTAACTGATCTAGCGTCAACTGCAAGTCAGCGCGCTGTAAGTGTTTGTTGGATCGGCACCTTTGGATTGTCAGTTTCATTTTCTCAACGCACAACTGCCCAATGACAGGCAATGCGGCGAGTGCATGGACAGCTTTCTCGGCTACTGCGGTGTTGCGGTTGGCAGTGGCTTCACAAGCATCGTGGCAAACATCCCACGCGTGAAAGCGATATACGAAATCTAGTCCGGTGCCTTTGATATTTTGCAGTCCCATAATCCTTGCGAGGTAGCCCGGAGGCACCTCATCAACGATGCGGGTAATAATTTGCTCGCCAGTGGCATCCACATCGGCAACCGCAACGATCTTGCGTTCGAACCATTTTCGCATCGCGCTACGAAATTTCTCATCGACAGTATCTGCGATCGATTCAGGAGCGTCTTCAATCACCTCGTACAGCTCAACATACTCGCTTGCCGCAGCCGAGAGTTGCAGGTAGTGACTGGTAATCGCATCGACGTCAGCAGCTTCAATCTGCATCTGATCCAGCACTTCTGCCAAGTCATCGCGACTCGCGACGGCTCTAGTTTCACTTATCGCGTCGATAATTTCATCAACTCGCCTTTCGTCAATGTCGCCTTCAGAGTCGCGACCAAGCACCAAACTGGAGATCATCGACTTAAGCCGAATCACCACATCAGCCTGTGAGAGTGGTTGGCGGGCATCAATCGCCGATTGCCGCAGAATTTTCTTAGCGTGACCGATATCCCACTGACCGTCCGACTTTCTCAAACTCAGTTCTGCTTCTTTTTCTTCCCAGCACTCCGAGATGAACTTGCGGAGACCGTTGAGATTACTTCCGATCAAAAAAAACCGGTCGGCGTTGATATCATTGACTAGGATGCTGGCAAATACTTTTGAGCGAGGAACCCGGTCGGCCCGATTGTTGACGACACCGCAAATCCAAGTGGTCGGGTCTTCCAAGTGGTTCTGCTCTGCATAGCCGAGCCGTTTCCAATTTCCCATACAGCCAAATCGCTCGTTAGCTGACATTCCATTAGTAAATTCGATCCTTCGATTTCTGACCGTCGCGATCGGATGGGTTTTCAAGACGCCGAGATCGGGTACCAATTCATCAGCCATCGCCTTGAAGGATTGCTCTTGAGGAATACCTAGATTTTCGGCCATGCGAGCAACCAAGGCGATATTGTCAGGATGCTCTTGATAGGGAAATCTAGCAAGAATATCGTCCGTGATCAAACCAGACTCTAACCAACCCACCGACTGCATTTCAGTTTTTGATTCCCTACATTTCTCTTCAACGTAAGGCCGCATCTGTTCTTCGGTTGTTACAAGTGTCGAATTCGGTGGAACGAAACCAGAAATCGTTTCGGCCACATTGTATCCCGCTGGCCCCTGAACATCTTCGTGATCTGGATACGTATTAGTAATAGTCGCTAGGTCGTCGACCATCCACTGTTTCTGAAGGACGTCCACATAGTCTGGATTGAGCGCCATACACTCCCAAAGAAAGACCGACGAATTCATCTTACTGGCCATGTTGACCAAGTGTTTTTGTTCCCAAATAGTGGCTTTATCGTATGGGCGAAAGAGAGGAATTTCCAAAGGTTCGCCGAAAGCAAAAGAATGAATGAACATTGCTTCGCACCCAGTTGTTTTTGAGACCAAGCTGTACCCCAAGACGTTAAACAGCGCTGCTTTAAGACGTTCGGTTCCTGATTTTCCACGCGTTCCCCATCCGCCAATTGTCATCGGGATACGTCGACGAGATTTTCGGAAGCGGTAGTTTGTCCAACAGTGTCGGGCTATCACTAGGACGAACACAACGCCCGCAAACAGTAGCAGTTCTTCAAGCGAATTTTCGAAGAGAGAACTGAAGTACGCAGCATAACGATTAAGGAGTCCGATTCCTTGTTCCGGCATTGATCCACCAATAGCTTGGGTGAGGAGCGGGACCATCCATGGAATCGCGGCGGCTTTGGAGAAGAAGCGCGTGACGCTGTCGTCAAAACAAGAGAATTCCTCGTGGTCGGCAGCACCACCTTCAGCGGACGACTTACTACGATAGCGGTGGGCTTGGAATTCAATCCTGAACCCCAGCTCCTCAAAGGATTCGAGGTACTTCCGCGATTTGATTTCGTCGCCTTCAAAATTCCTTGGCTCGGCATACTCAGCCAATCCAAGTGTCAATTTCCAACACGCCTTAGCTCGCCGGCCGAACGTTTGCGGGGCCGTGACGCGCGTGACACCTTGGGCACTCACAAAAGAAACCGTCTTCGGTTTCAGCCAACTCATATTGATGATCGAAATGAAATCGTCGGCCAATGGCAGAAACGGCCGCCAAGTTCCATCATCTCCAATCACAAGCGGCTCGCCCGGAACCTTCGTCTGGCTCAGCTCACCCGTAATTTGCGACGGAGCCCTTAGCGTGGCCGTACTGATTCGACCAACGGTGTGTCGGTGAGCCTGTCGCTTATCAGTGGCGGATCGGGTTACTTCGAACAAAAACCGCCACAGCCTAAAACCAAAACTGGGACCTCGTGAAATACGCACACCCAAAAATGTCTTCTGAATGTCGTAGCCAAAGTCATCTTGAGACAGCACCGCAAATAGTCGCCCAAGCGTGATGTCGTCAATCCAACTGAACCAAGCCGACGGAAAGTGTTTTGACCTTCCAATCTTGATCTTTTGCAATTCTGGCTTTAGCTGCTCAACCAACCTACGAATTTCAGGATCAAGAATCGCCCAGATCCTTTCACACGCCTGACAAGCCCAGCGTCGAACTGCGGTCGACGGATGCTGTGCCTGAACTTGCAAAAGCGCTGGAAGGATTTCCTTTCGCACGATCATCTCCATCGTGAAACCCGCCTGCGATGCTTCGCTGCCAGAAAGAGCTTCAGTCCTTTCAAGGAGGTACTTCGTCGAAGTCACAGCCGACCACGCTGCGGCGCGCAACACAAACGGGTCAGTTTCAGATTTCAACACACGCGAAAGCAGTCTAAGGAAATTAAGATACTGTTGCGGCTTCAGGCGTTTGTGCATGCCGATTGTCAGTGCGCTGGCACGCACCTTGGGATCAGGATCTGACAACGCGCTATCACACCAATACTCTTGAACCTCACGAATGTTTGAGAAAAAAGTCGCTTTGGCCATCGCTTGTCGAACAAACGAACTTGGATCCACCACAATCGCTACACTCGGAGGCTCATTCGGATATAGCCTCATACGATTACCGATTATTGTCCATATGTGCTGACGCACGAAAAAGTCATCTCCTACTCCCGGTTTCTCAAGCCGTTGCTTCATGACGTTTGCCGCCATCGGAAACAATAGTGAGGCGAGGATCGTAATTGCCTCGCATTGAATCCAAACCTCTGAGTTACGTTGCCGCGCGGCGCGATCGATAAAGTTCAACATCTGCTGGCTGAGCAATTGGACGGCGACGCTGGAGGGAACTGCTTGCAGCATGACGCGCATCGCTCGAATCGCTGCTATGTGAACTCGGCTGTCTCCTTCGTAGACCAAGCTAGAAAAAATTGCCGATTCAATTCCCAACCGTCCCCAGATTCCTGAAAGGCGCTTCATTTGATCGCTTGGCAGGCCGCCAGTACTGGCCGCACTAAATTCCAACGAACGGTGGAAAACATGCACGGTCGCCTCGGCGAGTCGACCAAGAATAAAGCTGACCTGCATCTCGCACTCACCGATCCTTCTGAAGAATCGATCACTCACGGCCTCTTCATCGAACCATCTTGAGAAAGCTGCTTCGTCGGCTTCAAGTTCGCTGGGGGTGGCTCCCAACTCGGCCGCGAAGTGTAGAATTATCTCACGGCGGTCGCGCGTCGTCGTCGCCGTAGCGATGTCGCGCTTAAACAGCTTATTGACTGCCTTTAATTGCTTGACCTGCTCGAGCTCATCTCGAAGAGTAAAGACGAGGAAGTCACATAGTAAGCGCGGCGCCTGTGACCCCTGAGGCCGCTGTTCTTCCTTGCTTTCGCCCTGCAACCAACTTTCGCGACGCAGGTGCGTAACACTTCCTATGCGAGACTCAGTATCTTTTAGAGTGGCCGTCAGCCAACCAACAAACCCGATCTTGAGATTCTCGAGATAGTCCCGATTCAATTTCCGCTGGAACTCATTGAGTCCCAACTCCAGCAATTTGGCTATCCTGCGCTGCCCAACGGTTGTTGTCAGGAACGCTGGTGAATCAACTGACTGTGATGAAGGACTGCGACGGGGCGAAGGTGAGCCTAAAGAGACAGTATCGCTTGGGCGTCTGACTGGCGTTGCTTCACCTTTCTCAAAGCTCGCTGTCGCCATAGGAATCCCTGTCCGTTACCGTGTGCTAAATTTTGCTGCGCGTTCTTGTTTGAGTGACCGAAACAAGATTGCTCCGGGACGAAAATCACGATAAAGACGCGCGTCATTAAAGTAACGGCTGAAGAAAATCCCGACGCTGGTGCCGGCATTTATCTCATGAATCAGGGAAAAATCTACTTCGGACCGGAAACCTGCTTGGCTCCATTTTTCCGACCTCAAATCAATTCGCACGACATTCTGTACCGCTGTCTCCGTTCGATCATTGTCGGACAAAAAGCCCGTCAATCGATAGCCAAGATGTACTTGTAGCGCTCCAAACAATTGATCAGCACCAACTGCAAAACCGGCATTGTCCGGAATCAGCTGATCTTCGTTAGAAGTTAGCATCGGTTGGAGATAAACCCGCCGGTCCATGTGACGTTGAAAGGTAAACTGATCTGATAGACGCAGACCGTATCGATGATTCAGTTTGTAGAACGTAAAGATCTCGCGATCCAGTTCCCCTTCTGAGAACAAGTCACCCGTTTCGCTCACGTAGCGCCCGAAGACTTTGATCGATGGCCGATGTGCCATGTGAGGGCTCAGGTGGTAGCGGCGACTAAGGCCTCCTGAGAATCCAACGGTCCACGGGAACGAATTTCCGAACCCTTGAATCGGGGTACCAGCGTACTGACCCAAGGCATACACCCTCCAATTCAGTTGTAGTGTCCCCTGACCGTCGGCCGAATCATCACAGCGTTGATTGACTGTATTGAGATCTCTGGTGCGTTGGTGACTTACACCAAACGCCGGGCCTGATCCAATCCGCGGCCGAAGCAGCAAATTTGATTGACTGTATTCGTCTTTCCACGGATCGTACTTTCGATGAGAGAAGTCAACATCAAAGAACTGGCCTGGCAATTGATCAGTTGGAAATTCATCAATCACGCGGCGCTGTCGATAGCCGATTCGAAATCCTATCGTTCCAGAATCATGGACGCCAAGCTGCGTGACGTCATCAATATCGACCTCGACTGGATCGGCATCAGGGCCGCGTAGTGACAACAAATCCAATGACTCTAGTGGTTGAACTTCTGATTCGTACGAGACGGCGGCGAAGACATCGTCAACGGCTTCGTGCACCCAATGCTGATTTTCGACTTCCGACTTCACAGTCGGACGGTAAACGGGGGAGACGGCATCGGCGACATCTAACTGAAAAATACGAAAACGACTAATCCTGCTGTCTCCCTCAGGGGCCAATTCAAAGGTCTTGTCCCCCTCGGTTACCGGTACAGTGCGCGTGTGAACTTGATCGTCCACCAAGTGGTCAATACGAAAAACGTTAGGACCAACGCCTCGAAAGGTCAGCGGTTCGTCCGCTGTAGCAACATGCCACGACTTGACCTCCGGCTCACTCGCGGGACTGCCGGTCGGGCTCACCGATCCGTCGGGCAACACCTCGTCCACATTGACTGCAACATAATGATTGGCCCACGGCTGTGGCTGCCAGAAAGTGATGCTCTCTGACTCCGGCTGAAGTTGGATTCTGAACTTCTCGATTTGGCGATGCGACTTGAGTGTTACCGAATCCTGTTTTCCATCGATCTCCCAGTAAACGACCGTGTCTTGCATTGGCAGAAATCCAACACGCGGCCTAGTAAGCGTAAATTCAATTTCGGGAGCGAAAATTTTGGACAGGTCGATCTCGACAGGAGTTCCCCCCAAGACAGCCCGATCAATGCGATCCACTCCCAATAGTGCTCTTCGCGTACGAGTCTTGGGATTCAGAGGACGCCACGCATCTCGTTTCTCCAGATAGATTCCGGCGCGCCGATCAAACTGTTCAAATCGCTTCCATGTCGATCCCAACTTGAGCATACCCAACAGATCGACCAAAAGCTTATGGTTGGGATTCATTTGAGCCATCGATTCGAGCGATGCGATTCTCCGCAGCGGCAGCGTTGACTGATTGGACGAGATGGTCGGTTGGTCGAAGACTAAAGCGATCGCTCGTTTATCAATTTCATCTTGCCCCAACAACACAAATGGATTCTCGCCCGGATGGACTCGATTTTGCCAAGTCGGAATGTCACCCAATTGGCTATCGAGATGTGGTCGTAATGCTTCCAGATCAAACTCGCCTCCGTAGTAGCGACGGAAGGGATGATCGAGCGATTTCCCTTTCTGCTCACGACTGACCAGCCGCACCGAGTCAGTCCCGATGGATTCATCACTCGCCTCTCCTAGCAATTCACTGCGTTGGCCAAACTTCCCCAGCGCGACAGCGGCGAGTGTTGTTTCAGTGATCGGAGGCAGGACAGGAGACATGACTTCCGGACGTTCGACATGAACACGGAACAGTAGATCTAGGTTTCTACTGGTCAATTGGAGTTCGCTGAGTCCTGCCGGAATCTGCAATTCTGCGAACACGCGTTTACCAGGTTGGTAGAGATGCCTAAGTCCATCGACCACCAGTGTGTCGGAAGCAACGTTGTTGATGATTGGCACGCGTTCAACTTGCTGGCCGTTGCTTATTTCTAGGACACCACTGAGCCTCTGTTCGGCGGGTCGCTGGCCATGTTGCCAGTCTTGTTGACTCCCTGCCTGATGCAGCGGTCGACACTCAAGACGAATTTTTGCGGGACCATGTACCCGAATCGTTGAAACATCACCTTCGTCAGCGCGTGAAAACTCCATTCGCAAATCACGTTCTAAAGAATAGATCGTGGCGGCCCCTTGGCAGTACGAAACCAAGCCGCGTTCTGGCTTCCACAGCCGGCGACCGGGATGTTTTGCCAGCCAGCTTTCCCAGTCCTCAATCGCTGACATGCGTGTCAAAAATTCTGGGCTGCTCAGGCGAGTAAAAATGTAGTCGCCGTACTTCCAGTGCTTCAGCCATTTTTGGCCTTCTTCGCCAGCGGCATCAAGCAAACGGAATGCGCGTTGGTACTGGCCGATGTGCATCGCTTTCATCGCCCCCCAAAAGTTGCGACGTTCTAGGTTATCGATGCGCTTAAGCGCTTCTTTGAACGTTTTCCACCATCGCAACTGAAAACTACATCGCAAGACCATTTCGTCGACTTCAGGTCCGGATGCCGTTGGAGGTATCGACAGCAATGCGAATCGGTAGCGCCCATTATCAGCAAGTTGTTGTGCAAATCTGATCTCAAGCTCCTGCCCGCCTATCTGGTCGACTCCGTAGGAAAGAATCATCTCCTTCAACCCTTCACCAGCTGGTTTCTCCGCCGCTTTGGTTAAGAGACTTTCCAGCATCTCCTTCTTCAGCGTTTCATCTTTGGAATACTTGAGCCAACCGCGCCGCTCGAGATTCGCCAAGAAATCTTCGCCAAGTTGTTCTAGAACTTGAGACCGTGTGATGATTGCATTGCGGCGGACATTCCCATTCGAGTGCGCGATCAAACCTGTTAGTACTTCTAACACCCCATGCCAATTACCAGCCTCGGCCATTTCGAGCGCTTTCACTTGATGAAGTTCTTCCTGCTTTTGGTGCCACTGCGATCCAGAATGTTCGAAATTGGCGCCGAGAGCAATACTATTGTCCATCTGCTTCTGATGACTCTTGAGCAACCGTTGTATGTCAATCGAATTGTTGTCCAATTGCTTTCCAGAAAACTCCTTCATCACGGGAACCATACTGACTTGCCTACCGTGCTTGCGATAGGCAAGCTCGGATAGCCCGGTGAATTTTGCCATCAGATTTTGCACGCCCAAATGGAGCGTTTCGTCCGTGTCCGATTCTGCCGAAATCTTGATTTGCTTGACCGAAGGAGGCAGCACAAATTCAGCAACGGCAGCGTCGACCATTGCGACAGGTTGCTTAAGCACCGAGAACGGACCACCCCATGGACCACTGTCATAGCGCCGGTGTGTTTCAGCTAGACTTGCCACCGCCGCTTCCGAGCGTCCTGGAACGAACGCAGAAATATTCAAAGCGCTGTCGGGAAGCAGGCGCAATTCAAACGGAGGGCGCTCATCGTATTGAATCCAAAG
The DNA here is from genome assembly GCA_964503675.1 of uncultured Pirellulaceae bacterium. Classification (GTDB taxonomy): domain Bacteria; phylum Planctomycetota; class Planctomycetia; order Pirellulales; family Pirellulaceae; genus Mariniblastus. The sequence continues at coordinate 13,552 of CAZDBE010000025.1, read as the reverse complement.
TTTGGCACTGCCCGTCATCCGCCCGCGATCGACGACCACACGGACCAACGATGCGCCCAGTCCCTCGGCCGGTCGATAGATCAAGTCACCGCACTTGCACGTCTGGCCGCTGTCGGGGTTCTGCCATCCGCCAGTAGATATTTGATACAGCGTTGTCGTCGCCAGCCGCGCCGCCTGTTCATCAATGTGCTGCTGGCCTACCGTCGTCTCAGTGGCTGCTTGGTTTGCTCGCCGGATGGAGCGCACTGGGAACGACACGTATCGCGGATTGGTAGAGCCATGTAAATCGATCGGTAGTAGATCGCGAAAAGAAGTGAACCGGTGTCGGATCTTTTTCGCCAGCTCCGCCACCGTCAGTTCGTCGCCAAAATCGCTCTCTCCGTGTCGACGCGACGCAATCGATCGCATCCACATGTACGACCGTAGTCCTCCATAGCGGATACTATTGTCGCGCGCCACTTGCAGCAATTTTGGATAGTTGAGCCACGGGTCCCAGTAAGGATTCGGAGTCTGCCGCTGCTGACTGAAGCCATTGGCAAAGTAATCGTCGAGGGTTTTACCGTCTTCGAGAAAGTCTCTTTCCAACCACGCATCCTCGTCGAGCAATTGTGATTCCCAAGCTGGCGTGTTGTACTGGTTGTTGAGCAGCGGATTGATCAATTTCAACCCGATCGCGTTGGCATTTAGCAGAACTGGATGAGAAACCTCAATTTCTATCGCTTGGTTTTCGGATTCAATGTCCAAATATGCGAACTCGCGCTGGCCAATGAGCTTTTCCGTGCCATCAATGAACTGTCGGTGCATACGTTGCGGAACAGTGTCAAACAGTAGCGTCCGGTGGTAGATGCCATTAAAGAATATTTTGATCCAGTAAAACTGATGCTGGCTGGCATCGGAATCGTAGTTGAGACGTGATTCCAAGCGTAAACGAGTGTTACCATCGACCTCCAGTGCATAGCGCTTCCCGGGACGAATAGGTGTGTAGAATCGTGGCTTCCTGCCTCGATCGTCGGAGACCTTCACTTGAGGCTGTTGGCAAACGACAGAACACTGATAGTAATCAAGCAAACGGTTGGGCTGACGCGTGGAAGTGAAAACGGCAACCGTGGCTGCACTTCCGGCGCCTGCAGCCCTCATCACCCTTCCCAATGAAATTCCGGATTGGTCCGGGGCAGCAATCAATGACCTCTGGTTCTCAGACCGAGCAGAATTTAGTTTTCGAAAGAGACCGGTGCCATTGGATGTGAAAATCTCTGTTTGTCCGTCGGTCAGTTGCATGTCGCCACAAGATTGAACCCGAATGTACTCATGATCGGGAACTTGGAAATCGACAAACTGGCCTGGAGCCAGCGTCACAACGTTAAGCTTATACTTTCGTGAGTAGACCGCCGGATTACCGGCCACGTGTTGTAGTTCACTCGCTAAATTCTCCCACCGCATCGGAGCAAATGCCGGAGCGCGGAGATCTTTTCTGGAATCGATTTCTTGTCCGCAGAGCGATCCCGACAAACTCGCAAAACAACAAAACAGGACTATGCTCATGACCGACAGCGCGCACCTCCGGCCAACAGATTGTTGGACGAAACTTGAGGCTTGGGTGGCCGACATGAAGGTGAGAGAACGTTCGAAGAACTGGCAGGATCACTTAGACAAAACGGTCACGAAAACACGTCTTGCTAGCGAGTGTAAATCTGCTTGGAGATTAGAGATTTTTGGGGAATCTCACAAGGTTTTCCCGATTAGATTAAAGTCGTCTCACACCGGATAAAAAAGTAAACAGATGCCTAATCCGGCTTGACGCTCCAGCCGAAACTTTGGTCGACGCAAAGCTGTCATTGCTTGGCGAGATCGAGGCATTTTACCGAACGTTTTGAAAGCTACTACTTCCCTCAAAACCGAATTTCCTGATCTCCTTTTGCAGACTCAGCCACTACCGATCAGTTCCTGACAAGATGCTGGCAAAGAATAACTCTCGAACGCTAGCAGTCGAGGCCAACTGCTGTCGGAATTGGGGGTTCATTTCGAGGTGCAAGAAGCCTGTGCTTCCCAACTGCTGCATCAAATTGGCTTGCCGATTGTCGGTCCCGCCCAGCCACCGTGTCTCCAGCGGATACAGCCTAGTGTGCGCTTTTCCAAAGTTGAATTTTAGCTCCTCCGCTACCCGACGCGCATATCTTCCCGGGAACTTAGTCGTGTCGCTAACGATCAGGCTGGCGGACCTACCGGCATTTGTTTTACTTGCGTTGGTGAATCCGTGAAGTTGCAGCATGATGGATTTCGGCCGCAAGCCAACCACCGCTTCGGTGAATGCATTGAAGTAGTGTCGTTCGCAGTGAGCTAGGTCTAGTTCCTTTCGATGAACAGTATTGAATGCAACCGCCCATACATCTTGTTCCTCGAAAATCTTTCTGGCTATCACGCCAGTTTTGGCGTCATTGAATCGGTGCGGCGCTTGCAACACAGTCTTTGAATCGCTGTCGGTTCGAATGGCATAGATCCCCCGGCCCCACCGCTGGTCTGATCTTTCAACAATAACGATCACGTTAGATTCGACCAACGAACGACATTCCCATCCTTCCTGTTCCCATTGCTGATTCAACTTCGACGAAACGGTTCGGCTACCGAGCGTCTCTTCAATCAAAACTTTGAAATTTGCAACCCTCTCTTCATCTGGCATCATCAAATGCGAATTTACAATCGAATCTTTGAACGCTTCTTTCAACGCATCGCGCGCTTCGAGGGGCAGCATCGCACTTACACTGGCAGATTCGGCATACGGGCCGCGAATCGTTTGCTCCTTCTGCCCTGTCTGCGCAATCAGTGTGTCAGCAAGCAAACCGGCAATCGCTAAAACCAAAATGTTCATGCATCGCTTCATCAGAAATCCCTCCGCTCTCGAACTATCGGGCGAAGTTGATGCAGTAGAATAAAACCCCGACGGTTCCCATCCATGCGATTAGTCTTGATTGTGTATTCACCTGGCGGCAGGTCTTCACCCAACTGGAGAAAACATTTGTGCTCGACATCCAAAGGTGATTCAGACCCCACGAGCACAGCGCTGCGCTGTTGCTGTGCCTTAAGGTCGTAAATGCGATGTAGAATCGTCAAGTGTTCCACCGGGCCGGCATGTTCCGGTCGGACAGATTCCTTGGGAACGATAATTTTGACATCCAATTTGCAGCGCTCGGCAGCATCGAGTTCCCGATAAATCGATAGCGTAAGCGTTTCTGTTTCGGTGGACGTTTTCGTGTATCGAAACTCCAGTTCACCATCCTGCAATCGACACGCGGTACGTTTAAGATAGCGTGGCGCGTCAACCAGTTCGGCTCCACTGAAGAACAATCGTGTATCTGAATCACACTCAAACCTGAGAGTTGAGTCTTCTTCGTTTGCCGACAGTTGAAGTTTAACTTGACCGCGAGAGGAGACCAACGATTCTTCTTGAACGAGTCGGCCATTTTGCCAAATCCGCAAATCCCCCGAACGTTTCGCCGTCGAAATATACGTCAGCCGGTAGTCGTCTTTGTGTTCAAAATCGTACTCGTTAACTACGTGCTGCCGATTGGGGGTGGCTTCGAACAGCCACGCATTCATCGCCCTCCGCTTAATCTCGCTATCGTTGTCAGCGGGAACAAGAATCTGACGTCCGATCCAATCACCGCGTGGCTCATAGCGGTGCCAAATAAATGCATCCGGATCAAGAGCTTCTTCGGCATCTGCATCTAGGTCAAGGATTCCCGTGCGCGACGGCGCAGACAACATAAACGACTGGTTGTCAGCAATCAAATTGATATGCGAATCTGGCTTTAGTCCAAACCATTTTCGCGTCAGACGATTTTGACGCTCATACGGTTGTTGGTCCTCAGGCAAACGAATCAGCCATGGAACGTTTCTCGGTCGTACCGAAGCGTTCACTAGGAATGGTTCGTCTGACACCAGCCGAACAGTAGATGCAGTAGGTGGGACGGAAAAATAGAAAGCCGTTTTTTCAGATACTGGATGAGGCAATCCATTCTTCCAAATGCGATCATAAGGAGAAATCTCAGGGACAATCTCCATCTCGCCTTGGCCGATCTGCTCCCCTTGGTCGTCTAGGTACTCCCATCCGAGGGTACGCATATCATTCCAGCCTTCGGTCTGTTCATACTCATCATCTTTTCTAGCAAGATTTTCTTCCGAGAGGAACGCGCTGCCGTACCCGAGACGGACCGACAATCGCAAGGGAGTTGGTTGATTGGCAAAGTGACTGACTGGAAAACTGATTCCGGCTTGGTCAACCAAGTACACTCGCAACGATTGTTGACCAGCCTTGTTGGTCAGTTCAACCTCTTCGCCAATCTCCAATGGTTTGCCATCGTCGTTCATTACGGTCGAATCAACATCAAGGTTTTTCCAGTAGCTACGGAAATAGATCGGCTCCGAACTTTCCAGTTCTAAAACACCTCCTTCGTAGTTTCGGCTGACCATCAACTGATTTTCAGACACCGTGTCTTGCAAGGATACAGGTGGGTTGCCCTCGGAGTCGAACCAATTTTCCGTGAGGTAGGCTGGCCTATTGGTTTCCAATTGCGTACGTTCAACGGCCAATCGCAGTTGGCCGCGACTCTGCGGTATCGCAATGGTGTAACGCCACCCCGGTTCTAGATAAGTACCCACTAATGCAGTTTCTTTGGCGACTTCCTGATCATCAATATCGCCAAAGAAATAAAGATGGCGGATCGTGCCGGCCTCGACCGGTGGCGCCTTCTGCCATTGCCATCTCAATAGACTGGCACGTTCGGAGTGTGTCAGAAACTTGTGGTCAAAAACACAGAACCGCGCTAGTTTCCTACGCGTTTTGGAAGAAATTTGTTTCCACGTCTTGCGCTTGTTGTAACCAGCGCGTTCGTGACGCGTGCGTACGCGTGCAACGACCTCAACCACTTCCGGATCCTTTTCCCCAACGCGAATCCGAACTTTAGAAGGACGCACACCTTCGGCTGAAATTGGAATCTGAATGAAGCGCGTCTGAGTCGCAATCATCGACGTTTTCCCAAACACCAAGGGATCAATCAGCTCGCCGGTGTCAGCATCAACCAGTTCCCGCACGCCGCTGCGCAGATGGTAAGTGGATTCAGTGAGGACATTTCCTCGAGTGTCCAAAAGTTGATATTCAACGCTATATCGCCAACCGCTACGCGGGTCGGTTTGGTTCTCTTGGGGCAGCTCAGTATCCTTAAGTGCTCCATTGGTCATCAAGCGGACGCTCTCCGCATCTGACGCAACATAGAATTCCGACCACTGTTTGTCTTTCAGAAGAGTCGTGGAAACACGATTGGAATTGTCTCGATTAACCTCTTCCGAGTCCATGCGGTACTGGCGGGCCGTCGTTGTCGTAAACATGTAGAGTCCAAGTACCGACGCCAATGCGAACAGACTCCAAAATCCATCTCGAAATCTCATCTTCAGTTTACCTCCAGCCACAACTTACGAGAGGATACAAACTCATCCACCTCCAGTCGTCCGGCACTTCTGACTTTCACGGCATCAGTACCGATAAATCCAGTGAGATTCATCATAGCCGAAAGTTGCCGGTGCCCAGCGCTGACCAGCAAAAATGCCTGCCCCGATACGGTGTCTACAACATGGGTGAACTTCCATTGGGGATGAGTACGGGTCGCCTTAAGTAATCGGAGCACGTCGAAATTTGCTACGTAGTCACTCAGTTGAACCTTAAGATTTCCAGTGACCTGGGGAGGCCGATCGCCAAACTGCGCCAAATCTGAAGAATTCAAAAATTTGGATTTCAAGTAGTCGACCAAACTGGTTTCCACCGTATCAATACCGCATACCGCCATCTGAGCGGACAGTGAGTCATCGACAGATTGATGGCGGTACTTGGTCCGCAACGATGGCGAGAGCCAGAGACTGACAACTTCTTTGTTCTGCGACACTTGGATCGCCGCCGCTTTCATCAAAAGCCCTAGCTCGTAACCAGCCGTTTGCAGAGAGCCATCAACGAAACCCACTGAAAAATGATCTTCTTGTAAACTTTCGATCAACTCCTGCTTCAAGGGCGTCATCTGGTCGAGCTGTGTATTACCTCGGTCGGTGGCCACGACAATATCATGTTGAACGGGCGCCTGAATCGCCCGCGCCTGACAAATTAGAAGCGGGCGGTCCTCGAACTTTCGAAACAGGACTTGGCGTACAAGATTGAAAAGGTTTCGTCGATTGGACGTTTTAGATATGTCTGCAGTTCCATCGTCGTTAGCGCGAGGGTGAGCGCCCGCGATCAACAAGACTGATGCAAGTGGTCGCTTGAAAAGGCTAACACCAAAATCGAAAGAACGATTTTCAAACAGAGGCCTTGGAATCTCGACCCCGAGACTCTCCATCAGCGACGGCCGAAACAGATAAGTTCCCCATCCCTTGGTCTGGTCCGCCAGAGCATTCTCATACAAAGCGACGACCTGCTCACCGGTAAGCTCATCAACCAACACTTGCAATTGGTAGCCTTGGATATCCGCAGCAGAATGAATGGCGGCGAGCCTTAAACGCACTTGTGGCGTCAACCATTGAGGCGTGGAGTTGTCTTGATGGAGATATCTGTCGTCGTGCTGAATTTCTCCCATCAACGAAATCAAAGGGCCAACAACTTCATGGTCCATAAACAGCAGGTCTTGAATTGTTGCAGGCACAAAACGGTTGGAACCCATTTTATGGATTTTGGATTTCGCATCTGCGAGGAAAGACTGTAGGGACTGCTTGGCTACTGTGACACGATGAGCTTGGTCTATCTTGGATGGTGTAAAGTCAGTCAGCTTTAATTCTGGAGCGACGTCCAGTACCTGTGCCATTTTTTTGCTGGCAACCAGAGAAGCCATCATCAAACGCTCTCGAACCGGACGACTAATGGCCAACTCCGCGTAGGCCTTCGCGTTACTGACGCTGTTGGAAAACGGGCTTTTCTGCCACTGAATATCATAGGCGCCAACAATTGATTTTAGGGATTCGAGTTTTAGATCCGACGGCACGCCTGATTTCACAAACAGTCGCGACTTGGGCGATACTCGCGAATGAGATCCAGTGTGGCCTTCAGAGATAGCAGCAAGCAAGCGGCGCGTCATCGCCCGCACTTGGACAGTTTGCCGTTGACCAAAAACACCGTGAAAAATTGAAAACATGGTGTTCCTATACCGTGTCACGTCCGCGGAGCCATCAATGTTCGTCATTCGCTTGGCGCCAGCGATAGCTAAGCCGGAAGCTGGGAAATTTCGAATCAAAGCGAGACTCGACTCAAGCGTTGCTTCCTCGTCAAGCGGTGCTGGAACCTCAAAACAAATCCCGTCGGGCTGTCCCGGGTCGACCATATACATTCCCCAACCGCGCGTTGGAGCATGCTCTTTGAGAAAAAGTTTTCTTCCAGAGAGGTTCACCAAACTGTAGTTTACCGAAGCGAGTTTGCTCGCGATCGGAAGCAGCTGTTTTGAGGAGTACCCTTCCTCGAGATTGGCAAGATCGACGAGCGCCGAACGAAAGACCTTCAGATCCGAATAGACGGGCGTCTGGTAACTTCCAGATTCATGTTTCTCGTAGAGCAGTGGTTTATTGACCCGAACAATTTCAGCAACGGACTGCTGACTTTCGATAACTTCGACGGTCTCTGAAGTGTTGACAAACGCCATTGCCGGAATCTCTTGGAGGCTTCCTCCTACCCACAGCAGACAGAACCCAATCAGACTGCCGGCGATGCCGCCGACCAATGACACCTGTAGAGTGCCCTTAAGCATACGCACCATTAGCTTTTTATCATGAGCTTTGACTGCCATCAAAGTGGACAACAGGTACCCCAAACCGAGCGCGTCTGAGACATCCCATGAACTAAAAAACACCGGTATCAAGTGCGACATCAACAGCCGCAGTGCAAAGCACACGGTAAAGAAATACAGCAACTTGCGCCCACCTTGCATAGCGATGTCGCGAATCAGTGGCGCTTTCAGCAGCAAAGATCCAACCGAATAAATCAGCATGCATTCGGTGACCGTAGATACTATTTTTAGAGGCTCATGCAGCGTCAGGCCGAGCAATGCCGGAATCAGAATTCCGTTGAAGTCCCACGCATATCTTAGGTTGATCCAAGACGCGAGGAAGGCGGTTGTGATCAAGATCACATAAGACTTTGGACTTGCCAACAATGATGTTGAGATATCTTCGTAGATCAGATGGAAATTCCCAAGACGCAGATTGGTAACCTCTCCAAGCAACAAAACGGCGACCCACGTGATAGCGATGCAGGTGGCAATTGGCAGCAAACCACGTTTGAGCCCTGGCTTCCAAAAGTAGTTTGCGATCAACGCGACTACAATGAGGCCAAAACTCTGCAACTCATTGCGATAGTCAAAATTCCATCGCATTTCTTCTACGATAAAACTCCCTGCAAGTGGAAGAAGCCAACCGTCGAAGGTAGCGCGCACGATTACGCTGACCACGACAATGACAAAGAATCGGTCCCTTCCAAAAAAGCTTGACCAATAGGCAGTCCGGTTGAGCCCATCCGAAATCAACCGGGCGATCAAGTAAGCCACAACCGCTTCAAAGAAGACCACGACTGCTGTAGCAGGTCTAGAGATTAGCAATGGCACAAGATAGCCGGGCACCACGAGAGCCGAGAGACTCCAGCCTAGGCGCAAATTACATACAACGGCAACTACGACGCCCACCCAAACCGTTGCGGAAACGGTAATGGCTGCCGAGTCATTCGGAAAGATCGGAAGCAAGTCTTGGAACATTGGCCTGTTATGCCTCCGACCTTGTTCCAGTTTCCTCCACCTTGGCCGCTGACAATTCTAAATGTGGCTTTGCTCGTTCAATTGGACAGCTGATTAGATCGATGGTTACGGACATACAGTGAGGCTGGCTGACGACCGAAACCGCGCCTCCCCAGCTGGCCACCCAACCCTCAATTTCAGCGAGTTGGTCGGTCTGTGCTGCTGTAAGATTCTGGCCAATTGTTCCGTCAGCGTTTTCGGAGCCGCTAGAATCAGCAGTACCTTCGTTGGCCTGTAAACTTCGCCGCAGAGTCTCGATCGGAGTCCCACCGCCTTCGTTAATGAAGAGGCATGAGACGCCTGTTGGTCCTTGCGAGAAATTGACGCGCACTTCACTGTCATCAAATGCATTGTCAACCAAAAACTGAACCGCTGTGGCGAACACCTTGTCCAGCAGTAGCGGATTAGCAGAGACCATTACTGAATCGGAACCGAAACCTGTCTTGATTCGTATCGATCGATTGGCAAGTGCTTCCTCAAAATTACTGACGACAGATTTCCAAATCGAGATTGCGTCGACTGGAAAACAGTTCCCCACATCCTCGCTGACTCTTCGTTGGGTCATCTCCTTGCATTGTTGCAGCACTGAAACGATGTCGTCGACAGTATTGCCAACCGATCCAAACAGATCTTGAAGTGCCTCCTGTGGAGACTGAGCTGCTTCGCCGATCGCGCGAATCTTTTCCCGATTGGCCTCCAGTGCGTGAGATTTTTCACTCGCCTGTGGAACAAGTGTAGTGGCCAATTGCTGATTCCACAGATCAAGATTCTCGAATGGTGCTCCATCGACAACTTCGATCAGTAGACCGTGCATTTCAATCGAGGTGCGTCTCTCTTCTTCAACCAAATGCATCGGCTTTACATACATTACCTTGGGGCTGCGACCGGGAACTGAACTCACAATCATGATTGTCTCGGGATGATCATCGAGAATCACCTGTCGGTAAATTTTCCGGCAAGCATTCTGTGATCGGCCGGACAGCGTAGCCATGATCTCAATACACGACGCACTTGAAATGGAAAGTTGCGCCTCTTGGATCATCCTGTTAAAGCTGGAGTTTCTCCGAATCACGCGACCGTAGATATCGAAGGTTGCCAGAGCGGATTCGGAGCAATCGAAGGCAAGGTCAGCGCGTTCGATCAGATCATTCTGTTTTTCCGTGTTGCGTTGAATCTCGATAAATTCACGCTCTTCAGGCAACCTCTGTAGGCGCTGAATCCAGTTCAGATGTTCTAGGTTCTCTTGCGCTTCCTTCCGACTGCCCGCGATCAATTGGGACATCTCATGGGAAAAACGTCCGAGGAATGACTCAAAATCGGCCCACTGAGCTAGTTTCTTCTCGTCCATGCCTAGAACGATAATCCCTAGCGTCGTTGCCCCGTTGGTCATTGGCAGAACGTATTCGACTTCCTTAACGCCTGGCATCGCGATGAAATAATTTCCCCTAGGATTGACGATAGGACGCTTATCCTCGAGCGCCTCAAAATATGGCGACCGCCGATAGTCCAAACGTTTCTCGAAGATGTGAGAGTAGTCACATCCGATGGAACGAACATTCTTCAAATGCGTCGCTCCGGGATTGAGCTCCAATAACACCATGCGTGTTGGCTGGAACATCTGATAGGCCGAATCGCCAATGGCTTTCCAAACACCTTCTTCAAACCGCGACTCTAAGTGCGCCTCGCGGACCGTCGACCGCATTTTCCAGTACTGAACAAAGTTCTCCATCGTGTCGAATCGCTGTACCGTAATGGTCGCATAGGCAAGCGCTACCGCTGCAGTCAACATGGATACCGGAAGCCACACTCGAAACATCCAAATACTGCAAACCGAGGCAAGCAACATAACAGCAATAACAATTCCGCCCCCACAAAGGCACCAGCCCAATGGAGTTTGCCGCGCAAGTTGGATGGTGACCAACGTCGCGCAGATGGCTAGCACAAACCCTAGGACAACCGGAAGATGACCGGAGTACTTGTCTTGCAGGAGACTCTCAATGATGTTCGCCCTAACTTCCAGTCTGTGCATTCTCGCAATGCCAGCTTTGGACGGAACGTGAACGCCATAAGCTTCTTCGTGGTCGGGGCCAATCAGAACAATCTTCCCTTGGATCAATTCACGGACGGAACTACCATTGACCAGTTCGGTCGCGTTGATTCGGCCAATCGTTCCAGGACCACCACACCAAGTCACAACAAATTCGTTTTCAGGCGGCAGATACGCCGATCCTCGGAGAGATTCAACAATTTTACCTTCCAACGACGGCAGTCGTACGCCGACCTGCTCCATCATCGCACGACCTTTTCGGAAAACGGGCGTTACGTTTTCGGGAAGATTGGAGAATCCAGACTTGTAGCTACTGCTGACTTTGCCGCCCGGGTTAGAGAACAGTTGGTCAGCGGCGTACCCCACGGTTAACTCCCGAGAGTATGGGAGTCGATCCAGCTTCTGATAGTTACTTGGCTCGGCAGATACGACCAAACCGATCGCTTTGGGCGAGTGCCTGTGAATTTCATCTAGCAGTCCTACAAGATCCTGCGATCCGGCAGCCAAAAACTCTGGCGTGGCGCACACCGTCAAAACATTACTCGCGCGGGCGCGCGGAATCCCGATGCGATGACAAGCATTCTCGAACATGGCATTGAACGGCGCAAAGGTGCCGGCCATGTCGATCAGCACGACAGTTGTCATTACGCACAATGCGGTAGTCAAACCGAACTTGCTTTGGCGAAATTTTCCTAGCTTCATGCGCGGAAGGACGAACGGGGAAGGGGAAAGAAGGTAACCCCAATGGGGGTCGCCCGAATGGGGGGGGCTGCTCTTTTCCTATTTCATCGGTAGATCTCAAAACGAGATGTATCCAAATGAAAACCCACCATTTAAAGGTTCCGTATCAATCGCGCCGAATATGCAACTTAAATGGCTCCGGTAAACAATGTGCTTGGCGACGCAAGAAAAGTGACTTGCGCGCGGTAGCAGAGCGCGAAGCCCAACATGCTTTACGACACACGCTGCCAAGGAATGTCACTGAACCGAAATACCGCTCAATTCACTACATTTGATGGTGATATAAAAGTGTGCGATTGGATATCCGATTGGTTACCCAATTTGGGTGAAAAGTTAGACCAACGCGAGGGCGGCCATCCGCTGATGCCTCGAAAGAAGTAACCTACTCACTCAGCCGTCCGCTGCTCGTAGACCAACTGTAGAAACGTCTCAACATCTTTGATTTTCTTGCCCGACTGGGCAGCAGTGGTCACCATATTCCGCGCTTCGGCTTCTGGATGACCAAGGGAAAGGAGAATCTGACAGACCTCTTCGGCCAAAGAATGCTGACTGACCGCGGCCGATGACTCTCCCTCCATTGCCGGTATCAACAATGCAAACTTTGCCATCTTTCGTCGCAGTTTAGCAACGACACGCTCGGCAGTGGCGGCACCAATCCCCGGCAGCGTCTTCAACGTAGTAACGTCCTGCTCTTCAATCGCGCGAGCCACATCGGGAACCGGCCTGACCATCGCCCGCAACGCTTTCTTGACGCCAAGGCCATCGACCGAACAAAACATCTCAAAGAACTCGCGTTCCACGATACTGTTAAAACCGATCATGCGTGGCGTCATACGGCCACCTTTCTGCACGTTACCGTCGATGTACTGGATCGTGTGTAGTTCGACTTCCTGATCGATCTTCATTTGCAATTGCCGGCGAGTGAAATCGGGAACAAGGACCTCGTAGTGAAATGGCGCAATGTGCAGTACGGCGACATCTTCTCCAAGTTCAGTAAGTAGTCCAGAAATCTTTGTGATCATAGCAGTCCGTCAGGGCGAAAGGATAGATAATGGTGGGTCAGTGCAATCGCCAACGCATCGGCAACGTCGGCGGGCTGGGGAACTTCGTCGAGCCCCAAGTGCCGCGCCACCGAGAGTTGAATTTGATCCTTCGGAGCGCGACCATTGCCTGTCAGTACGCGTTTCACTTGCGTGGCCGCATAATGTTGTATCGGTAAATTTTGTTTACTGGCCGCCAAACAAATCACGCCACGCGCGTGGCCCATGATGATTGACGTCTTGGGACGTTCGTAGTGGCTGTAAAGTTCTTCGAGGCCCATGCAGTCCGGCTTAAGCGATTCGATTACATCGAAGACTCCATCATAGATTGAAGCCAATCGCGTCTGAAATGCGTCTTTGCGTTTACTGCGTACGACGCCCGCTTCGACGATTTCGATTTGCTGGTATCCCAGAATATCGATCACGCCGTAGCCGGTAATATTCAGTCCCGGGTCGATTCCCAAAATTCGAGTCGAGGTAGCGGAATCGGGCATGGAAAGATTGAATCGAAGACAAAAATCAAGGAAGCAGTGCGGATCTTAAGCGACTGGACGAAAAATGCCTACCGCAGTGTCGCCTTTCAGCGAATCTGCCGCATCAGTGCGACGCATTGGGCCATCATCGCTTGCCCGCCGCCAACTGCGCCGACGCCTTCTCCCGTTTTTGCTTTGACGCCGACCTGTCCGGGAGAGATTTTCAAGATCTCGGCAATACGATCGGCGATGGCCTGCTTAAACGCCGACAGTTTGGGTTTCTCTGCGAACACGATGCAGTCGAGGTTAATAATTTGAAAACCGGATTCGGCAACCCTCTGCATCGCCTTGAGCAACATTTCCGCTGAGTCGCGCTGGTAGTTTTCCTGATCAGTATCAGGAAACAGCTCGCCAATATCTCCCATCGCCGCAGCACCTAGA
>CAZDBE010000024.1:0-29036 GCA_964503675.1 uncultured Pirellulaceae bacterium | reverse complement strand
TTTACACCGCCGCAGATCATCACCGTAGGCGACCTACCAGAGCATCTCTATGCTGCAGAGAAAACTCTTGCCACCGACCTTGCTCAGCAAATCGCATGGAGTAAAGCACTCCGTCAGGCGGCTCCTGAAACGATAGAGGCGCTCTTAGGCCGGGCGAGTGAAGAAGACACCGACGGCGATTCATCTGACATGCTGGCTCAGTGGCAGCCGCTGGCCAAACTCCTCTCACGTTTGCATACGCGACTGGCCAGTGATATCTGGAGCTTCCGAAGCGTGGCGCGAGAAGTCCGTGGAGTCAAGAATTTCCTCTCCGAAGAACAAGCGCGATGGGACGCGCTTGAAGTCATCCAAAAAGAATACTACTCGATTCTGGACAGCGCAAACCTTTGGGACCGGCAAGCAGCGCGAAGCTACGTCGCGGCCGGTGCAAAAATCGGCCAGAAACGTTGCGGCACAACCAAACGCATTGTCTTGATCGCCGTTGCCGATCTCAATCGCAGCATCTCCGGCATGCTCGCGCAAGTTGCCTCTTCCGTTACCGCCATGGTCGTTGCCGATGAATCGATGGAAGATCGATTCAATGAGTTCGGCAGCCTGATTACAGCAGCATGGCTGGACGTTGATATAGAGATCGACGACGACAAAATCTTGATCGTAGACACTCCCGCTGATCAAGCGTTTGCTGTTTCTCATCATTTGACCCATTTGGCGGCAGGAACCAATTACGCAACGGATCAAATCACCGTCGGAGTTCCAGACGCCACCGTCATACCGCAGCTCGAACGAGCCATGAGCGCAATCGACGTTCCCTGCCGCAGTCTTGCCGGCCGATCGCTTGGTGAAACTGCGCCAGTGCGCCTGCTGATTGCGTGCCGAGACTACCTTCAAGCGCAAACGTACGACTCGTTCGCCTCCTTGGTGCGGCACCCTGATGTCTTCCGCTGGGTGACCGACACGATCGAAGACGACGAGTGGCTTGGGAAACTTGATAGCTACCAGAACGCTCACCTACCAGATAAAATCCTTGTTGCACAAACTAAACCGTTCGGCGACCCAAAGAAAATCTCGGAACGACACGACGCGAAGGACCCGGGCTCAAAATACCGCGCAAAAGAATCCGCCGCGACGAGCGAAGTCCTCAACAAGATCCACTCTTTAGTCCAAGACCTCCTGAAACCGCTGGTTGAAGGCACACGTCCCATCGTCGAATGGAGTCATCCTTGGACTGAGGTGCTCGTGCGGATTTACGGTGGACGACGCCTCAGTAGATCGAACGAAGCAGATCGAGCAACCATCAAAGCTTGCGAGGCAATCTATTCGGCACTGGCTAACCAGAAACAGGTTCCCGCTGAATTCGGCACGGTCGTAACGGCGGCTCAGGCGCTCCAATGGGCCTTGGAAGCGGCCTCCGAACAACGAGTCCTCCCTTCTCCCATTCCGGAAGCGGTCGAGCTTGCGGGTTGGCTGGATCTTCCGTTGGACGATGCTGAAGTCATGATCGTAACCGGCATGAACGACGATTCGGTTCCCACTTCGGAGGTTGGCCACCAGTTCCTGCCTAATGCACTCTGTGAACAGCTTGAGATTCTAGACAACAACCGCCGTTACGCACGTGACTGTTACGCGCTGACTGTGATAACGTCCGTTCGAGATGATTTCCTGCTGGTGGTGGGTCGCCACGACGAAAAAGAGGAGCCTAAAAAACCGAGCCGTCTATTGTTTGCCGATTCTGCCGAAGTATCTGCTTGGCGGGCCAAAGCATTTTTCACTTTTCGTGGCCAAAACGAATCACAATTGTGGTTGGGCGATTACTCCGACCCACCGCAAGAGCAACAGATCGAGATCCCGTTCCCGATCTGCACCCAACCGCTGGAGCAGATGAGCGTAACGAAGTTTCGCGAGTACCTCAAATGCCCATATCGGTTTTACCTGAATATCATTATGCGGCTCCGCCCGGCAACAGATAGCTGGCGGGAGTTGAGCGGCGGGACGTTCGGCGATCTTGCTCACAACATTTTGGAAGCGTTCGCAGAATGCGAATTGAGAGACTCGAGTAACGACAAATTAATTTTTGAATTTCTCTCCGGCGAACTGGACGAACAGGCGCGTGAGTTGTTCTCAACATCGCGTTTACCTGCCGTCAGAATTCAGATGCAGCAGCTTCGTCATCGATTAGAGCGGTTCGCGACGGCTCAAGCGAATCATCGGCGATCCGGCTGGCGAATTGTCAGTACTGAGGAACTGTTGGAGCATCCTTTGGGTGTTGATGGGCAGATCTTCACGATTACAGGGAAGATCGACCGCGTGGATCAGCATGAGGAGACCGGCCAAGTCGCAATCTGGGACTACAAGACGTCCGACAAAGGCGAGGGCCCTTACAAGTCGCATAAGACACGCAAGAAATGGAAAGACCTCCAGCTCCCCTTATATCGCCACTTGGTCAAAGAGGTAGCCGCCGTCAAAAATGCCAACTTGGATACGGTCAAGCTTGGGTATGTGCTGCTGTCAAAAAACTTGGACGACACCAAGTTTGAAGAGGCCGGTTTTTCCGCCGAGGAACTGACGGAGGCCGACGAGCTTGCGTTTGATTGTATCCGCAAGATACGTAAAGGGCTCTACTGGCCGCCAGAACCGCAGCCGCCGTTGTTTTCTGAGGATTTTGAGGCGATCTGCCAGGATAATGTCTTCGAGAAGTTCGACGTAGCACACAACACACCTGATTCGCATGTCGTCCAAGAGAAGGACACGGTGGTGGAACTGCCATGGTAGAGCTGAAAACCATTGACGCCGAAATGCAACAGTACATGCGAAACGAAGTCATCCGCGCTTCGGCAGGTACGGGCAAGACGTTTGCACTCTCCAATCGCTATCTGATATTGCTGGCTTCCGGGGTCGAGTGCCAGTCCATTCTAGCAACTACGTTTACCAAAAAAGGTGCGGGAGAGATCCTCGACCGAATCGTTCAACGTCTGTCCAATGCAGCACTGTCCGATCAAGCTGCAGCCGACCTCTCGCAAGAGCTTGACTTTATGATCAGCCGCTCCCGTGCCGCTGATGTATTATTGGGACTGCTCAAGAATCTGCACCGACTGGAGATCAGCACGTTAGACAGTTTCTTTAATCGAGTTGCCAAGGTGTTTAGTCTAGAACTTGGACTGCCGCCGACTTGGGATGTGGTTGAGGAACAGCAGATCGAAGTGCTACGTGACGCGGCGGTTCAGAATGTGCTGCTCAATGACCAAGTTGATACGTTGCTGAACTTAATGTCACAGGGCGAATCTGACCGGCGAGTTTCATCGCTAGTTCTGCAAACCGTTAAAGAGGTCTACGAGACTTTCCGCGAGTCGACCGACGAGGCATGGAAGAAGCTAGAGGAACCGCGACAGCGCCTGAGTGTTGACCAGATGGAGATGCTTAAACAAGAAGTAATCAACAGTCACTTTGATGAAAAGAAGCGCCTATCAGACCACTGGAAGAAGGTGCAAGACTTAGTCAAAACCGACCAATGGGATGAGGTTACAGAGTTAACGTCGATCCAGAACATTCTCGATGGCAACCCAACCTATTCGCGTATGAAGTTCCCAGACGACATGCGGCGACTGTTTGACTCCATGATCGTGCAATGTCGCTGGTGGATCATTCACCGCCTCGTGAAACGCAACCAATCCACTTGGGCGCTGTTGAAGCAGTTTGGCGAGGTGTTTGAGGAATCCAAAGACCAACTCGGACAACTGCGTTTCGCAGACGTAACAGATCGGCTAAAGACCATCGCCAACCAGTGGACGACCGACAGATTCTCGTTCCGTCTGGACAATCAGATTCAACATCTGTTGCTCGACGAGTTTCAGGACACGTCTCCGGTTCAGTGGTCAATCGTGCGCCCTTTCGCGAAATCTGTGACCGAAAGTGAGATTAGTGGACGCTCGTTCTTCTGCGTGGGCGACATGAAACAGGCGATCTACGGCTGGCGCGGTGGTGTAGCAGAGATTTTCGATCTCGTGGAAAACCAACTGGACAACCTCCAGCCGACAGAACCATTGTTGAAAAGCTTCCGCAGTAGTCCGGTAGTGATTGAGTTCGTCAATGAGGTGTTCTCCAACATCGGGCAGTTCAACTGCGGAGATGATGTAACCAACGAATCGGTCAAGCAATGGGCGAAGTGGTTTCAGCAACACACCACCGAGCGGACAACTTACAAAGGTTTCGCCACGATCGAGTATGCGGCCGACCATGACAAGAAGGACGCAAATGGCAAAAACCTGATTGATCAGCACACCGCCGCCCGCATTCGCAACGAGAACGTCAATACGGCGACCGTTGACCGGGTCCGTCAGCTGGTCAGAGATTTACCTCCGCATGGGACGATCGGTGTCTTGCTGCGAACGAATAAAGACGTTGGGCAGTTGATTTTCGAACTCCAACAGGCAGGAATAGAAGCGTCCGAGGAGGGAGGCAATCCTCTCACCGATTCGGCGGCTGTTGAAATGGTCCTCTCTGCGATTCAATTGTGCGATCATCCTGGTGATGGTGTCGCGCGCTTTCACGTTTCCAACGGACCGCTGAACGAACTTTTTGACTTAGTGCCTGAGGGTGACCTTAACCGTGCCGAGAACGAGAAAGCCGTTGCAGGCGGTGCGGCTAGGGTGCGTCGAATGCTGGCGGAGAATGGCTACGGTCCAACCGTTGAAGTGATGGCGGGACTTCTCGCGCCGATTTGCACGCGGCGCGAGTTATTGCGTCTGCAACATCTCGTCCGTCTAGCCTTCGGCAGCCCCGAACAGACTCAACAGTGGTCATTGCGACCCTCGAAATTCGTGGAATTCGTCCGTGAGATCAAGATCGGAGACCAAAGTTCCGCGCAGGTTCGTGTGATGACAATCCACAAATCAAAAGGTCTTGAATTTGACTCAGTGGTACTTCCGCTCAAAGGCAGCGACCGAAGTTGGTCTGGTTTTCCTCCGGCTGTGGTAGAAGGGCGCGATTCACCAACCGAGCCCGCGAAGATCGTGACGCGATACGCTGCTGACGCCCACCAAAAACTGCTGCCGGAGGAATTTCAGAAAGTCTTCACTGATGAAAAACGTCGTATCGTACGAGAAGCGATGTGCGTGTTGTACGTTGCGCTGACTCGCGCGGCGCGTTCGATCCATGTCGTGATGTCGTATGGCATTAAGTACGAATCAAAGAAGAAGACCTATCCCAAATCGATGGGCGGTGTCTTACTGGCCACTGTAGCCGAAGGTGCCAAACGGGCAGTGGGAATCATCTATCAGTCGCCACTTGGAGTTGAAGATTGGTTCAAGGATCTCGAAGGACCCGAACAAGAGACCGAACAACAGGCTAGGCTTAATCGATTCTACTTCAATGCTGTCGCCGACCGTCCTGTGAACCGAGTTCAAAGTCGCGTTGCCTCAGGGCGGGGTGTCGCCCGAATCAGGCCTTCCATGCTCGAGGGCGGTGATGAGATCGAATTGAACCAGATCTTCGGCTTGCAGGATCAACAAGTCGCGTTAGAGCGTGGACAGTTGATGCATGGTTGTTTTGAATTAGTGCGATGGGTTGAGGACGGATTGCCGGAAACCGATGTGCTGCGGCAACATCTTGAGAAGATTTGCCCGTCGTCGGTGCTGACCGGAAAGGTGATCAGTGAGTTCTTTGCGGCGATTAAGAAAGCTCCATTGAGCAAGTTGTTCAGCTTTCGGGAGTTTGCGGAGTTGCATCCCGTTCATTTCGATGGCGCAGACAGCCGGATGGATGTATTCAACGAGCACCGTTTTGCCATCAACGTTCCTGCTGGGGATGACGTAGAGTTGATGGAAGGTGTGGTGGATCGGCTAATCTTGGTCTACAAAGATGGGGCTTTGGTCGCGGCGGACATTATTGACTTCAAGACCGACACGGTTGCCAAGGGCGAGCTACCGGCCAAGGTCGATTTTTACAAACCCCAGATGGAAGCTTACCGGCACGCCATCGCGCTACAATACAGCATCCCAATGGATCAGATAGCCACGCGCCTCGTATTTGTCGGCAGCGGCGAGGTTGTGAACCTTGATTTTGCTGAAACAACTGTTGATGCAATGTCCACGCTTTCTCTGCCCAAAGCTACTTCACCAGTTAAAGCTGAGGCGACCAAAAGCAAACGGGTCGTCTCCAGCACGATTCCGGAAGACGAACTGGCAGTGTCGCATGCCGACCGCAAGAAGCGCGTTATCAATCAGGGCGTGGGAGAGGAGCGAGAACCGGCCCAAACGCCGCCGCCAAAGAAGCGGAAGAAAAAGCCAGACTTCTCGCCCGGACAAAAAACATTATGGGACGACTGAGGTTTTCTCCTCCCTTTCGCGACGGAAGAGGTTACGACTCATTCTCGCCGATCCCGTTCCTCAAGGACTCCAACTTCGTCCACTACAAAGTCAATTTCTCCGCAGTTCTCTCACTCATTTTTGCCTTCCGATAAAACAATTTCTTTTGCAAACTCCGGAGAGATTTGACGACAGCAATCATCATCGCCGAAAACCCTAACGACAGAAACACGGCGGCGAGAATCGCCAAGACTAGGTAGATGCTACTTTCTGGAGACTTATTAACCCGAGCAAACCATCCAAAAATCGACATCATTCCAGCAAGCCAGAACGTGCAGACCAACAGGCTCCTGATGTCGATTCGGAACTTTTTCCTCGCGACAACTTTGTCCGATGCGTCAAACGCGACTCTCTGCTCAAATTTTCGGATGTCACGATCGGCTCCCAACCATGCTCCGGCTTGCAAGAAGCTCATCAAGACAACCGGCCCCCAACCGACGAAGTTGATAGGAACTCCGTTTTGAAATGCGGCCCCAATAGCAATCATCGGTGCAAAAAACAGTAATAGGCCAGTAAAACATGCCGCGGTCATCGCGGCGTATCGCGATGTAAGTGGCCAGTCGAGCGACGCAGAAATGGCGCGGAAAACTAAAAAAACGAGGGCTCCGATAACGCCGATCAAGCCCATGCAGCCAGCGACTCCACCAAGCATAACTACAACGCCAGCCACGCCGTATGTGATCACAGTGATGAACGTCGAAAGCAGCACGGCGTAGACTAGGCCGCCGATCAACATGCCAGAATAACCAGCCCAATACGCCTCCGATGTCTGGAGCCGTTGCCATGCCACATCGATCGAATCGGTTGCAATCGTTGCAGTATCGTCGCCCATTACATTACCGAAGCTGTCGATCGCCACAAAATGTCCTTTGTTTGATATTCGGTTGCTTAGCTCAACGAGATAATCAATCCCAATCCCCCATCATCTCACCGTCCTCGCGATTGCCGATTTGCTCGCAGATCGTTGCGTTAATCGTGTTGCTGAGCGCTTTGACCGAACCATCGGCCATACAAAAGTTGAGTGTTCCGGGATGAGCGCTGCTGAATCCTCCGACAAAGTCGGGTTTAGGCGCAATACCAGCTTGCGTCGCGCTGTAGATCGTGTTGAAGTCTGAGATCGCACCCATGTTCCGCAGCGTCGCGCGTGTCCCAGAAGCCCAGCCAAGATTCCAGTTCTCATTGGGAACATATTCGCCAAACAAGACAGTGTTACTGCTGCCATCATAGATGTCCTCAAAACCAATCTTGCTGTTCAAAAAGAACAAGCCATTGTTGTCACTGTCGATCGGTGTTTCACTTCCGTGATGACATCCTGCGTAGCTGGAAATCGCTGCAAACTCGGTCCCCTGTCCTGCCGGATCGATCGGAGTCGGTGTCAACTCAAACGCATCTTCGTCAGTCTGCTCAGCACCAACTGGAAGAGAAAAGTTAAGCGCAAGCCTACACACTTGATATCCTTGTGACGGGCAGCTCAGCACGGGCACCGCCAACTCTCTGACTGGCCCGTTCACCGGAGCATACGTTCCCGCGTTTACGTCGAACCGATCGGCCATTCCACGCTGCTCAAGATAAGGCAGCAATTGAACGAATAGGCTGATGTGCTGCCCGCTGGGGGTCGAAAGGATTGGGCCTTGCACGGGATCGATCACGCCTTCGGGAAATCGTTCGTTGGAGAAGTCGTAGTTATGAGCTGCCAATCCAAGCTGCGCGATATTGTTCATGCACTGGGTCCGCCGAGCCGCTTCGCGCACCTGTTGCACTGCGGGCAGCAGCATTCCGATCAGGATGCCAATGATGGCGATCACGACCAACAATTCGACAAGCGTAAAGCCATCACCCGCGATTGGTCTGGGCTGCATCTTCCTCGACGGCATTTGCTCGTTCATCGTCTGTCTCAGCTTTCTTATGTTAGTCATCTTTGCCTACCGATCTTGAACGTCTGGTTACTGAAATTTCATTGTCTGCGTCACCAATCAAAGCGGTCAGCAGAAAGCTTTCCTCGTCAACCGCCGTCGCCGAAATCGCGGCGGCTTTGCCGGTTGGCAATTCGAGAGTCATCTTCAGTGGTTTGAATTCGACAGCACCTTCCTGATCCGCAACCCACTGTTTGAACGGCTTGCTGCCTTCCGCGGCGTCGAGTAAAATCCGTGTCTGCTCCAGCTGCAACGTGCGGCTAAGATGCCGTCGCTGTTGGAGGCTGGTCTGCATGGCCGTCATGGTTAGCGCTAGCGCAACGCCCACACAAACCAGCACTGCGAACAACATCACGCCTGCTCGATTTCTCGATTGTCTTCTAGATTTATTCATTTAGCTACCTTTCGAGGGCCGGCTCGCAGATGCCACTCCAATTTTGGTGTTTCAAGGCTGCTGATCGATGACGCCGAGTCACGCGAATTACGTGTGACGGGTCTCTGCTTGATCGTTAACGACACCCAATGCGGTAGTTCATCGCCTCCCCAGCGCGCGTCAACATCACGGCCAATACGAAATGCCTCAACGCTAACGGCGTCATGCTCCTCCGATAAGTCTAATTTCTGCCGCTCGAGCACGCCTTCTTTGATCGTGTAACGAACCTCAGTGGCTTTCATGCCGAGTTTCATCGTGTTGCCGTCGACTACGATTCTCTCAGCCGCCGCGATGCGGGTCCGCAAGTCTTCTGACAGCCGATTGAGCTGTTGATGGACGTACGCTCGTTCTTTCACAGCGCTGCTAAACTTCATGGAAGCATGAATCCACGAGAGCGTAACCGTCATCACGGTGGTCAACACGCCCATCATCACCACCATTTCCACCAAAGAATAACCGGAAGAAGCACGGAGTCGTCTATTGCTCATTTGGGCGTCCCTCCCTTCAGCCACCCTGAAAGTCGGGCTCGATTCGGAAGCGCCTCGTCACGTGTGCCGCTGCGCGAACGCCACTGAATTTCTAAATCAACACGCTCGCCAATTGCGTCCTTGACCAAATTACCGGACAAGGTCGGTTTGGGAAGAGCATCACTACAGAGAGTAGAAGGCTCAAGCTCTTCAAGCGCAGTTTCAATGTCCTTAGGCTCGACACGCGTGAGAACGTCCAACTGATTGGCTAATTCACTGGTAGCGATCCGATGGTGGCGAATGTCCTTCCAGACCAAATTGACGTTGTGAAACATCGTCGCCGTAACGCTCATGACCGTCATCAAGATCATCGACGCTGCCAGCACCTCCATCTTGGTCATACCTGGAACGTGGCAGTTCCTATGCATCCGAAAATTGCGTCGCTTTCTCATGGACGCCCTCCAGCTAGACCATGAATGATTTCAAGTAAGGAACCAAAAACACTGATCGCTACCAACAGAACAACTAGACCGATCAGACAATGTCCGGCCCCAAGCAATATTGTCGCCCAAGCATTTCTTATCGAGGCGCGTTGTTCCTTTCTAGAGCTGACCATCTTCTCCAACAACCAATCTTTGAGCTCTTGATCTTCTGTCAGGGCCAACGTCGCCGATTCCGATTTCGTCAGTACGCTTGCTAAAGAAGGTGTCTGCCATCGATCAACGGTGGGTGAGGCCCCTGACTCTGCGGACGTACTTGCGGCAGCGCCGTTGCTCGTCGCCGAAACTCCGGCGGGTCTCAGCTCCCATGCGGCCACCAATCGGCTTCGATCCTTATTGCTCCAATCTTGCGCCGTCCAAAGCCGTGAGGACCAACGCCGCCACCAGTTAGCAAAGCTTGAACCGCGAATGAAAAAGAAACCGAGCACGAGCAGTAAGAAAAACGGAATGAACCACAACTTGGCGGTTCGGTCGGCCCATATCATGAGGAATTGTGAGGCGGACGTCATCTCAAGGCCAAACTCCGCGTACATCTTTTGGAATTCAGGAATAATGAACAGCATGATGAAGACGAAGACATTTGAGACCACCAACCCCGTCACGCCCAATCGTAGAAGTTTGGACATAAAGGTTTGCTCGAAAGGAACGAGATCTCCGGCGACCAAGGGACGACTCAACCAACAACGGAAAAACTCATCAAGCTGCCTTTTCGATATCGCGACCCTCAACGCTTCGTTGGTCAACAGCCCGATGATGTGGGCTGAAGCGAACGCCTCTAGGACGGCCGCGCCGGATTCAATCGACCGCATGGCAATCTCAACCTTATGTTCAGTAGCCGTGTTGACGTCACGAGCAAAACTCTTCAATAGTGTTGTCAGAATCGCCTCGTCCCACACCTGTGCTTCCGGTCGCCAAGCTGTCGCCAAAATCGTGACAATCATTTGCTCTTGGATGGGAGTGGCTTGGCGGAGCTCGTCAATCGTCTGGCGCTGCCAATCGACAACGCGCATACGTAAGTTTCCGGCATCACCTGCCGTAGCACCAAGCACCCTAGACTTGCTGTCATCTTTCAAAACATGCCCCCACTCAATCCGGTGATGATCGAGACCAGCGGCATCAAGATGGAGATCAACACAAACAGGATCAAACCACCGAGCAAGCAAACGAAGATTGTCGGCAGGAAACTCGCCCACCACTGAATCACACTTCGATGGCGAGATTGGTAATAGTCTGCCGCGTGGTTGAGCATGGCAATCTTGGCGGAGGTGTCTCCGAGCTTAATCGATTCTTCGATCAGGCCAAATTTCCAAGGCCAAGAATTTGAACGAACCCAACGCTTGGCCGCCAACATGGATGTCTCGATCGCGGCTTTTTGAGTAACGCCCGATTGCAAAAGCAACGCAGTGTGGCGAGCCCATGATGCCATCGCCGATCGTTTGGAAGACAACTGGCCCTCAAACCACTGCACAAGGCCCAACGCAATCCCCGCACTTCGACAAAGCTCGATCGCCATAGGCAAGGCCGCCACAGCCGCGACGATCAACGCCAGTGGCCAAGCCGTTTCAAGAAAACGTCCGATACCAAATGCGATACGCGTGGCCACTGGCAATTCGATCCCAAAGTCGATGATTACCGCCCTAAAATTCGGCAGAATAATTTGGCTGAACATTAACAGAATCGCAATCAAACCCACCACAAGCAGACCGGGATAAGTAAAAAGGCCGACAATGCTACTCCTTTGGTCGCTGTAACGCACAAGCCGACAGACGCCAAGCTGAAGATCGGCCAGCAGTTCCGATTCGGAAATGGTAACGTTCTGATTGGCGTTGGCTCGCTCGAGCAACGGAGAGACAACGGACAGCAGATCGCGGTTGGCCAAAGATTTCTCCTGAGCTGCTGAGTCACTCATCCCGCCGCGTTGGTGGATGCGATCCAGCTGAGATGCACAACATGTCACGCGTTGGCTAACAGCACTAGGAAGGACAGAAGCGAGACTTCGTAAGTGATCTGCGATCGCCACCTCATTCCCCGTCACGAACCTCCAAATCTTAGCTGATGCTTTCTCGTTCATCGAACCCCCGCCGTGGAAAGCTCATCCAGCAGTCGAACAACTGGATAGAAGGTTGCCAAAGCACAGATCAATGCGCACGCTCCCCCGATGGTGACAACGGCAGCGGTGGAAAACGTCGTCGACACAGACTCTATCTTCTGGCGGGCAAGCATATCCATCAGCGATCGCGCCGATGCGATCTGCTCAAGCGACTCACAGGAGGATCCGCCCGGAAGCGTTGGGCACGCGTCAATGCCCAGCAACTTTCCAGCCGTTTCTGTAGATTCCGATATAGGTTGGCCAGCTTCGACCAATCGCTGGGTCGTGGCCCAAAACAACGCTTGCTGCCCGAGGCTCAAGTACGCGGTTCCTCCAGAGAATCGCGCGAACCAATTTGCTCTGCCAAACAACTGCCATAGCAGCGCTCCAAGAACCAGTAACAAAGGCACAAGACAGACCAGCATCATCAACCCGTCATTGTGTGGCGGCAGTTCGACCCTACTGGTGGCGATGATATCCGCATGAACCAGATCAAGTCTTGGTCTGAGCCTAAACCAGAAAAACGCAAGCGATGCGATGGCGGCAACAACGACCAATATTAGGTATAGAGTTGTTCGGCGGGTGAGCTTACGCAAGCGCGCTTGGGCGCGTGTGCGAAACGAAAGGCCTTCGATTGACGCGGTCAACGACCGAGTCTGACGAAAAACCTGAAAGGCAGCATCAAGCCGCTCAGTTTTGAACTGCGGTTGATTAGAAATAGATGCCAAGGTCGTTTTTCCGACATCACGAATATCGTTCTGCGTGATCAGCTGCGGCGAATCGGCGTCACCAATGTCCAGCGGTACGTTTGCTTTGCGAGCCGCCATCAGACCGCTGGAGAATAGTTCAAGATCGACGGCAAGTGCTGGCATAAAGATCAACGGAGGGAGGATTGGTCTAATTGGATGAAGTATATGCGATCCGAGATCAATGTGCCAGTTTTTGTATATGCGATTTCCAGTTAACGACGGAAGGGGAAATTGAGCGACGACTTCATCATAGCTGACGTCGAAACACTTTAGATCGCTCAAAGTAAACTCCCCAATCTCTTACGAGACGAGCTAAGTTTGCTGCACTAGTTCCAACCTGAGATTACTCCTTCTAAGCTGGCTCCATGATCGAATCAAATATCTCAATATGATCCGGCTCTGGCGGCAACCACGGTTTTGAGCAATGCGTGCAAGTTTCCAGATCGACACGCGTTCTTTCTTTACAATGTCGACATACTTCCTTGACCAAGCGACGGTGGCAAGCAACGACAGCAAAGCAAATCCCCCAACCACCGAGCGCCGCCACAACCGTCCACATCCAGCAATGCCGATTGCTAAGAGCCAGCCAGTTGCAAAGAAAGAACGTCCCAACTGCGGCTAATAACGCTTGTACAAGAGTGAAAACAAGGTAGAAGAAAACGTCCTCGGGCCAAGATTCGTCTAAAAAGACATTGACTATCCCGCCAACGCAGATGACGGCAGGGGGAACTCCTAAAGCAAAACGGCTCTGTCCTGAGCTCGGGGTTTTTGGGACAACGACGGGGCCGATTCTCGCAACGCTCCCGTCATCGTCAAGCGTTCCGTAGAAATGTTCTTTCGTAGGAAAGTCGTATTTTACGTATCCATACTCTCCGTCGTCGCCACGAAAAACACTGAAGGAATAGTCATCGCCCGACAAATCAATTTCGTAATTCTTCACACTATCGACGTTGAGCAGCGGCATTAGTACATGATGGTTCTTAGTTAGCTTCTCCTCGTCTAATTTCGTCTCATTATCAGCAGCAGAAATCTCGAGTCGGACTAACCCACCGTCGACGATCGCCCAGAGTGTTGCTGGAGATCGATCGTCAGTAAAAAGAACACATAGTCGACTAGCATTGGTGGACAGCAACTGATGCATCTCAAGGCTTTTCGAATCCAATTGAAAAACGCCCGTCGCATCTGCCACTAGAGGGTTGATCCCAAGCTGCCCGCCGTTGCTCATCGCGTATTTAACGTCTGAGACCACGCCCAAATTCTCAAATCTCCCCCTCGCTTTCTCGCCATCGCGTGAAACACCATTGGGCGTAACGATTGCCTTCAGATGCTTGCGACCATAGGCCAATAATCGCCCACGGTGCCCCCAGAACGTAGTCGGTCCTCCAGAACTTGAGCGGGTTCCAAACTGCCCCATATAACGAAATTGCTCAAACCAAGAGTAACGATCACGCGCAACTCTTTGCAGAACCGAATACTCCGCGAGTTCCCATTGGTCGTCGACCTCTACGAACTCTGCCGAAGACTCCGTGGCAGATCGAGTGGAGAACGTCACGTCGTACCAGTCCCAAGAATCACGCTCTATTGAGACCTGCTGAAACTCTCCAGCCGCGTTCATCAAGAGTTGCCGCCTAACGCTGGAATACTCGACTGGCAGAAAAGCCTGTATCCCAAACGAAACAACCACCGTCGATGACACGAGCGCGGAGAAAGTCAGCCCCACAATGGAGGCCCAAGAAAAAGAGTTAGTCCCGCTGGCCGGTGGCAACATCTGACTGTTGCAAAATGCATGTCGCGCTGCGACAAGGACGATAACGAGCGCAGCGATGTGGCAGAACCAAAGACCAACATACATCAGCAAACGCTCAACAGAACCGCCACTTTGAAAACCCATTTGGTAAGCAGAGCCAATAAGGTACAGAACTGTGAGAATCCCGGCCAAAGGTAAGACACGCGTCCCGACCCATTTTGCATCTCGATTTCCAATCCACATAGCGACCGGGTGAAGCAGAAAAACCGGCAGCGCGAGCAGTAATCCGGGAATCACTTGCCACACTGACACGGGAAGATACTCGATCCCTTTGGAATTGAGAAAAAGCACGGCTACCATCACTCCAGGAGCAAGCGCTACAGCGTAAGCGATGAATCCTGACGTCAACTTGGCCCAAAAGATATCTGACCGCTGAATTGGACGATGCAAGAGATACCCGCGCGCATCATTTCGAGTGTCAAACAGAGACTGCAACAGCCCCAAAGAGAATGCAACTAGCACGCCAGACCAACCGATAGCTGACATCAGACTTGTTTCGACTTCGTAGGCCCAGTCAATTCCACTTGGTAGGTATTGCCACATCATTACCACCGCAATCAACATCCCGGCAGGCACCCACCTCAAGCAATCACGTAACTCCTTCTTGAAAATAGAAATCATGCTTTGACTCCCTCGCTAGTATTAGTGGGCGTACGTGTCACTGGCCCCGAAAAGAAAGAGCTATCGCCGCGCTGACGAGTCAGAAATGCCAGTACAGCATCGTTCAAAGTGGTTTCAACTTGCTCGCAGCGACCGAATGACTTTTCGATCGATTCGTGCGCAACTCCATTGGCGTCAGCAATCGCCATTTGCAAGTGGTCACCGACCTGACGGGCTTCGATCAAGCCCGGAATGGATTTGACCGCCGTTCGGTCATTACCATTGTTCGATTTGACAGAGAACAGCGAAACGCGCGAAACAAAATCATCCATGGAAGTGTCTACTTTTAGCCGACCGCCAACCATCACGGCGACTCGGTCAGCAATCCGTTCCACGTCGTCGAGCAAATGTGTACTGAGCAGTACCGTCCGCTTTCCTCCAGCGGCAAACTCTATCAGCGTTTCGTTAAGCGCTCGACGACTGACAGGATCGAGCCCCAACGCCGGGTCGTCGAGTACCAAAAGTTCGGGGTCGGGTGCCAACACCAACGCCAACGCAACGCCAGCGCGTTGGCCGCGCGAGAGCGTGGAGACTCTGGCGCTTGGATCGATAGAGAAATGACGAACAATATCATTAAAGAGGCTACTGTTCCAGGAATCATATCCCGCCCGCTGGAAGTTTTGGCATTCCTTGACTCGCATGGACGGATACAGATAGTGCCCTTCCACCAAATAGCCGATGCGTTTGCGGGTATCGATTGACATTGTCGTCGCGTCGGAGCCTAACGTCCTTGCAGATCCGCGCGTGGGAGACAGCAGTCCCATGAGTATCCGAATTGTCGTTGTCTTCCCGGCGCCATTGAGTCCCAGAAGAGCCGTAACCTTGCCTGTTTGGACCGCAAGACTCAAGTCATCAACGACTGCGTTCCTCCCGAAATAGCGGCAAAGGCGTTTCAGTACAATCGAATGTTCGCTCATGAATTTCTCCCTCTAATGCACACTAATTGTCGCAGGACCTATCCCGACTCAGGACATGGTCAGTTTCTGGAAGTGTTTCTTGATCTCGTCAACAAGCTGTTGCTGGTCGAATCCCAAAGTGACCGCTTCAGCTACAAACGGGCCGATAACCTCGTTCAGCCGCCGCTGTCGTTCGCGTTTGGTGAAGATTTCACGGCGTTTGGCCACGAAATATCCGCGCCCCTGCTGGCTCTCGATCACTCCGTCGTTAACCAGCACCGCATAGGCTTTCGCGATCGTATTAGGGTTGATCACTAATTCTGTTGCCAATCCCCTGACGCTAGGCAAAGGCTCGCCGACCGCGATCTTCCCAACAGCGATCGACGATCGCATTTGATCGATGATCTGCCGATAGATCGGTGTCTTCCCGCCGGTTGTAATCTGAATGTGTAACATTCGCTGCCTTTACTGTATTACTGTAAGTAGTACAGTAGTGGTAGCGTCTCGCAATGTCAAGAACTTTCTTTGGAACTATTCTGTTCAGATCAGGTAAGAACTTGAACAACGGCCAAATTCACAGAAGAGTAGGCCGTTGGTGGAACCAAAGTCGATCGAAAGCACTAGACAATTACGCTATCATGATTGAGCCAAATAAGCCTTCGTCAAAAGCTACTTCTCAGCCGCCAGTCACAGCCCCCTAAACAGTCAGTCACAACGCCGTGAAAACCTTTGCCATCTGCCTACTTCTATTCTTTTCGTTCACAGCCGCAATAGCGTCGGCTGGCGAAACACAACCCAACATCGTCGTTATTCTTTGCGACGACCTAGGGATTGGCGATGTAGGTGCCTTCAATCCAAATTTGGGCAAGATCAAGACGCCCTGTATTGATCGGCTCGCCAGCGCGGGCATGTCTTTTACGGACGCTCATTCAGGTTCATCGGTTTGCACACCAACGCGCTACGGCATGCTGACCGGCCGCTACGCATGGCGAACCCCTCTTCAAAAAGGCGTCGTGACTGGTTTCGCACCGTGTATCATCCCCGAAGATCGACCAACGTTAGGAACTTTCCTCAAGTCTCATGGTTACGACACAGCCATCATCGGCAAGTGGCATTTGAATATGAGGTTCTTGGATCCGAACGATGAATCAGTAGAGCTTGAGGGGAAACCGCTTAAATTCACTCCGCCAGTCGGATCGCGATCACCTGATGGGCCCGTCAACCGCGGTTTCGATTTCTTTTATGGAATTCATCACGCACGGAGCATGAAAGCCATTATTGAACAGGACGTGGTAACCAAACATGACGAAGTGATAAACTTTCTGCCAGACTGTGAATCTAAGTCCATCGAATTTATAAAAACGCATTCCAAATCACCGAAGCCATTCTTTCTTTATGTGCCGCTAGGGGCGCCCCACACGCCAATCGTTCCAACGAAAAAGTGGCAGGGTAAGAGCGGTCTTGGAGCTTATGCTGATTTCGTTATGCAAACCGACGACGTAGTCGGAAATATATTGCAGTGCCTCGATGATGAAGAGATCTCTGACAACACTCTCGTTCTGTTCGGTAGCGACAACGGATGTTCCCGCGCGGCGAACATCAAACAGCTTAAAGAGTCTGGGCACCATGTTAGCGCTGGCTTCCGAGGATCCAAGGCCGATATTTGGGAGGGCGGACATCGGATTCCATTTGTTGCAAAATGGCCATCGGTAATTGAAGCGGGATCCAAGAGCGACGAGACCATCTGTCTTACGGATCTATTTGCGACGATCGCAGATTGTTTAGATATTGATCCGCCAACGAACAGCTGCGAGGACAGCTTGAGTTTCTTACCAGCATTTAGGGGAGATGCAATTCCAAAAGGACGGCAAGGAATAGTCCATCACTCGGTCAGCGGCCATTTTGCCTATCGGTCAGGGAACTGGAAGCTAGTTTTGGCCCGAGCTTCGGGTGGCTGGAGTTCTCCGAATGAGAAACAGGCTTCTCATGACGCGCCCGACGGACAGCTGTACCAAATGGACGGCGATTGTGCAGAACAGAAGAATTTGTACGATCTTAAGCCAGATGTGGTTGAGGAACTATTGTCGAAACTAGAACACGATGTTCGAAGTGGCCGAACCACACCGGGGATCGAATCCGCAAACGACATTCAACACATTGAGCTTTGGAAATCAAAGCGACTGAGTCGGAAAAAATAGCCAGGACCGATCGTTCGTTATCTTGCTCGATTCAACTCGGATAGCCACGGTGTTGCGTTACTTCAACGCGGGGGCTTTTTGCACCAAGCTTCATATCCTGTGATGCGAGAAAGCAACATCTATTTGGGGGCAGTTTGCGCGAAATATCAATTTCCCTTGGGAAACGAAGACTTCTCACCTCCTTTTGCTTGGTTGGTACGGCCCTTGCGTTGGTGCCTGAAAACAAAATGGCATCCGCTCTTTTGATCTTCCTACCTCAAAACAAGAGATCTTCCCATGACCGAGCATCACACACTCACCTCTGAAAAGTACTACGTCGACAAGCTTAAAACCGAAGCTCAACTTATCCGACGATATCAGGCTGGCCAAACGATCAAAGCCTTTATCACATTCACTGCACTGTGCGGATTCTTCACTGTCTGCGGATACGCACTTTACACAAATCCCGGCTTCGTGCCGGATTCCATCGACTACATGCGTGCCAATGGAATTCTGTCGTACTAATTGCTGCGACGGACGAGAACGGGCGCTTTGTAGCTGCGGCATCTGGTGTTAGGATGAGCGAATTCGCAATCCCCTCCCAACAACGCCTCGCGTAAAAATGGAAGACTTTGACATCCAAGGCTTGTCGGCTTACCTCCACCTGACTCCTGATCAGGTGCGGAAGATGGCCGAACGTGGAAAGCTACCTGGCCGACGAATTGGTGGTCAGTGGAAATTCTCTCGAGCTGAAATCCATACGTGGTTCGAGAATCGAATTGGGGTGTCCGACGAAAAAGAATTGGTCGCGGTCGAGAAAGTCTTCGAGATTCAAGCTCAAAAGGAGACGGTCGAAGATTTCCACATTCCCGATCTCTTGCAACTCGAGAACATTTTCTCGCCTCTGCTGGCCAAGACAAAAATAAAGGTCATTACTAAGATTTGCGACATGGTGGCTCAGAGCGGCGCGTTGTGGGACCCCGACAAGATGGCCGAAGCAATTCACAGTCGCGAAGCACTCCATCCAACGGCCCTCGAAAACGGCGTGGCGCTTTTGCACCCTCGACGGCCCATGTCGCAGGCGATGGGCGAACCGTTTCTTGGACTGGGGGTTACTACCAACGGTATTCCATTCGGCGGCCCACGCGGTTGCTTGACCGACATCTTCTTTCTGATTGGTTCTACTGACGAGGCAGTGCATCTACGTGTACTAGCCCGGCTCAGCCGTTTAATCCAGCAACCAGAAGTGCTAGACCAGATCCGCGATGCCCAAGGCCCCGCTGAGGTCCACGCCGTCATCGCTGCTGCAGATGAAGACTTGTAGAAATGATGAGCCCGTAGACTATTCCACTACAGAAACCCGGAACTAGGTTGATATTTCGTACAGATGCCTCACTAGCGCCACTGCTGACGCCAATCGTCGCCCGCCCCTGCCCTTGCAAATTGGCTCGGCGATTTGCTTACCGAAACTTTCAAGGTACTCTGCAATGCCAACGTACTTTCGTTCGGGATCGTAATTGATCCCCTGCAGCAGTTCGTAAATCGGCACCGGCGCGTTTGCGTTCTTCAACAAATCGATACTGCTGGAATGGTAAGCAACAAGCCGATCGGTCGGGCGCAAAAAGGACTTCCACTGGTCGCAGAAATCATCTATCGAGAGAGCGGTTGCGAAATCCTCGACCTCCAATCCCATGTGGCGAAGCCCTATCGGCGTCAAAGCTACTTGTGACTGAATTACCCCGACAAACTGATTCTCCTCAAAGGCACCAATTGCCGGGTCGTCTAAAAGAATGCGTTGTGCACACACATACACCGGCGGCATTGGGCAAGCTCGTCGTTTTTCCTTTACGTCTGCCCATTTTTCGGTGCCATCAAAGTGAAGAGGAGTCGCTTCAGCGTAAAACACCACCAACGATTGATCGCCCGCCAACAAACTCTTGGGAACATTCAGATTCGGAGCGCGCTTCGACTGAACCGTTTGGCCGCTGTAGTTCGATTGAGGATGAGCCAGTTGTTTTTTGATCATGGCATGAAACCCGTCCAACAAACGTTCAATGTCCGCATTTGTTGGTTCCATCTGCCTCACCGCAGCAGCAATCGCTTCCACTGTCGACAGCGAAGACTCATCTGGTTCCAAACGAATCTGATATTGGCCTGGCGTGGTGGGGGCTAAAGCATAACACGGCAAAGAACGGAGAACCTCTACGTCCCGATAGAGTGTTTTAGCTTGATGCCATGTCCCGTCGATTACTACCAGTTGCCTAGGCAGTTCTTCTGGTGGAACCTGATCTAACAGCAGAGCGCCCGGTGAAGGGTAGAGCAGCCCAGCAGATGGTTTGATCGGCAACTGCATTTCGGCGAGTTGTTCATTCCGATCACAAACCAATTTGCAGTTCGTTAAAGCGCGTGCCGCGATGCGGGCCGAATTAAACGGATGGGTGCGCTCTCGTCGATGTTGGAGGATCAGGAACTCCGTACGCGTATCGACGGGGGTAATCGCGTCGCAATAGCAGTGCGAAACTGGCCGAAAACAATCGTCACAACGGTCGCGGAATTGCTCTTTAGGTAAAGATCGACTTCGAGAGGAGATCGAGTTTGTAGATCGTGGATTCATTGAGGCGACGCCGGTAACACTTTAAACGCGTCGCTTGCGCGCGTAGTTGGGATGATCAGCCTGCCCGGTCAACTCATACAGAAATCGGCTTGGCTGAGTATCACGCGCCTTACCCCACCGCATCCGGGTCAACGACATCGAGAGTGTCAGAAGTTCTTCAGCACGAGTAACACCGACGTAACATAAACGACGTTCTTCGGGCACGCCAGCATCGTCGTCCTCAAGCGAACGCTTATGAGGAAGAATCCCCTCCTCCAGTCCGACCATATACACCTCAGGAAACTCAAGTCCTTTGGCTGAATGCATCGTCATCAACGCGATCGCGTTCTTTTTTAGTTGCTTCTCCTTGTCGTCGTCCGGGCTTTGATCTCCCAACAACAACTTGTCCAGAAACTTCGACATGGTCGGCTTACGGGTCGAGCGTTCGTATTCTCCCAACGCACTAACTATCTGCTCAACCACGGCCCAATGCGATTCTCTATCTTCGGGCGTGGTATAAGTCTTTTCAATCTCAGCCTTGTAATTCGATCGATCAATCAACAGCCTCGCCGATTCCACCAAAGACAATCCGCCCATCCGTGATTTGACAATTCCAATCGCCTCCACCAACCCATTGAGGCCGCGGTCAACGTTGCTGGTCAATTTGGGCCGCTCCGCATCTCCAGTGATCATGTCCCAGAGAGGCACTTTCTGCTTGACGCTGTGGTCGAGTAGTTTTTCGATCGACTTTTTGCCGATGCCACGTGGCGGTTTGTTAATGATTCTCAAGATCGAGATATCGTCCGGTTCCGATTCCAGCAACCGAAAGTATGCGAGCAGATCCTTAACCTCCTTGCGATCGAAGAAAGACATGCCTCCAACCAAGACGTAAGGCAGTTTCGCTTTCCGCAGCTCCGTCTCGAAAGGTCGAGGCTGCTCGTTGGTACGGAACAGAATCGCAAAGTCTCGTGGCTCGCGCCCCTTTTCCTCCAAACGACGTTGAATCGAACGGACGGTCTCCGCGGCTTCCACCGTCTCATTCTCGTACTGAATGATGGCAGGTTTGTCCCCGCCCGGACGAGCCGCTCGGAGAACCTTGTCGTGGCGGGTCTTATTGAATTTTATTAACGTGTTGGCGTAAGCGATGATCGAAGTAGTCGAACGATAGTTGTCCTCCAGCCTCACAACCTTTGCGTCTGGCCAGTCCCGGTTGAAGGAAAGAATGTGTTCAACTTCCGCTCCACGCCAACCGTAGATTGACTGATCATCATCGCCCACCACGCACAAATTGCGGTGCGCCGACGCCAAGGCTTTGACGATGCGATACTGGCTGGTGTTAGTGTCCTGATACTCATCAATCAATAAGTGATCGAATTTTGAGGCCTCTTCCACCCGAACATCTTCGTGATTACGAAAAAGTTCCTCGGTCAGCAACAGAAGGTCATCGAAATCAACCGCTCCCGACAGTTTTAGTTGGCGTTGATAGCGCTGGTAGGCAATCGCCGCTAGATGCTGCACGTCGCTCTCGCTCTGGATGATCGCATCACCCGGTTTGAGTGATTTACATTTCCAGTTGCCGATGTGGAACAGCAGCTGGTTGGGGGCCAGCATCTTTTCATTAACGCTAATCTCTCGCAGAATCGTACGCGCGAGGCTCTCTTGGTCGCCGCGATTGTAGATTGCAAACTTTAGCGGATAGCCCAGCTTATCTATCTGACGCCTCAGAATTTTGACACACAACGAGTGAAAAGTAGAGACGGTAGGCTGAGGATCGTCTTCAGCGAATCTATTCTTCGCGTACTTGGGCTTGTACTTATCGTTTGGTTCGGCTGCCTTACGCTTGACCTCAATCATCGGCATGAGCCGCTCACGCATCTCATTGGCGGCCTTGTTGGTGAACGTCACCGCCAAGATACGATCTCGAGGCGTACCCGTTTTGATCAGTTTGACGATCCGGTAGGTGATAACGCGTGTCTTGCCCGTGCCGGCTCCTGCAAGTACCAATAGCGGTCCTGAGAGCGTGTTAACGGCGTCAAGTTGATCCGGGTTCAGGCCGTTCATGTTAGAATTGGCGTGCGAAAGTGGGCGTTGTCGGCGACTGAGCCGGGTTGGGCGAAACGCGGGTTAGACCGTCTCGCGAGCGGAGGCCAGTATCTATTTCAATGGCCAGTTGTCAAACGCAAATGGTTTATGGTGTCGCTATTGACCATTGATTGCCGAACTACGTATACTCTCCGTTTCGAAAAGGCAACTTTTGCCCCTTCCACCACACAATCAACCAAGGCCGGTTTGATCCGTTTTCCCACTCATGTCAAAACCACAGACTGAAGACAAAAAAAATAACGTTCGCGACATTGAACTGCCGCCTAATGTGACGGGACAACAGGTACCGGTAGAGGTCGACGAACCCTCAGAGGCCGAAAAGCTCCTTGAGGCGTCACGTCCGTATTGGGGACAGATAGCCTTAGGAGTTTGCGTACTGTTGCTGGGATATGTGCTGGTAAGTTACTTTCTTCAAAACAGCCAGAACACAGCCGCCGAACCATGGCAAGAGCTGGACCGCTCAATCAACCAGTTTCGTATCAGCCAGAATGTCGATTCTCTGAAACAGATGGAAAACGACTACCCCAACGATAAAGCGACCAATTTCGCGTTACAGATCGCTGGCGACTACGAGATGGATCGCGGCCTTCAGCAGTTGCCAACCGATCGTGAAGGGGCGATGGAACTCATCAAGCGTGCCAAAGAGTCCTTTCAGAAAGTCTACGACGCACCCAACACCACAAAAACTGTCATGCAACAGCGGCGCTCGTTGTATACGCTCGCCTACGCTGCGGAAAGTCTTGGCCAGTTCGACGAGGCAAAAGATCTCTATACCAAATACACCGAAGAAGCACCCGATTCGATTTTGTTCAAGGATGCTCAACGCGGCCTAGCCCGAGTGACCAATCCAAAGTTTGTTGCTCTGTACAAAGATTTTCAGGATCACGAATTATTTGATGAAGAGGCTCCGGGCGCTGCGGTAGAAGACGCTCCGAACATTGAATTCCCCGAAATCGACATTTCTAAGGAAATGGAAGAGCCGAAAACGTCTTCCGATGCGGGAGGTGACTTTGAAGCTGTAAAGCCAACGACCAAGCCAGCTGATCAAGAGACAGAGGTCAAGGAAGTTGAATCCGCTGAGCCAAGTAAGCCTGCCGGATCTGAGGGATCTGAGATGAAGGTTGACGAATCTGCGGCCCCAGCGGCACCTGCAGGTGAGGCGTCAAAAGAAACGACTGAACCCGCTGTCACTTCAACTGAAGAAGCCTCGGACGCGGCCACAAAGGTTGAGCAAGTTATCGAAGAAGCGGTCGATGCGGGCACCGGTGATCCAGCTCCCACGGCTGGCGAATAATTAAGCGTTTACTCTCGCGATCCAAAAGTATTCGTGTCGTTCCGAGACGGTTTCTTGTAGACCGCGGGAGCACAATGGCAATGTGGAGTCTGACTACCTGACAGCATCACCATTGAGGGCTGAAGCTACCCCTTCTGTTGATGGGTTTGATATCATCAACGATGCACAAACTGGTCAGACCAAGGGAATCATCGGTAGCACGCGCTGTGACTTCCGTTTTTATGGCTGTAACATAAACGGTGACGCACGCCTCAGTTAAGATGGCTTTGGACTTTCCTCGTCAGTTCCCAGAGGAAATCGGGGAATCAACGCCATAGTTCACTTTTGGCAGGACCTGAATGGCTAAGCCCAATACCGAGGTGCAATCGGTAAGGGCACGATAGAATTCAGTTAGCTTACTTAATAAGCCAGTCGGCCTTAGCAACATTGAATTCTCAGCTACGCGGCGCCAAGACGAATGGTAGATCGTGGAAAGCTCATTGCACCAGAGGAAATCTCAGAGCCATTGAAAGAAAGAGACCATGGGATTGAGAACAGCAGAGAAGCCAAAGCTGAAACGCCTTCTACTCGTATGCGCTTTTGCATTGTTGCAAGCATCGAATTTAAGCCAAGCATGTCCGGCTCAGGACAAGGACCTCTCTTGGGAGGAACTGCGCGAGCAATACAAGGTCCCCAAATGGTTCACCGATGCACGATTTGGCATCTGGGTTCACTGGGGTGCTCAATCCGTCCCAGAACTAGGAGGTGGTTGGTACGCTCGGCATATGTACATGACCGATGTGGGCCGACAAACATTCGGAAGAAATGCACGTCCCTATCATTTGAAGCACTTTGGGCACCCGTCCGAGGTAGGCTTCAAAGAAGTGATTCATAGATGGAAAGCAGAAAGGCTTGATACTGATCAACTGCTTAAGTACTTCACCGAGGACTTAGGAGCGCGGTACTTCATGGCTTTGGCTCATCACCACGATAATTACGATAACTGGGATTCGACTTACCAAGAGTGGAATTCTGTAAATGTCGGACCGAAGCGTGACATTGTTGGAGAGTTCAGCAAGTCGGCGAAAAAGTTTGGAGTTCCTTTCGGGGTGACCACGCATGACGAGCGTTTCTTCGATTGGAATTTGCCTACCTTCGGTGCCGATACTTCGGGGCCCTATAAGGACGTTCTCTATGATGGACACCTCACAAAAGAAAATGGAACGGGCCAGTGGTGGGAGGGATTGGATCCGGCGAATCTATACGGCATTCCCCCAGAGAATCGAACGCCCCAATGGGAGGAGAATTGGAAGCAAAACTGGCTGCTGCGGATGAAGGAGCTACTGACCAAGTACGATGCCGATTACCTCTGGTTTGACGGCAGAGGATTTCCCTATGGTGATTACGGCAAAGAAGCATTTTGCACTTTCTTCCATGACTCCTTAAAGAGGCATGGCGAGATCAAGGCGGTGATTGCAGGTAAGATACCGGGGGGAGACTCAGCCATTGTTCATGATATCGAACAGGGAGTCGAATCAGCAATTTCTCCCGAGCCTTGGCAGAGCATTTGCACCTATACACATTGGTTCTACAAGAAGGATGACGACTTAAGGCACGATGCAAAAAGCACGATCCAATTGCTCATTGATGTCGTAAGTAAAAACGGCAACTTCGTACTCAATGTCGAACTTCTACCTGACGGGACGATCCCCGCTGACCACAAAGCCATTTTGGACGAGTTTGGAACTTGGTTAAAGCTAAACAGCGCAGCAATCTATGCGACTTCGCCATGGAAAGTGCATGGCGACAATCTGCGATCCCGCCTTGCTGACGCGGATGCTAAAAACGCGAATGCAGCAAACTCAGATAAATCTGCGGCTAAGAAAAAGAAAAGCAAACAGTTCAACAACCGAACCAAAGACAGCCCCGACTATGGGCACCAAGAGGTTAGGTTTACGGCAAAAGAAAACATCCTGTATGTGCTTGTATTAAACCCGTCCGCGGGGCAAATAGAGCTTCCGGCACTTGGACTTAAATCAAAGAATCAACCCAAACGCATTCAAAAGATCAAGCTGATCGGCAGTGATCATGCGGTAGAGTTCACCCAAGACGACGACAAACTGTTACTGATGGTTCCACCCAACAGGCCGAACCCGTACGCGGCAACGTTCGAAATCAAAGGGGCTCTATAAAACTTTCCCTCCCCAAAATTGTCAACGCCGTATCAGCGCCGACCGTCGGTCGACCTAACTAAACCAAGCCTGACAACACAGCGGTCAAAACGATGATACGCCCACTAAACATCGACGACCTCGATGCGTTTATTCAAGTTCGAGAGGACAGCCTACGGATTGATCCACGATCTTTTGGAGCGGATTCCAACAAGCCGCTTGATCGAAAAATCACCGCCAAACGCATACTGGAAAAGAATGACGAGGACTTCATCCTCGGCTATTTTCAAGAGGACCAAATTCTTGGGCTAGTGGGGTTCGTAAGAGAAGACGGCGAAAAACATCGACACAAAGGAAACGTCTGGGGAGTCTTTGTATATCCAGATCATCGTAGAAAGGGGATCGCGAATCAATTGATGCTGGCGCTCATCGAAAAGGCTCGAAAGATCGATGGACTGCAGAAGATCAAACTGTCTGCCTATCTTACGTCTACCGCAAGCATTGAACTCTACAAGAAACTTGGGTTCAAATCATACGGCACTGAGCGAAATGCTGCTCAATACGCAGGAGAGGTTCTTGACGAAGTCTCCATGGACTTACAACTCTAGTAAAACAATAAAATGCTTCACTTATTCCACTGAGCAAGTTAAAGAAGCTTCTAACTTCGATAGTCGTCAATGTTGTAGATACTCGGCGGCTTTTCGCATTGTTCTTGGATCATTGAAGCATTGTCGTACAACCACGCCTGACAGACGTCGCGATCGGCGATCGTCCAATGATGCTCTCCCACCAACGCAAACGGGCGCTCGCCGCAACCGGATATCAATACGGCATCACCAGTTTTCGCTTGGCTTAGCACCCACTCGATCGCCTTGAAGCGATTGGGGATGATCTGGGCAGACTCTGGGTTACGAAACCCATCCAACACCTGATGGATCGGTTCGTAGTCCACCATCGGATCAGCCGACGTGCGAGTAATCACACTCGTATGGGCGGCCTTCTCGGCGACCTCACCTAGTAATCGTCGCTGATGTTCTGATTGCTGTGGATCGGTTGAACAAACACACCAGACTTTGCCCTTACCGTTGGTCACTTGCTTCATAGCCCGCAAGGCGTTGGCCAATTGGGAGGGGCTGTTGGCCGAGTCGACCCAAACTCCAAACGGTTGTCCGCACTCTACGCGTTCCATCCGACCAGGAATTGAACCGGTCAACTCAAGTCCCTTGGCGATTGTCTGAAGGTTGATACCCAAGGATAGCCCAACCGCCGTTGCAGCCAAACAATTGTAAATATGGTGATCTCCGATAATGTCCGTTCGTACAGGCACTGAAACACCACCGGCAGTAATCATAAACACTTGATCGCTGACGGTGCGATCAACGACAAATGCTTTCACATTTGCATCCTGTCGCATTCCAACCGTCAACACCGGCGAATCAAGTTTCTCGATCAGGAAATGGGATTTCGGATCGTCAGCGTTGAGGATCGCCAAGCCAGTATCTTTGAGGTGATCAATGATCCGCAAGAAGGCGCGACGGTAATTCTTTCCGTTGCCATGAAAATTGTCTGGATCGTGTCGAATATTGGTTAGGACAGCGACGTCCAGTTCGATGCCAGAAAGCGCGCGCTTGGCCAGTGATTGGCTGGGAATCTCGACAACAGCATGATCGCACTGGTGCATTACCATACGTGAGAACTGTTCTGCGATTAACGGGGGATTAATATCACGATTGGGCACCGACTGAGTGTTCTTGCCAAGGCTGACTTCGATAGACGATACCAAGCCTGACTCGCGGGAGTCGGCTTTGAGAATGCTGTGAACCAGATGCGCCGTAACCGTTTTGCCATCGCTACCGCTGACGCCGATTGTGGTCAGACGAGTGCTAGGCGTGCCAGCAAGACGGTGACAGATCTCGCCATAGGCCTGACGAGTGTCGGGGACGATGATTTGTGGCGCGTCAATCGCCAGCAGTCTTTCGGTCACAACCGCAGTAGCGCCCTTGGCGATAGCGGCGGCGGCGTGATCGTGCCCATCTTTTTGCGAGCCAACGACGGCAACGTAAAAGTCGCCTTCTTGAACGTCTTCCCAGTGTCCGCAACACGATTCGATGGCCAGCGCACTTTCGCCGTTATTGCCAATGATCCGAGCTTGGGGAAGAATCTCCTGAACAGGAATTCCGGACGTGTTTCCAGTTGTGATCGGGGTACTCACAAGGCCTCCTTGCCTGGCGGTCGCCATTAAAAATCCATGCATCTCAGACACAAATAAACATCGACTTCCTGTCGACTGCACTGAATTCTCGGGAAATGGAGATTCCAGTCAACCCGAATCAAGTTCGGCATGTACGTGCTGATTCAATCTGACAGCATCGGCGACAAGAACCGGCCAAAATCAGGTACTCGTTGTACGATCCGCGTTGCGTTAGACTAATGTTTGTACAAATTGCTCTGTAAAGCGCCCTGTAATTCGCTTTCCGTATCTTAGGTAGGCTAGGCACGCCGTGACTGGTAACCGGTGACCGTGGCGCGTCCAGTTCACTGATCAATCCGAGAGATCATCACGTTGACAATGCTGTTTCGTAACTTTCTCCTACTTCTACTATTTGTGTTGGTTGATGCGCGGTTCGCCGTCGGGCAAGACGCAACAACTCCTACCGTTCTACCTGTTTTTGGGGAACTGCAGAGTGAAGTTCCCGTAAGTTCAGCGATCGAAAAGTCAGCCGAAGAAATGGCGGGCTCTACGGAAACTGGACTAGTTACATCTGCGGAATCGAGCTCTAGCGCCGCGGATGAGGATTTGGTTCGACTAGAAGAAATTGCCGTTAAACAAGTAGTCGCCTTCATTG
>CAZDBE010000023.1:0-30282 GCA_964503675.1 uncultured Pirellulaceae bacterium | reverse complement strand
AGCGGGCTTGGCGGTCAGAACTTTCCCGGTTTGGGTTTCGGTGGCGGCCAAACTGGTCCCAACCAAGGTGCAGACGAGAACGGTACCGTCGCTTTGGTCTCACCAACCGGCGATCCCTTTGCTGGCTTCGCCAACAGCACTCTCCTAGACGCCAATGGCGTACCTACGAGTTTCAACTTCAACGATTCTGCTCAGTACTCTAGCGGGATCGCTACGATCACCATCAGTAGTGTTGCTGCTGTTCCAGAGCC
Source organism: uncultured Pirellulaceae bacterium (assembly GCA_964503675.1). Classification (GTDB taxonomy): domain Bacteria; phylum Planctomycetota; class Planctomycetia; order Pirellulales; family Pirellulaceae; genus Mariniblastus. Next base: position 30,031 of record CAZDBE010000023.1, on the reverse strand, counting down.
CGGTTCACTGACGCTCTTGGCAGCCTTTGCAGGTTGCGGACTCCTTCGACGTCGTCGCAAGTAAGCCAACCACATTGCCTCTCGCAGGCAATCGCCTTCTCTTCTAAAAAGCTGTGACTCTCCCCGAATCACAGCTTTTTTTATAGAGGTACACGAGGCGTTCGGCGAAGACTACACGCCGTGGAGTCTAACCAATGCGGAAATGGCAAATGTCACCATCCTGAACAACGTAGGCCTTGCCTTCGACTCTTAGCTTTCCAGCCTTCTTGATTTCCTGCTCGCTGCCGAATTCTTCCAAGTCGTCGAGTGTGTAGACCTCAGCGCGGATGAACCCTTTTTCAAAATCGGTGTGAATCACACCAGCGGCTTCTGGGCCGGTTGCTCCCGAAGGAATCGTCCAAGCACGCACTTCTTTTTCCCCTGCAGTGAAATAGCTTTCTAATCCCAACGTCTTATAGGTTGCACGGGCAAGCACCCCCAAAGCGGGCTCTGTCAGGCCAACAGCTTCAAGCATCTCTGCGCGGTCGTCTGGTTCCAACTCCGCTATCTCAGCTTCAATCTTTGCACAAACGGTAACCAGACCAGCGCCTGACTTCTTGGTGAACTCGCGCACTTTGTCGACCAGTGGCGATTTGCCTTCCAAATCATCCTCTGCCACGTTGGCCACGTACAAAATCGGTTTGGCTGTCAGGAAACCAAAGCTGTTGATCGATTTTTTTTCAACAGGATTCAGCTCCAGCGTGCGAAGCGGCTTCTCAGTTTCCAGATGCGCGTTGCAGCGTTCAAGAACTTCCTTTCGCAGGATGGCTTCCTTATCACCCGATCGAGCTGATTTCTTCGCTTTTTCGATTCCCGAAGAAACAGATTCCATATCAGCCAGCATCAACTCGATTCCAATCGTTTCAATGTCCGCAATCGGATCTACGTTTCCACTAACATGGATCACATCGTCGTCCTCAAAGCAACGTACGACTTGCAGAATGGCATCGACCTGACGAATGTGGCTGAGGAATTTGTTGCCCAGCCCTTCGCCCTCACTGGCACCTTTGACGATTCCAGCAATGTCGACCAGCTTCAACGCTGCCGGAATGACGTTCTGCGGCACAATGTATTTGGTGATTCTTTCAAGACGTCCGTCGGGGACGCTGACCATACCTTCGTTCGGCTCGATCGTGCAAAACGGATAGTTTTCACTCGCGGCGGATTTGGAAAGCGTCAACGCATTAAACAACGTGCTTTTGCCAACATTCGGTAGACCAACAATTCCAGCTTCCATTTCCTGCCCGTATTTCTCATGACGCGTGTGATATCAAAGACGCCAGAAGCTTTTTTCAGTGCCTCTGGCAAGCGGTATCGTAATGGATCGGCGGTCTTTGTTCCAGTTGAGATCGCTGGAGAGACGACACCCGCGCTTAGTTTCAGCAAATCCGCTTAAGGAGAATCATGCCCCTGTTCTTCAATGCAATAGAGCCGTTTCTCGCCCCGAATAAAGATCTGGTTCCCAGCCAAAGCCAAGGAGGCGTTAATGCGGTCATCAATTGAGTTAGCCCAAAGAATCCGGGGAACGTCGTTTTCTAAGTCGGCCACGTGACTGAAAACAACTGTCGCTCCATCGCGATCTGAAATGTAGATCCGATCTTTTGCAGCGACCGGAGAAGCATAGATGTTTTTCAAACCACGGATGCGAAACGGCCCAACTTTTTCTTCTCCCGATTCTGCCTCCCGACGGGTCAACACGTTCTGGTAGTGGCGAAGGTAGTAGATGGATCCATCGTAAAGTAGTGGTGACGGAACGTACGGTGTCCGATCGCGTGTGAACCAACTGACGTGCAGCGAGTCCGTAATGTCGCCTTGGGCACCGTCAAGAGTGATCGCGAACATCGCGCGCGTGTCGTAGCTGCTACCGACATAGACGCGTATCCCATCGCTGACCGGAGATGCGACAACGTTGTTGGACAGTCCACCACATCGCCAGAGTTCTTTTCCATCGGCAAGCCGGTAACTGCGTACGGCAGCAGTCCCTGCTACTATCACTTGCGCTATACTATCGTGCTCAATGATTACGGGGGATGACCACGACGTGACTTCCAAACGCTGCTTCTCCCAGATCATTTTACCCGTGGTTGCGTCAAGTGCCACAATAAACGACTGACCTTCGTGGTCGTGATTGAATACGACCGTTCCGTTGGCCAGCGCAGGAGAACTGCCCTCCCCATGTCCGTGTTTGGTGTGCATTGCACCGGGCATTTTTTTCCAAACGACTTTCCCATCGTAGTCGAGGCAATACAGTCCGTAGGAACCAAAATGCGCCCAAACGAATTCTCCATCTGTGACACAAGACGCCGAAGCGAGGCTGCCCGTGTTGTGCGCACCTTCGATCGGCCATGCCTGATGAACGGTTCTCTGCCAACGGATCGTACCGTCTGTGCGATTAACGGCCACGACTAGGAAACGATGCTCCTGCGATACAGGTGCGTTGTCGTGAGCTCCCGGCCGGCCGCTGTACTTCGGTTCTCGTTTCTGGCCGAACGCTTCGGCAGCTGTCACAAATACGGTGTCGCCCCAGACGATCGGCGTCGAGTGGCCTTTACCCGGAATCGCGGTTTTCCATTTAACGTTCTCGGTTTCACTCCACGATGTGGGCGGATCGGCATCGGGCGCTTCACCAGTTCCAAGTGGCCCCCGCCATTGAGCCCATTGATGAGTTTGATCTTTGGTTTGCTGAAATCCCCAGACCGATGCTTCTGAGCTGCAGAACAGATTCGCCCCTAAGCAAACGGTTGCGAGCCAAACGGATTGTCGAAACACATTCGTCATCGCTGAATCCTTACATTCTCTACCACCAGAGACCTGTGCCAAGGTGATAGCCCGGTCGGCGGCGAACACGCGGTTGGTTCGGAACCTCAAACCGACGAGCGGGCGGTACGATTTGCTCTACCGCGGCGTCCTGAGCGACAAGCTGCGACTCAAGTTGCATCAGCGCTTCAACACGCTCATCAGTGGGCGGATGGGTGCGCAACATGTTCGGTTGTCGTAGTCCGTCTGTCGTTCCAAAGATGCGTTCCAACATTCCTTTTGGCTTATGCCGTTCAAGCTTGATCAGTGCCGACGCCAATCCGCGTGCATCACCGGTCAGAACCGCTGCACCACGGTCAGCATTAAATTCTCTGGTGCGAGAAAGAGCCAGTTGCAGCATCGTGGCCACCGTTGGCGCGAGCATCATCACACCACCAGAAAGCAAAACATTCCAACCGGGGCGGCCCATCATAAAACTGGAAAACGAAAAAAGCATCATGAAGAAACCGATTCGCGCCACCATCGAAACAGATCCTTTGATGATGTCGGCGATTCCCATCGTCGTCGTATCCTTGCAGCGAATATGAGTAATCTCATGAGCCAATACGCCCGCCATCTCACGCGGGTTCATCATACGGAGAATTCCGTCGGTCACACCCACTGCAGCACTTTTTCCTTGCCCCACGGCAAAGGCGTTAGCCATGCGGCTAGGAATGAAGTGCAACGTTGGCAATGGGTCAAGTTCCGCACGTTGGCAAAGCTGCATGAACGTTTCGAACAACTCGGGCGCTTGGTGATATTCCAGAGGCTGCGCTTTGTACATTTTCAAAACCATCGCCGCCGTCGCTCGCCGACCAAATAGCAATCCAAACACGGTGAACGCCAATGCGACAATGACGCCGAAGGTCCCGAATAGAATCCACGCAGAAAAAGCGACCAACGCCAGAAGCGCGACGATCAACAATACACTTTGCGACCAATTAGAAGCGCGGTGATGAGTGGGGGAGAGAGGGGACTGGTTAGATGACATGACGAAATATCTTAAACGGTCTCATTTGCGCTCGTCATGTCGTTATCTCCTGTTTTGCGGAATTTTCTACAGACTGACAACAGTTCGGTGGTTTCCAATTGGTTGCAAAAAGATTGCATTGGGTTGAACGAGAGGTTATCTTAGAAGCAGTCGGAAAGCGCTCCCGATCACCAATGTCTATTTTTTTGGTCCAACCAGATGAAAACTTTAATCCCAGCTATCCCCGTTTTTTTAGTGTTGGCGTTTGGCTTACTTCCGACTTTGCAAGCTCAAGTGATTGAAGGTGATGCAACGCTAGTGTCTACTCCCGGCGGGGGCTTTGGGAACTATCAAGTCGGCCTCGCTAAAACGACTTCTTTTGGTAGCGCCACATCCGGTCTGTTTCTCTTCGGCATTGCTAATCAGGGAAACGATACTTTCGAGTTCAATTATATTGGCATTGCTGAAGCAACGATTTTGTACTTGGCCAACCCGGAGGACGCAATCGGACCGGAGTTTGTTGTTGGAAACACCCCCTTCGCTTCCAACTTAGGCATTACTCCTTTGAACCCCTTATCTTTGCCTGTCGGAGAAAGCCAGTATTTCGCTTACTACGATGATCGCAACTTCGAATTCTTCGCCTTTCCCGATTTTGTTAACAACGATGATAACTACGGCTGGTTTCGACTGGATCGAGAGGCCGATGGAGGGCTTTCTATCTCCAACGGTGCGACTGCCGTTGCTGCTGGAATTACAGTTGGCACGACGACATCTTTTTCTCTTGCGGTTCCGGAGCCAAGCAGTTTCGCACTTCTGTTTGTCTTAGCAGTAGTTGCCAGCACACGCCGCTCCCGAAAAGCTATCTGATTTCTCTCAAGCTGACGCTTCAGCCATTTGATGGCGAGGCTCAGGGGACGCGGGCGAGTCGCAAACCTTAAAATGCTTGGCCAATTGTTGCTGGCGGTAAGTAAAGATGCGTTTGAGATCGGGCTTCACCATTAAACGGTGCAGCAGACTCCCACCACGCGGTATGTAATGCACTTCGTCTTTGACTAAAGTCAGCCCGTTTCCAAGGTCTTCGAAAGTGTGCTCGTGCCACCAACGCTTGTAAGGCCCCCTCAATTGCTGGTCGACAAATTTGAAAGGCGGTTGCCAATCTGAAATTTCGGTCCGCCACCGAATTGGAATCATGTGTAATCGGATTTTGTAATCCAATAATGCGCCCTTCCGCATCTCAATTGGCATCGGAGTAACGATGCGAAAGTTCAGCCACGGCGGTGTGATCGATTCGAGATTTTCTGCACTTGAAAAAAACTCGAACACTTCATCAATCGGGGATTCCACGATCACTTCAGCGCGTAGGTGATAGCCCGCTTCCGCGTCGTCAAAGAATTCGAGAGTGCCAGTGGGGTTCGACATAGTGTTCTCAAAGTAGATTGAAGGTTGCTAAGGAGGTGGTACAGAGACTACCGACCCGACAGGACGTAGTTAACGGTTGACAGTGAAAAACCTCTGTTTTCGCCGATAACTTACTCAAACTTAGGGTTTATCGCTGGCTGAGAAGTACTCTCACAACCTGCCGCTACAACCCAATCAACCGGCAATCTCGATGGGCCAGAGGCTCGAAGGCGTCTTTTTGGCTGCGGATCTCTCTCATCGAGAACAACAGGCTCTAGGTTTACCCGTGAGCCACGACCGACAGGAAGCGGGCATCTAGTACTTTGTAACACAGCGTTCCTCAATTCCCGACAATTAGCTTCAATGTCAGAAACCATACTTGGCGCTAAACCCAAATCGAAGAAATCCAAAAGGATCCTAGAACTGGATGCCTTACGGGCCATTTCATGTCTGAACTTGCTGCTGTTCCACTTCACATACGTGTATGCCAACAAGTATGGATTCTCGTCGCCGCTTGGATTTGCGTTCCCATATGGGAAATACGGCGTTGAGCTGTTTTTCATGCTTAGCGGTTTTGTAAACGCGATGACGTTCGTTGGCAAGCGCTCGATTAAAGATTTCATCTTCGCTCGCGCGATCAGGATTTTCCCGTCTTACTGGGCCGTGATTCTTCTGAACGTCTTCTTACTGAGCTATCTCCCTTTGTTTCACTGGCAGCTATCGCTCGGCGAGATTTGGGCGAACCTTTCAACGATGCCGCGTTTGTTCGGCTATGAGAATTTCGAACCGGTAACTTGGACGTTGCAGATCGAAATGCTGTTCTATGCCACGCTGGTCATCATGATGAAGTTTGGCGCATTCGAAAAAATGCTCAAGTCTTTGACGATCATGGTCACGACTTGCCTCTTATTTTGCCTTTCCGCGTCAGCCTTTAATAGTGCCTATCCAGGCTCGTTTCTTGCCCGCCCATTGTGGATCATTGAGAACATTTGTTACATGCGACACCTTCCGCTATTTGCGATGGGAATGCTCTTGAATGAGATCAAAAACAAACGCGGCAACACAAAACTAAACATTGCAGGCATTTGCTATTTCGCGGCTGTGTTTCAGACCATCGATCTTCGTGATCACAATCCGGCAGCCACAGTACTTCTTTTTGGTTTGCTGACTGCATGTGCGTGGGGCAAGGTACCACCGCTGCGATTTAAGCCATTGCTGTATATCAGCACCATTTCCTACACGCTCTACCTGTTCCACAACAACATTGGTTCGACACTAATTTACTCATTGGAAAACATGGGAACCGGGCCACTAGCGGCAGTCGTAATTGCCACCTTACTGTCGATTGCTGTCGGGACCGCAACAACTATCTGGTTTGAGCAACCGCTGACCAAGCGTCTCCGCGCTTGGTGGAAACGTCGCAAGGCAGACACTGGGCTGGCAGTCCATTCTCCATCAGTTCCAGACGCAGTTACCTCTCGTTAATCCAAAATCGCCCTCCAAGCAAAATAATGAAACTTACAATAATCACTGACATCGAAGCCCTCAAGCAACAGCGTGCTTGCTGGGACCAGGTTGCCGGGGACCGGGCATTCTTCCGTTATTCGTGGTTGATGAATTGGTACCAAGCAATGCACGCTCAACACGACCAGATTCACGTCTTGGTTGCGATGGACGATCAGGGACAGTGGTTTGGAGTAGCGCCTTTCTTCGTTTCAGGAGGGAAGCTTCGCCTGTTGGGATCCGGAAACGCATGTACGGATTACGCGGGGCTATTTTCATGCTTGGAGCCTAAGCTTCACAAAAAATTTGTAGAGCTAGTTTCGGACTATCTGGAAGATAGCATTCGGGTGGGTGGACCACTTGAAGACGTCGACAGTATCGAACTCGAAGGCTGCAGCAAACTTGACGAATCTTCAGACTACCTCGGCGAGCTACTATCCGCCCACGGTTTCTCCCATCACGAAACGGAAACTGAAGGCACTTGGAAAGTACTGCTTCCTGATTCGTTCGAGCAGCTCAATGCCACCTTCAGCAAGTCAATGAGGCGAAAAACAAAAGCCGCCAGAAAACGCCTTGCCGCTGACGATACTCGTGTTGAGTTTGCTGATCTAGATTCCTTCAATCACTATTGGAACCACTTTGAAGACCTCCACCAGAAGCGCCGCAATTTTCTGGGACAACCGGGATGCTTTGCTAATGGGAACTTCGCCGTATTCCTGAAGACTGCCACGCGCGAATTACTCGAGGTGTCGTTAGCTGAATTGCTGTTCATCGTCAAAGACAATCGTCCTATCGCGTCGGTGTTGCTGCTGACGTCGGACAACACCTGCATGATGTACCAATCAGGACTGGATCCTGAATTCTCTGCCTGCGAACCCGGCTACCAGACAAACCTTGCAGCGATCCGATACGCCATCAGCAACGACTACAAGTACTTTGACTTTTTGCGTGGCGATGAACCCTATAAAGCCCGCTGGAGCACGACGCGCGAAGCCATCCTGCGACGCAAATACGTTCCACGGAAACTCAAATCCCAACTCAAGCACGGCAGTTGGGTGATCGGGCGGTCAATCAAAAACTACATGACCGGACTCGGACAATCCAGTGAAACGCCTGAGTAATAGCGATTTCTCAAACGACTCGCACTAGGAACTAGCGGGTTTTCTTAACCCAGTTTTTCGGTTTGCCTTTTTTCGCAAACAGCTTTCCGGCGGGGCTGGCCAAAATTGCCGGCAGGAAGAACAAGTCCCCTACCAACGCCATCATAAGCAGCACCAGCATCATAAATGAGAACTTGGCCGTTGGCATAAAAATGCTGAACAGAAACGGGCAAACACCAAGCCCACATATCAATGAAGTGTCGATCATCGCTTTGGCACAATGCTTGAAAGCAAACCGAATCGACGCAGGACGGGATAGGCCGTTACGAGTGCCTCGCCGGAACCAAGTCAGGAAATGAATGGTGTCGTCGACCGCTACGCCCAGAGCAACACTGGCCGTCATGACCGATCCAATTTCGATCGACGCTCCCAGCCATCCCATCGTCCCAAAAACCATCAACGGCGGAAACACGTTGGGTAACATCGCGATCAAGCCAGCGCGAAAACTACGAATGACAAACATCAGCACCAATGTGATCAGCACAAATGCTGTCACAAAGCTGAACGTCAGATCGCGGAGGATTTGGCGCTGCGCCTTGTAAATCAGCGGTACACCACCGGTAACCTCGACTGTAACGCCTGGCTGATTTAGAAAGACCAATTGATTGTCAACATTTCGGTTGACTGTTTCAATAAATTGACCGTAGTCAATATCGTTCATGGCAGCGATCCGAAGGCTGACTCGCCACCAAGTCGAATCTTCCTCGAAGCTAACCAGTTTAGCCTTCTCGAGTTGCGGCAGGCTCTTCTCCCACAAATCGATCGTCGCTTTGCGTTGCAATCGTGCAAGCGCGCGCGCGCCTTTTGGAACAATGGGCTCAAATGTCGCCGCAGACAATGAAGCACTAACCGCGGTTGTTTGTTTCACCGCCCTTTCAACTGACTGAACCATTTGCATCTGCTGCCAAGGAGTCAGAGAATTTTCGGCGCCGAAGTGCAGCACGATCTCCATGGGCACCAACGGCCCCAGCCTCGATTCCAGCCACTGGTAATCCTCAATAATTCGCGCAGCCGGGGAAAACCGGTTCTGAAGCTTGACCGAAGCCTTCAGGCTCAAGATCCCCGTTCCTAATAGGGTCAGCAGAATGATCGTGGGAATGACAATCACTTGATGAGAGCGGCAAACCCAGTTCACCAGCACCGACATGCCGCGGCTGACGCCTGTTTCACGTTCTCGTTTTTCCAAACTGCCGGCGTCGGAAAAATGGACGCTAATTTGTCCACGCATCCGATGCAATATTGCTGGCAGCACTAACAAGACGATCGGCAGCGACAGCAAAACGCCGATCGCGCTGTAGAGCCCAAACTGACCGATCGGCTTAATCTGGCTGGTTGCTAGAGAACATAGACCGATCGATGTCGTCACCGAGGACAGGATTACCGGGAAAAAACCATCTGCAATAGCTACGTCGGCCGATGCCTCACCTGCGCCCTGCGCTGCCGCTTTGCGGTAATAGTTGACCATGTGAATGGCACCAGACACGCCCAGCACAAATATCAGCGTTGGGAGCATCACCATCGTCAGGTTCATCTGGCCACCCGAGTAGTACAAAGACGCCATTGCGGTGGCGGCACACAAACAAGCTGTGCCCATCACCAACCCGGTTAGCTTGATATCCCGCAGGCGAAACCAAGCGATAAACGTCACCGTCAGCAACGACAGCCATAGGAACATATCGAGTGACCGTTTGCTCTCGATGTCAATCGCTGCACCGTCGACCGTTGGGCCGCCAAGATGCAGTTCATCCCTCTCAAGCCCGATTGTGTCCTTTGCGATTTGGTAAAACTGAGCGACTAACTTCTTCCGGTCCTCTGAAATCCTTTCATGCGGAAACGCGAGAATGCAAGTGGTCTGTTGGTCTGGGCCAAGCATTAGGCCAGAGAGTCGTTTGGAGGCGATGTGAGTCGGGATGCTCGCCGATTCGATTTGGTATCGCATTTTGATACCGCTGGTAACGTTGACGAAGACTGGGCCTCGTTCATCATGCGCGGCGGTCAGTGCATCCTGGAATTCCAAAACGGCAGGATTATCAATTACGCAGTCGTCCCAACTGGCGACGATCATTTCATCCACGCCAAAGCGTGATTTGAATTGGTCGTAGATTTGCGCTTCTTCGAAATTGGTCGGCAGAAGTTTGCGAATGTCCGTTGGCGCAATCTTCATCCCCTTGACCGCGCCAAAGACGATGACCGGCAGCAGCAGGGCCGTAATCGTCAAAATCACCAGCGCCCAACGGTCTAGACCGCCGGCCCGAGGAGGTTTAAGAAATCTTGGTGCCGTTTGCTCAGAAGCCAATCGAAACTCCGCCTTTAAGCCTGTGGTTACGCTTTTCTCTCGGCAGCCATTTCTCCGATGACTTGGTCAAGGATCTGACAAGCTAGATCGAGATGATCGTTGGTCACGCACCCGATCGGCATCAGGAATCGCACGCGCGCCGGGCTTCCGCCAGCCATAAACGACATCAATCCAGCGTCAAACAATCGTCGCGTCAACTCGCTAGAGTCTTCTGGTTTACCATCAAACGGCGTCAGCGCTACCATTCCACCCACCCCGTGAGGACCGGAGATAGCCCCCGGATATTTTTCACCAACCGCTTTGATTCCTGCGACAAAATGATCGTGCAACTGTTGGTTACGTCCGTCGGGGCCAAAGTTGCCTTGCTCGATCAAACCGCCAACGATCGCGTTGGCGGCGTTGATGGCCATGGTGCTGCCAGTGAAAGTTTGGCTGATCAACCCGGGCTTGAATTTGTACTCGTCGGTAAACAACGTTGCACAGACTTGGGAAATTTTCCCGATCGTCACGACATCGACCAGCTTATCCAGTTCGAAATGTTGAAAAGCGTAAGGACGCGTGGTTCGACAAAATGTCTGGACTTCATCTGCGATGACACAGATGTTGTTCTCTTTGGCAACTTTGATCAACGCCTCAAAGAACGCCTTATCACCAGGATAGTATCCGCCTTCGCCTTGGATCAGCTCCATCCACAGTGCCGCATATTTGCCAGGATAGCGTTTGAGCAAATAGCCCAGATGGTTGACCGCAATCTCGGTGCTGCGCTCTGGATTCTCGTGATCGAAGAACGGCAAGTAATCAACGCTGATCGTATCGGGCAGCCCAACACGGTAGGCGTCTTTGTCGGTGACCTGAGCTAGTGCCAGCGTTCTTCCTGCGAAGCAGTGGCTGAACGCGATAACGCGATTGGCCGGATGGTTCTTTTGAAATGCAATCTTAAGGGAGTTTTCGTTGGCCATCGCTCCGCTGGTGGTCAGGAAGCAATGTTTGAAATCAGCTCCAGATTCGTTGGCTGTTTTGACCAGCAGGTCGGTCAATTGGTAGCTCTCGGGATTTTGCTGCAGGTTACCTTGCATGACGGTATCGCTGACCGCAGTGTCGATGGCCGCTTCCACCAACAACGGGTGGCTGTGTCCGTAACCATGAACTCCGATTCCAGTAATCATATCCAGCTTCACGCTGCCGTCGGCCAGTTCCACGAACGGACCATTGCCAAATCCACTTGAGAGGTAGTCGAAGAACAGCCGACCGTTTCGCAGGCTACCGAATTTTTCCAACATCTCCTCATAGGACTCAGCCAGATCCGGGTTGGGAGGGCGAACCGACTGAATCGTTTGCTGATGTTCAGCGACCGTTTCCAGAATCAGTCGCTTCGCTTCTGCCAGACGTGGGTCCTGCTTAAGGTTGTCGGCTAGAAGTTGAGTCTGTTTCGTCATGGGAAGTCCTGAATGCGGTTAGTGTTCTGCGTTCTGGCTGCGACGCTGAAACGCCTATTGCACTCCATTGAGCGTCTAGAGTCAAAACTGATTCGTCGGTTCGCGGGAAAAAAACGAGAACTGGCGACTCGGTGCCGTTGAAAGGGTGCTGCCTTATACCTTCGCCGGATCAAAAAAAGGTTCAACGCGATAGCGCGTTGCTAGGTTCTGTAACTCCATCGATTGCTGAACAAGGTCAATAGAAGCTTCTCCATCTACCAACAGCAAATCGATGTAGGCGTGACTAATTCCGGTGGCTCCACCAAGAACGCGTCCGCTGCTGCGTTCGATCAGCAGTTCGTTTAGCTGCTCTTCAATATTAACCCGTTGCTGAACTTCATCTTCTAAATCGAAGTCTGTTGAATCGATCGCAAGGTAGACGAATCGCGCTCCATAAGGGGCGATGGGGTCCGAGTTTAGCAAACCCTCGTGCTCCATGAATTCGCCAACCAGTTTGAAATGGCAGGTTGCTCCTGCGATTGTGTCAGAACGTGGATAGCCCTCACCGGGTTTCTCGACACTGTATCCGGTATATGTTTTGTCTGGCGTTTGCTTTTCCCACTGATGCATGCTGGCTAAGGAGACAACCTCCGTCGCCAACGATTTTATTGCAATAGGGGTCTTCGATTCGGCGCCAGCAAGTTCGATCTTCCCAATCCACATCTCAGTGCCAATCTCGCCGAGTGCTTCGTCGAGAAAAATGAATGCGACTTGGCTATTGATGTCGTCATCTTCTACAAAGTTAGGATGCGAAACAACGACGTCGATCACCTCTGCTTCCTGGTCAACTTCGACGCCAAATCGAACATCAGCCGATGGGAAATTCACCCCTTCTATTTCAATGTTGATATCCCCATCGAGTCCCGGTTGGCGAGATGAATAGAAACGCCAGTTCTCAATTTTCGGTGCCCTTGAAAGCCAGTACTCGGCTAGAAAACGTAGATCAACATCTCCATTGGGTGACAGGGTAAAAGAATATCCCTTTCCGGCCTCAGATCCAAACACATAGTTAAACCCCGGCAGCCACATGTCCATCACCGCGTTAACTGTTTGAGCGATCTCTGATTTAGCTTCGGGAGCCGATTCGAGATTCTCCGTTCGGTCCAAATCCAAGTCCGCTTGGCCGTGGTCAATGTTTAGAACCAGTTCATCGGCAGATTCAGCGAACCACTGCCAAAATAATTCGACTCGTTGTTTATAGGTCGTTTCGTCGGTGGTACTCAATGAGGTGGCCTTTAAAATGTGCGTAAAATGAAAAGAGGGGGGAGGGATGACAGGTTTATTGAGCCGTCACTGTTGCAGCAGACTACTTAGATATTTGATACTTGAGGATGCCAGTTTTTCGATGCCGGGCGAATAATCAAAAACTTCTACGCTGACCCAGCCACCATAATTTACCTCTTTAAGCGTTTCCATAATTGGACGAAAATCTAAGTCGCCCATTCCCGGGCCCTGGCGGTTGGGATCGTTAGCGTGAAAATGAACCAAATTTCCAATGTGCGATGAAATTAGATTCGAAATTGAAATACTCTCGGTCGACATCGCTTTCACATCTAACAGCAGTTTCACTTGCGGGGAACCAACGGCGTCGATCAGAGTTTGCCCTTGGTCAGCGGTGCACAGAAAATTTGTTTCCTCCGGCCCCAATGGCTCGATCGCAATCGTAATGTCTTGATCTGCAAGTTGGTCAGAAACGGCCCGCAGTACTTCTGCAGCGCGGTCAATTCCTTCGGCCATCGAAACTCCCTCGGCCAGATTGCGTTGTTGGGGTGAACCAAGCACCATTACTTTCCCGCCCAAGTCATGGCACAAACACGTTAATAGCCCAAGATAATTGGCCGTTGAAGTACGAACTGTAGCATCGTCGTGGGTTAAGTGAAAACCGGTCGTCTTGGCCAACAGCCAATGTAGCCCGACTATCTCCAGTCCCTCGTCGGCTGCCATTTGAGCGTACTGCTTGCGCTCGGGCGATGAGAATTCTTCAATTGAGTCCGCCAATGTGAAAGGCGCAATTTCCCATCCTTGATAACCAAGGCTCCGCGCGTGCTGCATCGCGGCCCGTGGGTCGCGGTCGCTATAGAGTTCGTTGCAGATTGCAAATTTCATTAGTTAACTTTGGCTTGGCGAAAGTTGGCAATAGAAAAACTACTTCACCAACGCCTTGATACGGTCGGCGAATTCTTGAACAGGATCCTCAGGATAGCGTTCGCGGATATGTCGTCCGGCAAGCTTGCCCATTGCTTTCCATTGATCGCGTTTCTGCCAAGCACGCTCGAGCGCGTCGTCGACAAGATTAATTGTCGCCCCTTCGGCGATGAAGCCCGTCTCGTTATCGTCGATCAGCTCCACATTTCTGCCGATGTTCGTCGTAATTGAAACTCGGTTGCACAACATCGCCTCAATCACTACCAGCGGAGCACCTTCGTATCGGGAGGGCAACAGCAACGCATGGTTCTGTCTCCAGATCTCCTCAACCTCAGACAGATAGCCGCCAAACTCAATTTTGTCTTCAAGGCCGTACATCTCAACGAGCCCTTTTAGCTGAGCCATGTTGCCTTGGTCGTGACCATAGCACACCACCTTCAGATTCCGGTCTTTCCATTGCGGACGTCTGAGTACGTCGATGATTAAATCTTGGCCCTTGGACTGAAAGTGAACACGCCCCACGACGGCGACTCGATACTCTTTTGACGAATCGGGGTAATCTGGATTGGCATCGACGGGCACATTAAAGGGATTCGCAATGATCTCCGCATTATCTAGCTCCAACGCGATGTTATTTTTAAGTTTGATGCGATTCTCGTCGGAGACAAAATAGACACGGCTGGCTTTGCTGTACCAGCGTCGGAAGTTCTCCAAATTGTTGGAGTGGATGAAGAAAAAATCGCTGGCACACTGCAGGTTGATTCCGTACGGGATACCATGCTTAATGCAGTCGTCAGCGATTGGGATGGGATCTGGGTGATAGCCCAGCGTAAACAAGACCGCGTCAGGACGCTCATCCGCAATCCACTGAGCTCCTTCGGCGAGCGGATCGGGAGAGTCAGACTTGCCGAAAAGTTTGCTTAAGAGCGAGTTGCCTTTGTCGCCAGACGCCGGTGGCTTTCCTCGCAGGGTCAATTTCGCGCCATTGCTTTCCAAATCCAGCAGCTCTTTGGCGGTGTGAGGCCAGTACTTGTAATTGATCGTCAGCTCGTGCCCTTCGGCTTGGAGACGTTTGGCAACCTTGTACCACAACATCTCACTTCCGCCCCACGGCATCCCACTCATACAAGAATAAAAACCAATTTTCACGTAACAACTTTCAAAAATCTAATGTGTAGCGAGCGGAAGGGGAGGGGAAAATCGAGTCAACTGACAAACTCATCTGACGCAATCACGAGGCGATTCGAATGCTTTAGTCCGTTGATGAGGAAAGCTGCATGTCGAGCTTGCCGGTGGTTACCTTACCGCGATGCGGTCCACGGAGTCCCGTGTGGGAAAAGGGTTCAGAAACGGAGCCACTTGAATCAAGTTCTTCGGACGCACTTCCCCGAGATATCGCGAAATCATAGATCGCTTTGGGGCGCGGATACTGAGCATAAAACTTCTGTCGCTGGGATTCCGATCCGACTGCTACGTTGCCTTTACTCCAGACCTTCGTTAATTCAATAGTGGGTTGTCCGATTACCGTTGCCAGTTGATCGACGGATTCCTGAAGTGATTCCAGTAAGCCAACGAACAGGAATTCGCTCCCCAGTTTTTGAGAGAGATTTGCAAGTGTGAGATCTTGTGGCAACCGAGCGTATAGCCAATCCGGGTATCGCTGAAGAAAGGAGTCCAATGTTGGAAAGAGTTGGGCAAACTCAACACGCTGGCCTCGATGCCAGAAATTCGGCTGTTGGAGTTGTCGTTGATACTCGGATACGGCAAGTGTGAAGGGATCACCGACGAAAGTGACCAGCTGGTGGTTGGCGGGAAGCCATTCGGGCACGCCAATTGAGACACGTTGATCGAAAACGGCTGAAACACACTTCACCGATTTTTTCCATTTGCCACTTTCGCGCGTAACAGTGCGAAGCAACTCACGGGGATCGGAGACTTCATCAATCTCAATCGCATGGTGCGCGGCGCCGAACCATTGATCAAGCACCGGCGCGAGCAACTCGTGGGCCTCAGGACAAACGTTGGCAATGACGATCGGTCTCTTAGGGTTGTAGTTTTGGGATTGCATAGCGAGTGTTTGTTGGGGGTTCATTTCAAATTGCCGTCTTTCGCTCCACGAAATCCGACACCCTTGGTCACGCATTTTCTTTGGGTTTTGCTTCAGTCTTTTGAACCGGCTTAGATTGGTTCGCTTCTGAATGATTCGCTTTTGGCGACAGGTCGGTGCCAGCTTCTTTGGGCTGCGAAGGCCGCTCAAGCGCCTTTGCCTCAGCCGCCTCGACAGCCATCTTCTCCTCGTGAAATTCCTTCCACTTTTTCAGGTTCTGATAGGCGGTCTGGGCCACTTTATAGCGGTCGTTGACATCGTTGGCACGTTGTAGCTGGGTATCAAGTCGCTCTTTGAGGTCCTCATTGCGAATTTTGATCGCCGCAACTTGCTCGTTCATTTTTCCAATCACTGCTCGAGAGCTTTCTTGAGCCTCCTGCATTTCGGCGATCAGTTTCGAATAACTCAAGCACTGGTTACGAAGCCGTGTAATCTCTACAGGAGCCGAGTCGAGACGCTTGGTGAGTGCCTCCAGTTCAATCTGCAATCGCGTGACATCATCGTTCTGAAAGATCTCGTTGTTGGGGTACAGTCGGTTAAGCTCGAATGACTCCAACACCGGAAAGAAGCCCTTCTCTGCGTCATGCAAAATACGATACGGAAGTTTTAGTTCCGCGTCTTCTGCTCGCGCCGTTTGCCCTGCCTCGATCATAGCCGTGATCAACTTGATCAATCGCGGCACCGCCGGAGTACGGCTTTCTAGGTTGTCTTGGAGCGCTGCTTCTTGAAACAACATCTTCGGCGCTGGTGGCGACTCTAGTTCCAGTAACGTCTGACGCGTATGAGCCGGAGCACTGATGCTCCAAGCAGAAGAAACATACATCGGTGTGTTGTGGAAATCTAAAATCGCCGTAGGACGCTTCTTTAAGACACTCTCAAGATATAGCGTCGACGGTGTCGTAATCACCGCATCCACTTTGTCGATCACGCTCAGCAAAGAAGGCTTCTTACCCTTCTCCGGAACGGGGAGACCAATCTCTTCGTCGAGTCCCGATGTCAGTCGCCAGACCACTTCGACATCACGACCGTTGATCACTGTGTTGGCATCGATGATTCTTTTTAGATGCGTCAACGAGTCAACCACCGTCTTGCGTTGGTCGTCATCAAAAGCTGGCGTGTTGGCTGTCGCGATAAGCAACTTGAACGTCCCCTCGCGATTCACCTTCGGTGGCTTCGCTGCCACCACTGCGTCGAGTCGCGGTAGGCCGCCGCACTCACATCGCCCTAAATTTCCCCAAGCCTCAATCGCTCTGACCTGACTCTTGCCTATGCAAGCAATTTTGTGACCGAACAGAGGCTGGAACAAACTACCTTCGGGCAGCTCGGGATGCTCCCAAGTGTTGCGATACTCCAGAATACCATCCGAAAGAATCAGCACTGGCAACCGCGGTGATCGCTCTTGCACCCGCCTAAGAATGGAAAGTTCTTCCCACGAGTAATGCATGTGGGTGATGATGATCGCCGCGTCATCCGGTGGCTCCCAGTTAGGTGTGTAACCTGAGACAACTTCCCACGGAATCGGCAGCTGATCCAGCCACGGTTTATAGATGGGACTTTCGTCTGCGAAGTGACACAGAATATAAGCGCGGTCAACATTGTCGGCGGGTGTGACGGTGTTTGCCTCTGGCGCCACTGATGGTTCGGGGGCCTCAGTTGGTTCGCCGGGGGGCTGAGCTTGGTTGCCTGGTTCGTTGCTCATAAACTTGACTCGTCCCAAAGAATCGCTTGGCCAGTGTTGCCTGTAATCGAAGAGAATACGGCTGTCGTCATTTTAACTCAACATCATGACCAATGCTGTAGTAGCGCAGCTGCCTATATCATTGCCGAAAGTGCCTACGTTTACCACATCGACCCGCAATTTTTCACTCTAGCGACGGCGTTTTACAAAATTAAGTGAGACGACAAACGAGGAAAATGTTCCCTGAACACATTTGGCATTTGTTTTGCAATTTGAATTCTTGCGTTGGCGGCGCTCCTGCGGATTGAGAACGCAAGCACCCCACACACCATCAACCGGAAGGATATCCGGTGAACGAATGACACGACCAATTGTGAAAGGGCCAGAAATGACTCGACCAATCACCCGCATTATTGCTTTGACCACCTGCCTACTGATGGGCATCTTCGCTGCACAAGCGTTTGGTAACAATTACAACCACATCAACTCGCTGGCGCGAAAGATTCACAACAAATCCAAGGTCTTGCTAAAAGAAACAAAACACTATCGTTCAACTCCCAACTACGTCCGCATGGTGCGTGACGTCGCTGAACTGGATCAACTGGCATGTCATCTACGCGACATCGCAAAAAATGAGGGCGATCTGGATCACCTAGCGTACGATATTGCAAAAATAGACGCCAAATTCCACCACATCGAATACCTCTTCGACACAACCGAGTTGTGTGCGAGCACATACGGCCGAGGCTTTATCAAAGGCCATACCGCACACGTTAAAAGGTTGCTCGATAGTATCGAGGACGCGATATGCCACATCGGCGACGATATCGAGCACCTAAGAGCAGCGACTCGAGTATTTAATTACGGCACTCGTCCAGTCGTAACTCGGGTGGAGACCTTTCGTGTCCCCAAACACATCGCCCCTAACTATGGAGCGCCTAACGGCAAGGCCTACAGAGCGCCCTACGGTGGAAGTAAACTGTACCGAGGACATCACGGACACCGTGATCACTATGCCCGCGGCAATTATGGCCACGATCGTGGGCAGGAAAGTGGCTTCTCCATCGGAGGCGGCAGCTCAAGAATCACTTTCAGATTCTAAAGCCAACTGCAATCAAGTAACTTCATCGGCTCCGTCTGGCACCCGCCGGGCGGAGTCTTTCTTAATCGAGGTTCCCTTCAAAGTTGTCGTATTTGGATTGCAGACGTCAAACACCGCCAAAACCACCCAGCTTAACCAACCAGCAACTTCACTACCCACGGGTGCGTTGGAAACGGTATTTCTTGATATTATGCCATTTTTGAAAGATAGAGCTGCGAGTGCTGTACCGATAAATGCGAAATAACCGTCGGGGACTTGCCGAGCCATTGTTGTGCTCTGCCATGCAACCAGATTGCAGTTGTCCAAGTACCAATTCAAGTAATTGTCGAAAGACTTAGTGGCGAACGTCAGACTTCCTTTTTAAGGAACTGCTTCACCGCAAGAACACTTCGCCGCAAGAACACTTCGTTACCGGAGCTATCACAATGTTGAAACCTATCTCGGCAATCGCAGCAATGGCCGTCACCATCGCATTCGCCAGCATCACTTTCGCCCAATGCAATTCATGTGGAACTGGCGATGTCGCTTTCGGCTATCCCGGTGGAACTTGTGCAACTTGCAGCACTGGAGGCGGATTTGCCGGGCGCGGGCAACGCGGCGAGTACCTGAAGGCTAAATTGGAGCATGCTAGTCAGTACAACGACAAAGTCTCGGCACGTAACCAAGCGTGGCCCAAGCCATTCACTTGTGCCGATCGCCAAGTCTACTCCGCAATGTGGGGCCCAATGCTCGACGCCGGCTTTGCGGACCAAACCACTGTCACCTCTACTCACTTCGAGGAAGGCAAGCTTACTCGCTACGGCAAACAACAAATTGCTGGCATCATGAGAAACATGCCTCAGCATCGCAAGGTTGTTTACGTTCAGCGTGATAGCGACGAAGAGACAACTCAGAATCGCTACGATCAAGTTCAGGAAGTCGTGTCAACATTCTACGGACATACCGGACGCGTTGCACTTACCGATCGTAATCCGATCAATCAGCAAGGTTTGCGAGCGGAAGCAACCACCAACGCCTACTACGGTGCTCTGCCAGTTCCAAACATTCCGATTTCTGATTCGTCTTCAACAGTCGGTGACAGCGTGACCAACTAACGCTTACTCAAAATTGAGTTAAAAACACAAAGGGCTCTTCCAGTGGAAGAGCCCTTTTTTGGGTCTCAGGTTTATGGAGCGTTCCGAACTAAATTCCGTCTTCTACGTGGCAGTGTCACTCCGTGATACTGAGATTCTCGGTCACGGAGTGACCGAGCCACTTTTGAATCTGGAAGTCCTAAATCTACACTACTCTGCGAAATAGGTAAAACCTTGCAGGGAATTGCGGAACAGCTTCACCATCTGCTGCCGAGCCTCGACGGTGATTCTCTTCTGACGCACAGCGTCTTCGGCCATCGATCGGAATCGAGCCAGCAATGCCTGTGGCTCGTACTCAACGTAGCTGAGCACGTTGGCGATCGTATCGCCCGGTACCTCTTCCACGAACTCGATCGAACCATCGCCCGCCACCCGGATGCTGGCCACGTTGTTGTCGCCAAACAGATTGTGCAAATCGCCCAGCGTTTCCTGATACGCTCCCACCAAAAAGACGCCCAAATAATAGGGCTCGTCCTTGCGAATCGGATGCAGATCCAACGTCCGAACCACTTCTCCACCGGGGCTGGAAAATCGGTCCAGTTTCCCGTCGCAATCGCAGGTCAAATCGGCAATGATGGATTTTCGAGTCGGTTTCTCTTCCAATCGATGAAGCGGCATCACCGGAAACACTTGCTCGATCGCCCACGCATCAGGTAACGATTGAAACACACTGAAATTGCCGTAGTAAATATCCGAAAGACTGTGGCTGAGCGATTCCAGTTCTGCCGGAACGCGGCGCAATTCCGGCAGCATCGAATTGATCTGGTTCACAATCGCCAGATAAAGGTTTTCACCAAGTGCCCTCTCGCGCAGCGTGATCGTGCCCGCGCGAAACGAATCACGCAGCTGATCCCGGTAGTAGATGGCGTCGTTATAGTTTTCCTGCAATCGATGGAGTTGAAGTTTCTCCAGTGTCGAAAATAGATTGACCACACCCTCACAGCTTCCCTCCGGCAGCGATTCGGGAACGGGTTCTGGATCGAAATTGGTTACCGCCAAAACATTGAACATCAGCACCGACATTGGTGCCACAGTCCAGCGGCCTGATTCGGTGACGATCGTCGGATGAGCCACGTTTTTAGCGTCCATCGAATTCATGATCGTTTCGACAACATCGAAACAGTACTCATCCAAATCGTAATTGCGGCTGTGTGACTCGGTGCTGGCAGCACCAGCGTAATCGACCGCTAGGCCGCCACCTAGATCCAAGTAACCCAACGGAGCCCCGTCTTCGATCAGCCCAATGTAAAAACGACACGCCTCTTTGAGCCCGTCGCGGATATTGAGAATGTTGGTAACTTGGCTGCCCAGATGGTAATGCAGCATTTGAAAGCAATCGATCATGCTGGCTTCTTTGAGCGTATCAACGGCCGTAATTAGCTCCACCGTTGTCAAACCAAACAGGCTGCGATCGCCGCTGTCACCTGCCCAGTGTCCTTCCACCTTTGTCGCTAGCTTGACCCGAGCACCAATGTAAGGCTTGACGCCAAAATGAACTGATCGACGAATGATCAGCTCCAATTCCTGCTGCGTCTCCAACACGAAGAAACATTTGTAGCCTAAACGGCACGCCTGCAGACCTAAGTCAATAAATTCTTCGTCTTTGTACCCATTACAGACGATCAGACTCTCCTTCGACGGCACGCTAACCATTGCCACCAACAATTCAGCCTTGCTACCGGCTTCCATACCGTGACCATAGGAGCGCCCCGACCGGCTAATGGAGTCAACGACGTGATGCTGCTGATTGACCTTGATCGGAAAAACGGCTCTGAAATCACCGCGATACCGCGCGTTGTGGATGGCGCTATTAAAAGACGAGTTAAGTTGCCGCACCCGGTCTTCGATCAGATTCTCGATGCGGAGCATAACGGGCATTCGCAAGTCGCGTTGATGCAGTCCGTCAATCACGTCCATCATGGAAACCGACCGCAAGCCGGACTCAGTAGGAGCCGTAAACGCGACGTTTCCATCGTTGTTGATGTCAAAGTACTTCTCACCCCAGCCGCGAACACCGTATAGCTCACGGGCCTGATCAATACTCCACGATGGCCCGGGTTTCACCGTTTGAGCTCCAGCCGTTTCGATTTCAGGAACCACCTGCTCCGACATTTCTGGCACACCTTCTGCCGCCGAACTGCCGACATCGGCAGCGGATTCGGACTGTCGCGGTACATTGGTGGGCAAGATTGACAAATTGAGTTCCTGACAAAACACTGTGGAAAAGTGTTGCTAACGTCGCCGATTTTAGCCTAATTGGGTTCCGCAGCAAATCATGAAAAGCCAATTCCCGAAACGGACAAAAATGATTCGATATTTATAACCAACAACTCGATAAAAAGACAAAAGTGGTATAGCCGGAGTTGCAGCATTTCTCTTAAATGCTGCCCCCGAAGTCTCAACCAGAAATATCAGGAAAGGATACCTGAACATGAGGCGATTAATCGAACTTGCAAAACTCGTTGATGGCGAGCTAAACCACAGCTCGGAGCTGGAAATCTCCGAGGTTGGGAGAATTGCATCGGTCTCAAAGTCGGGGATCACTTTTGCCAATTCAAAAGCTCATTACGAGCGATTTCTCGAAAGCGACGCTGCCGCGGCCGTAGTCTCTGGTATCGAGGGAGTGACCGACGAACCAGTCGGCAGCTTACGCAATCTACCTAAGCCAGTCATTGTTGTGGCAGATGCCGAAGAAGCATTCGCTCAAATCGCCACATTGTTCCGGCCCCCAGTCGCACGTACTGATTCAGGGATTCATCCTCGCGCCATCGTCAGTGAAACGGCATCCATCGGCCAAGGGGCAACGATTCATGCTGGAGCAGTTGTCATGGACGGCGCCGTTATCGGTGATCGGTCCACGATTTTTCCTAACGTGACCGTCATGGAAAACTGTCAGATTGGACAAGACACTCAAGTCTTCCCCAATGTTGTTTTGTACGAAAACACAATTCTGGGCGACCGCGTGATTTTGCACGCCGGAGTTGTCCTAGGCGCTTATGGATTTGGCTACAAAAGCCAGACCGGCAAACATAAGCTCTCGGCTCAATTGGGCAATGTCGTCATTGAGGATGATGTTGAAATTGGAGCTAACTCCACGATCGATCGCGGCACATTCGATTCGACACGCATTGGGCGCGGCACAAAATTGGACAATCTAGTGATGGTCGGTCATAACTGCGACATCGGTGAAGATGCATTGCTTTGCTCACAAGTCGGCATTGCAGGCAGCTGCAACGTCGGTAACGGCGTCGTGATGGGTGGCCAAGTTGGCGTCGGCGATCATTTAAACATTGGCGACCGCAGCATGGTAATGGCCAAAAGCGGATTGATGCACGACGTAGAAGCCGGTCAAGCCGTCAACGGCATCCCTGCCCAACCGGCTCGCAAGCACATGCAGGTCCTAGCGGTGACTTGGAAGCTCCCCGAGATGCGGAAGAAACTTAAGCAACTTTCCAAAGCCATCGCACTGCTCCAGCAGGATCAAGAGCAAGCTGCGTCGCAACCGCAGGCGTTAACCGATTCGCAAAGTCTTCGCGACGCCGCCTAAGCTGGCTCTTACGCCGGCCTGTCATCTGCATATGGTAGTTCCTTGCCGGCCAATTCCGCCAGCGCGTTAGCGGCGGCTCGTTGCTCGGCCTGCTTCTTATTCTTGCCCCACGCAGGAGAAAAGACTTTTTTATCGACCTGAGCCGCTACGTTAAACCATTTGGAATGGTCCGGGCCTGAATCGGAAAGTAACTGATAAAACGGCGGCAAACCAAAACGCTTCTGCGAGTACTGCTGAAGTTCGGATTTGAAATTGATGTCTAAACCACCATCAACCGCTTCGGCAACAAAGCGTTCCATGTGAGGCATCAAAAACTTCTTGGCAGCTTCGATGCCGCCGTCCAAATAAATCGCTCCGACGATCGACTCAAATGCATTCGCCAACAGCGACGCAGGGACCTGACCGGGGCTGCCGATTCCCTTTCCAACGACCAGCAAACTGGCAAAATCCATTTCCTTGCCAATCTGGCCGCATGTCCGGCGGCTGACGACGTAGGACTTAATCTTCGTCAAATCACCTTCCTGCAAATCCGGAAACCGATGAAACAAATATTCACAAACGATAAAACCAAGTATCGAGTCGCCCAAGAACTCCAACCGCTCGTTCGAATCGCGCCGGCAATCGGCAATCGACGAATGCGTGACCGCTTCAATCAGCAACATGGGATTGCGAAACTGGTATCCAATACGCTCCTCACAACGAACGATCGTTGATTGTTGCGTCTTTGAAATGGAACCAGATGTGCCCATGGTTTCCAGCGCTTAGGTCTCTTAGGTAGGACGAGGAAGGAAGTGTTTCAGCGTTTCATAAACGAATCAGGCGCTTGGCTCGTTGCTGTCTTTGCCACCGTTACCATTTCCGTTACTTCGTTTGCTCTTCATATGCTCCGCAATCGAAAAAGCCATCTCCATTGCTTGATCATAATTCAATCGAGGATCCACCGCGCTTTTGTAAGCGCGTTCCAAATCTGGTTCAGCCAGATTGCTGACGCCGCCAATACACTCGGTCACGTTGTCGCCAGTCAGTTCCAAGTGAACGCCGCCGAGAATCGTGCCCTTCTCCTCGTGGATGCGGAACTGTGATTCTAATTCGGTGAAGATCTTGTCGAAGCTACGCGTTTTGATGCCCGAATTGGTGGAAAAGGTATTTCCGTGCATCGGATCACAAGTGTGCAGAACACTGACGCCAGCCTCTTCAATTGCATCG
Organism: uncultured Pirellulaceae bacterium; assembly: GCA_964503675.1. Lineage (GTDB taxonomy): Bacteria > Planctomycetota > Planctomycetia > Pirellulales > Pirellulaceae > Mariniblastus. The sequence goes on along the minus strand of CAZDBE010000023.1, from coordinate 5,476 downwards.
ATGATGATTGGGAGCTTTTCGGCCACCTCATCGGCACCGTATCGGTGAATCAGAGTTATCCGCCCTTCCTCATCTTCGGGGTTGAGCACACGGATCAGGTTGATCAGTTCAGCCGGATCGAATTTCGGGCCGACTTTAATTCCCACTGGATTGCAGATCCCTTTGAGATACTCGACATGGGCGCCGTTGACATCTCTGGTTCGGTATCCCAGCCACGGAAAGTGTGTACTCATGTTGTACCAGCCATCGCGACGTGGAACGCGCCGAGTCTGAGCTTGCTCGTATTCGAGGTGCAGCGCTTCGTGCGAGGTGAACACCTCAACGGCTTCGCTTTGTTTGATCGACCTGCCCATCACAGCTTCCATGAACCGTAGTGAGTTAGTAATCGATTCAACCATATCGTTGTACTGGGAGGCGCGTGGTGAATCCGATGCGAAATCTAGATCCCAATTCTCGGGGTGATGCATGTCAGCAAATCCGCCTGCCGTCAGACCACGAATAAAGTTCAGCGTAAGCGCGGCGCGCTCGTATCCACGCAACAGCAACTCAGGATCCGGCACGCGATCGTTTGCCGTGAAAGCAGCTCGGTTGACCAAGTCGCCGCGGTAGACATCCAGTGTCTCTCCGTCGATGGTTTCTTTGTCGTTGGATCGCGGTTTGGCGTACTGGCCAGCGATCCTGCCCACACGAACGACTTTCTTCATCGATCCATAGATTAAAACGAAACTCATCTGCATCAGTACCTTGAGGTTTCTGACCAGCGAATCAGGTTCGCAATCATCGAGGCTTTCCGAACAATCGCCGGCCTGAAGTAGAAACGCTTCACCGCGAGCAGCCTGAGCCAGTTGGTCTTTGAGACTTTCAATCTCCCAACTGGTCACCAATGGCGGCAGCTTCGCCAGCCGAGTGACGGCATCTTGCAGCTGCTCTTGATCAGGGTAGGTCGGTTGCTGGATTACCTGTTTTTTTCGCCAAGAAGCGGGGGTCCAGTTGGAAAGCGTTGAGTTAGACATATATAAATCGACACTACTTTTCGGTGGCAGGTTCAGACGGAGTTTCCCAAGGAAGTTCCGGCTAACTGCTGGAGCGGTTGAATGGAAGTTTTAAACAAGCGACAGCGACATGAAGTCCGACTCTTGATTAAAAAGAGATATTGTGAGCATTTTCTTGGCTTTGGAAATAGCCATTTCAAGCAGCCAACATAATCAGTGTCTTTCCAACCCTCCAGCCGCTTCTCGGCAGATCGGCAAAAGTCACCATATCAGTCATCCAGCAGCGACTTCTTTAAGGATCAGCGCGGCGATATCGATTCCCGACACGGCAGAAAGCGCTTGCCAGCCCGGTGCCGCATTGACGTCCACCACTACATCTTGCCCAGTTCGGGAGTCTTGCAGCAAATCGACCCCCGCAATTCGACAGCCAACGGCCCTGCATGCCGCCATCGCGATATCGCGCTGCTGCGGGCTGGGTGTGACGGAGAAACCGGTGGCTCCTTGAGCAATATTGGTCAGCCAATGGCCCGGCCGTTTGCGCTGCATGGCAATGGTCTGGTCGCCGATCACCAGCACCCGCAGGTCGCTGTCGCCATGGTCAATGAATTTCTGCAAGTACAACACCTCACCGGCGTTTACTTGATTCTGAAAAAACGACTGCGCCTCGGCGCGATCCTGTATCAGACAGATTCCATTGCCGATGCTTCCAAACAGCGGCTTGTAAATCACCTTCCCTCCAAGTCGGTCGAAATACTCGAGGCCATCGTCGACGGTCTGTGCGACAAAGGTGTCCGGCACAGCCAAGCCCGCATCGGCCAACATTGCCAACGACAAATACTTGTCCACGGAGATTTCCATCGCGCGTGGGGAGTTGAAAATTTGGACACCCGCCGCTTCTAATCGATTGAGCAAGTCCATCCTGAAAACAATCTGCTGCAGCGATCCCGCCGTCATTGTGCGAACAATCAAACGGCCGAGCCCACCCAGATCTTCGTGCTCACAACTGAAACGTTGGTTAGGCATCCCGCCTGTCAACTCTGCCGACAGCTGGCCGAATGAAAGACTGCGTAAGTCGTATTGTTTTTCCGCATTCTCATTCGCCACGCGCACAAGGTCTTGAAAGTGCCAACCTTCTTCTGCCGCCAAGACGCCAATTCTCATTCCGGATCTCTCGCCGGCGACGCCTCGGAGCCGAATGACTTTTGCATAATATCGATGTGAATTGATCCCGCCTCAAACGTGTTGCCGCTGCGCAGGTTGTTGATAACAACTTTCGCCGGACTAAAGAGCAATTTGTCGATCTTGTAGAAGTCTTTGTCGTACGAGTTAAAGATATCCAGAAACGGTGTGCCGAAATCGCTTGAACTGGAGCTGGGAACTTGGTCAAGAATTCTAGTAATCGCTTCGTCATTGGTGTCGACCGACAACTTCACGCAGCCTCCATACAGAATCGCGTCATTGGTCCAACCCAACGCGGTCAAATCATCGTTCGCAATCGGCGGCAGCGGTGCTGATCCACTTCCGCTTTTGACGCTCAACAAATCGAACCCCAACTCGTGCAATTTGTGCATGGCCGTTTCGACACTTCGCGCCACCACCTGAATGGTACCCGGTAGGCTCGCTGTTCTAGCCACACACAACGTGACTTTCGATTCGCTGACCGCACAATCGCTGGCAAATTTTGCGATCGCTTCTGCGGTCGGGACCGTGCCGGTTTCCAACACGCCTACGGCAACATCGGATTTGTGGATCAGATCCAATTCTTTCAGCACATCTTCTTTGCCTCGCAGTGATCGAGCCGGACCGCTGCACATGGCAAAGAACTTTCCCTCGGCCAGCGGCCAACCGGCGTACTGCGATGCCATGCAAGCTAGTACAGGGAAGTCTGTCGTTACGTTGACGTACTGCAACGGAAGATCTTTCGAATCAGCTGGTGTAATCGTAACGTCGGCCAAATCCGCCATACAGATTTTCGCTAGGGTAACACCGTCCGCCATCGAGCCTTCGCGGTCGATCGCAAAATCTATAACGGTCGCCCCGCCAGATACATCGACAGGAACGATGTAGCTATGCGAATCCTGAAGAGCCGTTTCGATTAAACTGAGGGCTCGTTGGTTGAGAGTTGTCTTCAAAGTGTTACTTTCATTGCTGCCAACCAAACGGCGTTGGGAATCTTTAAACACTAACCACCGCTAATCTTCACTAATAAAAGAGTAGAAATAGATTAGTGTTCGCTCAAGAATCTTCATCAGCCGGGAACCAAGTCTCGACCACTTCGTAAAACTCTTTCGCGTTTTGTACTTTGGCCGCGTACGTTCTGAACTTCCTTGCTCCCTTGCGGCCTTGAGCATAGCAGCATGCGTACCGACGCATCAGTTGCGATCCCTTATCCTCACCGAAGCGCGAAACGATCAGGTCAAAATGATGCAGTAAACACTGCCGCTGTTGAGCGAGCGTCGGATCTGGCGGAACAGGCTCTCCTTTGATCGCGGCGCACGCTTGCGAAAACAACCAAGGGCGGCCGAGGCAAGCGCGGGCGATCATCACCCCGTCAACATCGTAGCGTCTAAACGCGTCCACGACTTTATTAGCACTGTCCAAATCGCCGTTGCCGATCAACGGAATGTTCTTTAGGTGTGGCTTGATTGCTGAGATTTTGTCCCAATCCGAATGGCCGCGGAACATGTCCTGTGCCGTGCGTCCGTGAACGGTTAACGCTTTAGCGCCGGCACCTTCGACCACTTGAGCCACGTCGATGGCGTTGATGTTATCGCGTGTACAGCCAAGTCGGATTTTTGCCGTTACGGGTGTCGGATGACAAGCCTTCACGACGGCGCTAATGATCTCGCCCATCCTGTCCGGCGTGCGTAACAAGTAAGAACCACTTTTGGCTTTCTCGGTTACTTGTTTAACCGGGCAGCCAAAATTGATATCCACCACGCTCACGGCGTAATCTTCTACCAACCGCCGACCAACCTTGGCCATCGTCTCAGGTTGATTGTCCCAGATCTGAACCGCCAGTGGCCGCGCTTCCTCGCGCACTCCCCACAGCCGATCGGGATGTTCGGCATCGTGTTCATCCAGCCATACGAACCCGCGTGCGTTGACCATTTCAGTCGCGATTAAGCCGCTGCCTCCGTACTCCCGGACGATCTGCCGAAACGCGTAATTGGTGAAACCAGCCATGGGCGCTTGTAAAATAGGCGGATCCACTACCACATCGCCAATGTTCAACGGCTTGATCTTGGGCAGGATGTATCCCGACGAATCGGTGTCCTGCGGCTCTGCGGCTTCTGTTGTTTGTGGTTGGACGCTCATAGCTTAGAATTTTAGACGAAACATCAAAATTGGTGAATCGGTAAAGAGTCGTATTTCGGGTAGTGAAATACGGCGATCTGAACCTCTTAGCAAATCTGGAACCTTCCATGCGAATCTTTGTAACGGGAGCCACCGGCTTTCTGGGCAACAACCTAGTTCGACTGCTTCTCGAGCAAGGACACCAGATCACCGCCGCGAAACGTGTGACCTCCGATCCTCGCCCTTTGGACGGCCTCGAGATTGAAGCGGTTGACGTTAATTTGAACGACTCGTCAGAGGTCAGCCTTCATCTGAAGGAATCCGATCTGGTGATTCATTCAGCCGCCATGATCCAGTTGGGCTGGTCCAAATTGGAGGCAAGTCGCAAAGTCAACGTGGAGGCCACTCGCACTCTGGCCCAAGCCGCTCGTCGACAGGGAATCCGTATGATTCACGTCAGCACAGTCGACACACTGGCGGATTGCACCTCTCAACCGGTCAACGAAACGCAGACCGAGCCTTCCAAGCCGCCTTGCTCGTACGTGGTTTCCAAGCGGGAGGCCTCGGACGCGTTCGCGGCAGAGGTAGCCCAAGGACTCGATGGCGTCACGGTGTTGCCCGGATTTATGGTGGGGCCATGGGACTGGCGACCTTCGTCCGGCGAAATGATGATGGCGATCTACAAGAATTTTCTGCTGTTTGCACCTGCCGGAGGTTGCAGCGTTGCGGATGTGCGGGACGTCGCTGCCGGAATCGTTTCAGCGATGGAACATGGCCGAGCAGGGGAGAAGTACATTTTGGGCGGCGAGAACCTAACGTATCTGGATCTCTGGCAGCGCATGGCCAAAATCATGGGGCGGCCGGCGCCAAAGTTTGTTCTGCCGGACTGGCTGGCCGAATCAGCGGGGCGCTTCGGTGACTTGGCATCAAAATTCCTTAAAGAAGAAACGCAAGTCAACACTGGCGCGACGCGCATGGGACAATTGCATCACTGGGTCGATTCGTCCAAAGCCAAAAAAGAACTTGGCTACCAAACTCAGTCGATCGACACGGCGTTAGAGGACGCTTGGAAATGGTTTAAGGCGTACGACTATGTTTAACGACGGTAACAGTGTCGCTCGAAAAACATTTGTCGTAGCTACGCTCGCCAGAGCGTGGGACCACCGTCTGGCGACGGTAGCTACATT
>CAZDBE010000022.1:18443-30379 GCA_964503675.1 uncultured Pirellulaceae bacterium | reverse complement strand
AACAGAGGCTCTTCCCCATACCTGTCGGCATCAGCACCAACGAATGTTCTCCGGCGATAGTGCGGCGAATGATGTCTTCTTGAGGACCGCGAAAAGAGTCGTGACCAAAACAACGCTTCAGGACTTCAATTGGCAACAGAGGATTTGGTTCAGGGGTTGGCATCGACAATCGCGACAAAGAATACTGAATTTTGCTAAGCGACGCATACCATATTCCAACTCTACGAATCTAACCAGTAGACGTGTCGCGCCCCGTGACACTTCAATTTGAAAAGTTGACTGAGAACAACGAAATTGTTTTTCCTACAAATCTTCATGTTTGGAAGCTATCAGTCTCACCCGCAACCTCGTTCTCGCTAGACTCAGCAATTAGCATTTTTTGCTTTTCGGTCTTGCACTTGGATGCATTCACTTGTCCAACGCAAACGCCTCTCCACACAACGTTCAAAGGAAACCAGCTTATGAGACGTCAACTAGTATGCCTTGCAATCGCAGCCATTGCATTGGCTTCACCTAACACCGCTGTCCAAGCGGAGGACTTATTCGCAGTCACCGACAATAACCAGATTCTAACATTTGATTCTGCCACACCCGGCATTACATCCGGTGGCGCGATCACTGGCCTCAGCGCTGGTGAGAACATTGTTGGACTCGACTATCGCGCCAACGGCGGTAACATCTATGCCGTGAGTGATGCAGACAATTTTTACACCATCAACCAAAACTCTTTCGCCGCCAGCCTAGTAGGAGCTTTATCTCCAACGCTAGATGGATCATCGTATGCCTACGACTACAACCCTGTCGCTGCCGGAGGAATTCTCTCGCGTATCATTAGCGCCGATACCAATACCAACCGCGTCCTCGACAGCACAACCGGCGGATTCTTTGGTACACCAGTTGACAAGACTCCGGTTTTCTACGGCCCTGGTGACGTGAATGAAGGACCGGCTGGCAACCCAACAAATCCTAACATTCAAGGTATCGCTTACAATGGCAACACTTCCGGTTCGAGCGCTACTCAGCAGTACGGTATTGACCCGACACTGGGAGTCGTGGTAACCGTTGCCAACAACGCGGGAACTTTAGGGACTGTGGGATCATTGTTCACTGGTCCCAACACTCCTCTGTTGTCTGATGAAGTTACTTTTGACATCTCAGGATCATCTGGGGACGCTTTTGCAACACTTCAAACAGCTGGGCTGACATCGCTGTACTCGGTTGATCTGACAACTGGGGCTGCGACACCTATCGGACTCGTTGGCACAGGAACAACCACAATTCGTGGACTGACAGCCGTCCCAACAGCCGTTCCAGAACCATCCTCTCTGGCACTTGTGATGACGGGACTGGGCGCGTTGTTAACTCGCCGCCGCAGAAATGCCTAAGAAAATGGCAGGGACGCAAAACTGATACTTGAATACGTCGCGGGTTCGAATGAGCTCGCGGCGTTTTTCGTTTTAAGACAAACGAGGATGTTCGCGACTGAGCTTCCCTAATTGGATCATCAGCGCTTACTCAAGCCGATCAACGTACTTTTGCAAGCCAAGTTTTGCCAGTTCTTCGTCGATTTCATTGCGCTCCATTGAGCCAACAGTTCTTCCAACTTCCTCGACTAGAAAATCTGAAAATTTACGTCGGGCGCGATGAAGATTCTGGCGAATCCACTCTCCGCTAACCGGATCACTTGCTGTGGCTGAAAACAACTCGGCTAACTGATCCGAAGTCGCATCCGGATGACTCGCTCGCAAGTGCAACACCTCGTAGTACTGATTCTTCTTTGCATCGAATTGCTTAAGCGCTTTCCATGTCAGGCTGAGCACCTGTTCTCGCCACTGCTGCGAAAACTCTGAATCCAGCGACTCGATTCGCATGTGCCACAGACTCGAACCGGCCGCAAGTTCCGCATCCTCTTTGGAGGAACGTGCGCGAAAGAAATCAGTTATCAAGTTTCGCAACGACTTTTTCAAATAATCACGGAAGCGCCCCTGCTGAGGATTGGCATTCCGAAAGTCACCCCTAACAAAACGCAAGGCGAATTCTTGGGTCAAGTCTTCTGCGGCGTCAGGATTTTTCGTCGCCCCAAGGATATACCGATGAGCGCAAGACGAATACCGTTGCAGTAATTCACATCGTAGAGTGGCAGCCTGCCGGTCAAACGTGTCTGGCTCATGAGCCGCACGAAGTTCATCCCAGTTGGTTGTAATCTTGCTCAGCCGTTTTTCCAAGCTGTCGCTCACTATTTTTTCCCCTCCCGAAGCCACTAGAATACGCAACCAAAATATTCTAACTACCAATCGCCAAAGGAGTTGCCGCGCCTAAATGCTATTCCAATTAAAATTATCCACTTTTCAGTTGAACGTCGAAGCAACAGTAAGAATTAGACCAATTTATTTTATTTTGAGTGTCACAGATTGCGCATCTGATCCGTACAAGAAGCATTGCGGGTAGACATCACCATCGTAGACAACATTCTCTGCCGTCTTCCCGCATTTAATCTCAACAATGGACTCCGAATGAAAATCTCCCTATTTGCCAAAACCGTGGTCATCACCTCACTGGCACTTCTGCCGGCGTCCGCAACGATGGGTGCTGACCACCTTGAAGCGCCAGCCGTTCAAGCCGATGGAAGCATCGACATTGCCGACCTTTTTCTATTTCAGAATCCGAATAACGCGAACAACTCGGTCATGGTCTTGACTGTCAACCCTTTCGCGGGATCAGGTAACAGCGGCACCACCTTCAACCCGAACGCCAGCTACCAGTTCCAGTTTGACAACGACGGCGACGCGGTGGCAGATGTCACTTACGCCACAACATTCGCTGCTCCAGTAGCAGGCACTCAAGCCTACACCGTTACACGAACTTCGGGAGGTGTGTCGAGCGTGATCGCCACTTCTACGACCGACGTCGCTGGATCGACTGTTGGCACCGCAGCTGGCGGGCAAGTTCAAGCTGGCTTGTTCGACGACCCGTTCTTTTTTGATCTCAACGGCTTCAGCAACGGTCTTGCGTTTACAGGCGACGATGCGTTTGCTGGTGCTAACGTTTCCGCAATCGTTTTGGATATCCCAAGCAGCGACTTCATTGGCGGGAGCCCCAATGTCGGAGCTCAAGCGGTTACTGAACTAAATGGAGTAAGACAAGACCGAATTGGTCGACCAGCAGTTGCTACGGTTCTGGTTCCCTCCGGCCGTAAGGATGAATTTAACTTGGGTGAGCCATCAAACGACTTCACTGACTTTGGCAACGACGTGAGTGCCGTGATCGAGTCACTGAGCGATGCAGCTAACGCGACTGCATTGACGTCTATTCTGTTGCCCGATTTACTGACCTTCGACACTAGCAGCAACGCGGGATTTCTCAACGGTCGGAAACTGACCGACGATGTCATTGACGCCGAGCTGACTCTGTTGACCGCTTCCTCAACACCAATCGGGGATGGTGTCGACGCCAATGACGTTGCCTTCCTAGACGTGTTTCCCTACCTTGCACGGCCATCCACTTCTGCAGTTCCCGAACCGGGTTCGGCAACGTTGCTGATACTGCTGCTTGTTGGTGGTGCAGCCCGCCGCTCACGCAGATCGTAGTGCTGTTCCGGTCTATCGCGAGACAATATTTATTTGAGAGAGAGCTTGGTCAATTGGCCAAGCTCTTTCATTAGAGTGGCTTGTCTTCATGACATTCCCTGCCTTCTACCGGTCGATTTCCAACCTATGAAACGACGCTCGTCAATCTTGCTAGTTATGATCGCAGCCGCGATTGCATCGCCTAGCCCGCGAGTTCTAGCAGAAGAACCTCGAATACCAGCGAACGATGCAGAAGTCGTAGAACGACTACCCGTAACCTTGTCGCTCAATCGAGTCCGCATGGCGAGCATACGTCAAAGACTGGCCGCCGCTCCTAAGAATACTGACTTGGCTGCCGCAGCAGCCGAGGGCTACATCAAGATGGGCAACGACGAAAGTGACCCGCGATTTTACGGTTACGCGCGATCAGCAATTGCTGCGTGGTGGGACGCCGACTCGCCGGTTCCTACCATTGCTAGACTTCGAGCCAAGCTAAAAGAAAAAGATCACCAGTACGCCGAAGCCATTTTGGATTTGGAACATCTTTTAGAAGATCATCCCCGGGACGCGCAGGCTTGGATTGAACTTGTGAACCTCTACCGAGTCGTGGGCAACTATAAGAAAGCGTTCGCCGCCAACTTGCAGCTGACCGAATTTGCAGACTCCACTACCGTCTTTATCACTTCAACGCCCCTGCAAGCAGCCACCGGAAAATCGGAAGAGGCTAACGAAGCTGTCAAAAAGGCGTTGATTGCCGCCAAGCAAAACAGTCACGTTCTACTACCTTGGCTAACGGCAACTGCTGCCAATATCGCTGCCCTGCGCGGTGACGTAACACAAGCGGACACGTATTTTCGCGATGCCCTTCAACTAACTCCTAACAATATTCACTTGAAACGCACCTACGCCGACTTCCTACTGGACTTAGGCCGACCTGAACCTGTGTTGCCTCTGCTCAAAGAGCATCAGAACGATAACGGTTGTTTGCTACTAATGGCGGTTGCCGCCCAACGACTAAAGCAAGCAGAAGCAACAGAAAAAATGAAATCGATGCTCGCCACGCGATTCACAGAAATTCGTTTGCGAGGCAGTCGCCCCCACGGACGCTTCGAATCACGATACCAGTTAGAGCTAAAAAACGAACCGGATCAAGCGCTGGAGACTGCGTTAGAAAACTGGAAACTGCAAAAAGAAACACGTGATACGCGTGCAGTTTTGGAGGCTGCTCTAGCGGCAGACAACCGCGCGGCCGCAGAGCCAGCCATTCTATTTGTAAAAGACTCAGGTAGTGAAGATATTGCGCTGAACCGGTTGATTGAAAAACTGGAGCAGAAGTAATGCCTACACTTGGTTTGTTGACTCGCTACTTCGCATTTACAATCACTGTACTGCTCTTGCTACCAATAAAATTCTCGCTCGCCCACAAAGCCAGTGACAGCTATCTGAAAATAAGAGGCGGACAAACCGAACTTACGATCCAGTGGGAAATCGCGATTAAGGATCTTGAACTACTAATTGGCGTCGACGTAGATCAAAATGGAGAAGTTACGTGGGGCGAACTCAAGTTGAAAGAGACTGAGATCGCTGCCCACGCACTGAGTCACCTGAGTGTATCGGCAGACGGGAATCTGTGCGACTTACAATTGACGCAGATGAAGTATATCCGTCACAGCGATGGCGGATACGCTGTCCTATTACTTTCGACCGGTGCTGAAGGCGCAGCAGCAGTGCTCGATATTGACTACCGTTTTCTTTTCGATGCAGACCCGACTCATCGAGGGTTGGTGTTGTTTGAATCGGGTTCAATCTCTAGTACGCACGTGTTAAGCCCAACCGAACCAAATCTGGAATTGAAGACAGGCGAGGCAAATTTGTGGTCAACGCTGGTGGACTACACCCGTGAAGGCGTGTGGCATATTTGGATCGGCTTTGACCACATACTGTTCTTGATTTCGTTACTGTTGCCGGCAGTTCTGAGTCGCCAATCCCTGAAAGACAAAGCAAATTGGCAACCGGTTAACAAGTTTCGCCCGGCGCTAAGTTCGGTGTTGAAAATCGTCACCGTATTTACGATCGCTCACTCGATCACGTTGTGGCTGGCTGTGATGGAATACGTGACGCTGCCAAGCCAGTTGGTGGAATCGGCGATCGCATTTTCCATTATCGTCACTGCCGCTAACAACCTGTTCCCTGTCCTGAAGTTGCCGGGGTGGTTGATTGCGTTTGTCTTTGGGCTGATTCACGGCTTTGGATTCGCCAACGTGTTGATTGATCTTGGTCTCTCTAGCGTCACTCTGGCCCTTTCACTCTTCGGTTTCAATCTCGGGGTCGAACTTGGCCAAATGGCGATTGTGATAGCGTTCCTACCGGTTGCCTATCTGCTGCGGGGAACGAAATTCTACGAGTGGGTTATCTTGAAAGCTGGTTCTGTATTGATCGCGATCGTTGCGGCCATTTGGTTGTTGGAGCGTGTGTTTAACCTTGAGATTCTCGGTTTTTGAGACACACTCGATAGCGTCATTGGCCAATCAACTATCAGCCCCAAGAACCCTAACAATCGTTAAAGTCCCCTACCGATAGCGCCGATGATCGATTGATAAAGGCTCATTTTCTACAGGAAGCAACGTGACACGTCCGCGCGCGATCCGGTTTCTATTTAGCGTGCTAAGCGCCTGCGCGGCCTGTTTATCCTCCGTGGCTCATTGCCAACAGTTGCCCTACGTCGAGTACCCAACAACGCCTGTTGAATCTCAAAAACGTGTCGCCGATGCTCCGCTGGGCACATGGAGCATTTGGAGTGGGATCGATGGCTCAAAACAGCCGCAGGATTTTGGCGCTAATGCCAATGTCGGTGGAAGTTTGAAGGTCAGCTATTCAGGCCCGTTGCTAGCTGAACGTGGGATCGGATTTCAGATCGGATCGCGCGTGAATTTCCAAGGCAATGCAGTTCAAGTTTACGAGCTGTTAGGCGAAGAGAAGGATCGCTTTCAAGGCTTCACATCGGTCGGATTGTTCCAGCGCAACGATAGCAGAATCAACTATGGCGTGGTGTACGATTTTTTGACCCAACAATCGTTTGACAATTTTACTCTGGGCCAATGGCGCGCTCGAGTCAGCTTTGATCTCACGCCCGCTGACGAACTTGGCGTGACAATGAACTTCTCCGACCGCAGTGACAGCGGCCGTTTCAACGACATTGATGTTGAACTCGAACCCATCGAACAATTGCATGTTTATTTGCGACACCAGTGGCGGTCTGGAGTCATTACTTCGACATGGGTTGGCGTCGCAGACAAACACAGCGAAGAAAACGTGTTGACCGGAGCGCTGCCACCTAAGACGAATCAAATTTCATTTGGAGCTGAATTCTTCGCACCCTTGAACCACTGGCTCGCAATCTACGGCGAAACAAACTTGATCATGCCAGCAGACACTGGCGCGGTAGACGCCTATTTGGGTATCGAGTTCGCTCCGCGTGGCATACGACGCTCACGAAGCCGAACGAATCTCTTCCGCGAATTCTTCCCCGTCGCGACCAACCCGACATTCACGTCCGATCTAACCCGCCGCTAAGGTACAATCCCAAACGAAAAGAAACTATTGCGTAAGGGTGAATGTGACGAGGCCATCTGCTATTGCTTTGACTTCGTAGACATCTTCTTGCTGTTTGATTGATTGCCAGACCTCATCAGTAGTCGCAAAGACGCCAGGTTCGAGGAAATTCAACAGTCGCTGGTTCTTTCGAACGGTCTTCCCAAAGGTAGCTCGCCGCTGATTTTTCGCGCCAACCATTACTGAGCCACAATTGATCGCATAAGAACATTCGTTAAGCGGCAAATCGAATCCACCCTCATCAAGATACCGGACGCGTTGCAGGGCCTTAAGCAAATCCTCCAAGCGGTCGAACGAAACGACAGTCATCGCATAGGACTCCTCAACCAGCTGACACATCTTTGCATCTACCCCCAATGCCGTCTGAAGTTCTTTCCAAAGATCCTGAACCTTTATGTCCCCAATCTGGTCCGCCAGTCCATCAGCACCACCATAACGAATTCCCAACAGATAAACCCTGGCCACTTCAACCAACTGATTTGCACGTTCGAACTCGTGAGGAAAGAGTTGTTGAAACAGTTCGTTTTGACTGGCAACCGCTGCGGTCACTGCGTCCTCAGAATCTGATCGCTGTTCGAGTCGAACAAGAATCTCTGATTCGAATTCATTTTTTATATGAACGCACGCAGCGCCTGGCATCATCCTTGGAGTATGCTGATCACGCGTATCCCACTTTTCTCCAATCGCAATCTCAACGCGCGTTGCAAGCGCTTTGTCTGATACTACAATTTCAGGCTGACGGTCGAACTGAGGCCCGCACACCGAGTAGACACCCGTATTCAAATCCGCTCCCACATCCACTGACTGTTGACTTAATAGCCTATTCTGAGCCAACACATGGGGTGCGTGAAAGGGGCCACCGATGCAATAGGTTTTTCGTTGCACCGACCGTATCTCTGGGTGAACTCCAAAAATTAGTTCGACAGATTTCGCAAAATCAACTTCGAACTCGATGTCACACACTTGGCACTTAGAATGAGACGCAATCTTCTGCAGCGATGTAACATCGGTGGCCGCCGTTCGGCAGACAGGACAGATCACGTCCCAAGCGAGATTTAACAAGCCGATTTCCACACTCGCCAGACACAGCCGCATTGATTCCTCGACTGAGCAATCTAGTTTTGTCGCCAACGGAATTGGTCGAATTCGGACGGCAAAAGGGTCAGCAACCACTCTCAACAGTTGTCCGAATTCTTCTGCGATCGCCGCGCTGCCAACTGAGGACGCCAGTTTATCGATACGCTTGTTCAAGCGATTCTGTTGATCGGACGTTAGCTTGGGAGGTTTGGCAAATGAAACATCGCAGGCAAAACCACAACTGCGATCATTCGCAATTCGCTCCAGACGCCGATAGACTTTGTCCAACGAACGTTTGGTCATGACATTAAACTGAAACGGCGTCACCAATTTCCCCATCAGACCGCGGGGTTTAACTTGGAACAGATGCTCTAAATGCGTCTTCCCGTCAATCAGCGGCGACAGTTTCACTGTGCTTGTCACCCATTCAAAGGGCCCCTCCTCAAACTCACGCAGAACGCTCATTGCCCGACCTTGGATCCACTGAAATGGGTGCTCACGCCAACGTACTTTCATTCCATTAAATTTTGCTTCGGCAAAAATCTTTCGTCGCGTTGATTTGTGTTCGTAGGAATAGGTAGGCGCGGGCAAGCCGATCGCGCGATTAAAACGATCGGTATCCGCTACCAACGGCCACAAATCCTTCGTCGTCGCAGCGAGCGTCCAAGAGAATTCGTATCGCTTGATACCCGGATCATTGGTGTCAGGAGTCTCCGGGTACAGACGGATGCTGGTAGGGCGATCTTCCAGCAGCCTCTGAATGTCGCCCTGCATTTCTGCCGCGTCTTGGTAGCGCATGTCAGGCGATTTTTCCAGCGCCTTCATCACGACATCGCTTACCGCTTGACTTATTTGAGTGCGCACCGACTTTGGCGGGTGCGGCCGTTCAATCCGATGCTTTTCCGCCAGCTCCAATGCGCTCTCCCCCTCAACAGGCAGTTTTCCAGTGAGCATTTCATACAGCGTTACGCCTATCGAATAAATATCAGCGCGTTCATCAACGCTGCGGCTCTCGGATTGTTGCTCGGGGGCCATGTACAGTGGTGTTCCCAAAACCGCTTGCTGCCGCGTCATTGCCATCGATTCACTTTGGTCGATGTGACGAGCCAATCCAAAATCAGTTAGTTTGGCAATTTTGAACTGGTCCAGTTCATCAGGGTCTCCAATGCCAAATTCGCAATCAAACTCCGCAATGACATTTCCTGGCTTAACATCACGGTGAATCACACCAGCTTCGTGCATCGCCGATAGTGCCGCCAACACATCTGAAATGATACGCAATGATAGCTTGACTGGCATCGTTTTCAGCCGGTCCGTCAATTGATTGAGTGGAGTACCTTCAACGAATTCGCTGACAATAAAGTAGAGGCCTTCATGACAGCCGTACTCGATAACGTGGGGAACGTAGGAATTGATTACTTCTGATTGGAGCCGGGCTTCTTTGACAAATCGTAACGTGGCCTGTTCACTGTTCATCATCGCAGGACGAATCAACTTAACGGCGACAGATATTGGCTCTTTTCTCTCAGGATTTTCTGATTTAGCTTCCGCCAAAAAGACCATTCCCGCCCCGCCTTCGCCCAACAATTTGAGCAACCGATAGTTCCCAAATTGCATCGGAAGATTTTCGACATTAAAAATTTGAACCGAAGCGTTTAACTCAAAGTGATTCTCATGAATCCCAGTCTGATCAAAAAACGATGGCGAGTTCGGGGTTGCATTCGGGTCTGCGGAGTGAAAGACCTGCGAAACCTCTCGAGTCACTTCTCCAAACCCTTTCTGGTCCGTTTCATCGTCCAAATCGGCGCGAGTTGAGTCGTTGTTTGACATGGCATTTACAAGGGTGGAAGCTAGGCTTGACACCAATATTTTAGCATAAAAAATCAGCACTATGCCGAAAGGATCTCAAGCTTATTAGGCCCAAGAAGATCCGGCAGAAGCGTCAGCATCCTAAGCCCTCTGACAGTTCATAGGGGCTTGCCCCAACTCTTGCAGGAATTGAAAATCAGCACTTCAAGAGTTCAATTTACTCATCTGTTTCCGCTCTTCGTCAAGGACAAAACATTATGTTTGGCAAAACCACCGTTACCCTTGGCCTGTTTTTGGTTACCGCCAGCAATTTCGCTTATGCGCAATCGATCAAGCTGATCCACGGACCAGCCGAAGTCGTATCGGGAGAATCCTTTTCAGTGACCGTTGAATCGGATTTCGTCCACAACGGAATCGTCCAAGTCCAGCTGGTACACCCCCCGTGGAAGCGCGTCACTGAGAAATGGAAAGAGATTGAATCGGGCAAGCAAACCACCGAGTTAGAACTGAGCATCCCCACCGATGCAGTAATCGGTGAAAACTACTTTTGGCAGGTTCTGTTGTACGACCGGGACTGGAAGAAAAAGAAAGAGGAGATCGTCAATAGGCTGGAAGGGTATGACACCAAACTCTCCAAAACTCCGGCTACTGCGACAAGAACGCCAGCCGCGCAGTCTACAGCCGATGTCTTTCCTCTGGCGAACTGGACTCCGGAAGGCGAGTGGTCAATTGAATGGCAAGATGAATTTGAGGGAAGCGGTTTGCCGGAGAAATGGTATCCATTTCTCGGTCACACCCCTGCCGACTTTACGGATAAAACTGAAAAAGGACTGCGTTGGACAGGTAAAACCGAAGACACTTCTTGGATGTACACCTCCAAAACCGGCAACCACTGGCTTAATGGTGAGGGCCAATTGGTGATGAGAATCGTTTCCGACAAAACCAAGACCAACGCCAACGGTCTCAAAACAAGCGGCGCTTACCTAATGACAGGCTACCCTGAAAAATGGGACGACACAGAACCGACCAACGTCAAATGGAAGGGCAAGTTTGTCTCGCCTGCCGATGGTCCGCTATATATTTCCGCCCGGATCAAGACCAATCAGATTAAAGGACACTCGACTTGGTTTGCGTTTTGGTTGTTTTCGCAAACTCGTGCTTACAACGGAAACCCGGTCGACGGTACTGAAGTTGACGTTGTCGAGATCACCAAAGGAAAAAAGGACTACATCAATCAGAGCTTCAATGTCGCCAACCATTGGTCGCAGGAGGGTAAGGGGTCGAAATCTCTACAGCTCAACAGTGGTTCGAATCCAACAGCCACGAGCCTTGTCGATGTCAACGATGATCAGTATCACGTCTACGGTGTCGAGTGGACTAAGAAGTCAATGAAATGCTATGTCGACGGGAAACTGTACTACACGTTCACCGAGAACATTCCATCAGATCCAGTCGACATGATGATCCTGTTAACACTCGAGTTTCAAAAGAACCTGTGGGATCCCGATCAAGGCGATGGGCGCACCGAGGGGCCAAGCGTCTCGGACGACGAAGAACTTCGTGAGATGTCGCGCGTGCTGGTCGACTACGTCAGGGTCTACAGAAAACACTAATACTGAACTCTCATACCACCCGTTGCCAACATATAGCTTCTGCTACAATATCGTCCTTCTGTTCTCAATCAAAAATCTAGACATACCCTTCAAAGTAATACATGGACATTATTGAATCGTTGCAGTGGCGATATGCGACTAAGAAATTTGACCCTAACAAATCGGTCAGCACCGATGACTTACAGACCATTCTCGAAGCGGGTAATCTCGCAGCGACTTCGTATGGGCTACAACCGGTTGAGTTCGTGGTCATTTCCGA
>CAZDBE010000022.1:0-18414 GCA_964503675.1 uncultured Pirellulaceae bacterium | reverse complement strand
TTGGCCAAGCGTCCCATGTGATCGTTATCGCCGTACGCACCGATGTAGACGCCGATTTCATTCGGGCGAGCGCAAAGTTAACCGAACAGGTCCGGAAACTTGAGGACGGTCAGCTAGACGACTACGCCAAACAAATGATCGGTGCCATCACGTCGATGAACGATGAAAAACGGCTCGTGTGGGCGCAGAAGCAGTCCTACATCGTGTTGGCCAATCTAATGGCGGCCTGTGCAGTGCTGAAGATCGATAGCTGTCCGATGGAGGGTTTTGTTCCAGCCGAGTACAACAAATTGTTAGATTTAGGCTCGAAGAATCTACACGCCTCGGTAGTGCTGCCCGTTGGATATCGAGCGGAAGATGATGAGCAACAAGCCTTTGCAAAGGTTCGCAAACCACTCGAAGAAATGACGCACTACTTATAAGTAGACAGCACTACTTCTGGCATTTTCGGCATGCGTACATCGTGCGGGCACCTAACTCGAATTTTCTTACGCGCGTTCCACACTCAACACAGTTTGATTTCTTGTAAACCAACACGCGCTCTCCGCGCTTCAATCGACTTAACGGTTTAGTCACTTGATCTGCGGGGACGGTAATGATTCGGTTGTACTTCAGCCCAATCTTCAACAGATCAGAAGTTAGCTGCCACAGTTCGTCAAACTGACTGCGTTCGAGTTCACGCCCCGGCCTCTCAGGATCAATTCCCAACAAAAAAAGAATCTCAGCGCGATAGATGTTCCCAATCCCTGCGATCACAGATTGATCTAGCAGCACCGACCCCAACGCTTTTCTCGTCTTTTGAATTTTCTCCCACGCGATGTCTGGATCAGCGTCGGCCCGTAGCGGATCTTGCCCTAGACGATTCTTGAGAATCTGCAGTTGAGACTTGTCGAGAATCTCACACCGTGTGGGACCGTTGAGATCGATGGCTCGATCTTCACCGATCAGCCGAACCCGGACTGCTCCGCGCGGTTCGGGCGGCGGGTTCTTATGCAAACGAAATTTTCCGTACAGTCCAAGATGAACATGCATGACGGTTGTTCGTGGACGTTTCGCTTTTGGATTAGTCCATCGATAGAACAAATGCTTCCC
Organism: uncultured Pirellulaceae bacterium; assembly: GCA_964503675.1. Taxonomy (GTDB): domain Bacteria; phylum Planctomycetota; class Planctomycetia; order Pirellulales; family Pirellulaceae; genus Mariniblastus. Next base: position 17,322 of record CAZDBE010000022.1, on the reverse strand, counting down.
GTGAGCCTCGACGTCGACCAGCATCTTCCTGTTCAGCAATCGAGCTTCTTTTTCAAATCGCCCTTGGGGTGAGCTGACGCGTAGGTTTTGTCCTGCAAAGGCCTTGGCTTGGTCGTTGGCCATTCGGTGAACGGTGTGCCCCTCAGGCATATCGAGTGTTCCAAAATCAGATTGCTGGTAAACTACCCCATTGGACCGTATTGGGCACAATTCTTTAACGGGCACAACTCGTTAACTGCCGGACGGCGATTGAAACGACTGTGACGCTAACTTTGTCCGTGAGTGATCCATGACTTGGCAACTCGTGCAAGAAACCGAACATCGGCTGCTGGAGCCGATCTGCGAATTCCGACGTAGCGAGTCCTACACAGTATTCAAAAGCGTGAAGTTCCCAAATTATTGGGGTGGCAATGGATTGAAGTTACTCAGATCAGAGAATCGCTCTTTAGATGATTGGGAGAGCACCTTCAACGAACACTTTGACTCAAGCGTCTTTCGTCACAAAACATTTACCTTCTACGAAACAGATGAGTTCGAGCATCTCAAAGACCAAGCGACCAGCAAGAATTATAACGTCGAAATCACTACCTCGATGTTAGTGACTGACGATCGGCAAAGTGAGCCGCTTTCGGCTGATTTTGAAATACACGTTGTCGCAACAGAAGAGGATTGGAGTCGATTGCGAATTTTCTATGACGAAACGTCAAAGAACGAAGATTGGTACGATCCAACTGTCGGCACACGCGAATTGTTTGACAAGATTCGCCATACTTCGGATGCTATCGGCATCGACTGGTTCTACATTTCTCAAACCGGCTGCAACGAAGTTCTGGCAAAGGCCGGGATTTTTAGATACGGCGACATCTGCCGCCTGCAAGATGTCACGACCGCCAAACCGTGGCGCAGAAAAAAGCTGGCTTCCATGTTGGTCAGCTTTCTGATCCGTCGGGCACTCAAAGACACGAAGGGCTTGGCATGTGTCGCCGTCGCAGACTACTATGCCATCAACCTCTATCGGAAACTCGGTTTTCAAGAGTGCGGCAACTCCGTGTGCCTGATGAAATATCCGCCGCGCCTCGATTCCAATGCCAATTAGTGGCAACCAACCGCGGTCAACTACAATAGCTATTCCCACAATCAAAACACTGACCAAAAGTCGTCTGAATGACAAGAGCGAATCATAACCCGACAGATCTATTGCCTCTCAAAATCTGGGTTCGATGGGGTCGCTTCGCTCTGATTTTTTCGTTCATGATGCTGGCGTCAATCGCGTGGACCTTCAACCGTGGCAGCGCGCTTGATGCCCCCCCTACCCCTTGGAATATTGACGGTGTGTTCTATGACAATATCGCCGTTCAACTGAATCAAGGTGCTGGCTTCAGCGTCGATTTTCACTCACCCGTATGGCGATCAGCTTATCACAATGCCAATACAATGCCGCCTTTCGCGCAAGCGTACGACTGGGTGATGCAGTACCGAGGAACCGGCGCGACGACCATGCGATCGCCAGGATATCCCACGTTCTTGGCTGGGGTCTACCAGTTGTTTGGAGATCGATATGATGCCGCGCGAATATGCGGATGTTTAATCGTCAGCCTCGCACTGAGTATGCTGGCAAGCTGGATTACACAACGGTGGGGCGTTGTCGCCGCGGTCGTTTTTTGCTGTACGGTGGTACTGGATTTCTCTGTGATGCAATCCGCTGGAAGAATTGCCAGTGAATCGCTGGCCATTTTGTTATTGACCAGTACGTTTCTTTCGGCGGTTTGCGCTGTGGAGAAACCCAGCATTGTGCGTTGGTTCTTTTGCGGAAGTCTGTTCGCGATACTTCTGCTAACGCGCGGCAATTGGAATCTTGGCTTGCTAATTCTTCTGCCGCTGAGCGTTTTCATACTGATTCCCGCCATAGGTAAACGAATATTGCCGTTGAAATTTCATCACGCCGTGGCGTTCTTTATCGCAGTTACAGTCATCGCCACTCCATGGTGGATTCGAAACTGCAGCCTAACCGGTCACTTTACGCCATTCGGTTCCGCGGGAACGTGCGGCTTGGTCGCGGCATGGTGCGACCAATCACTCAATGACCACGGACAATGGCAACCCAAAGTGTTCAACAACCTGCAGCGTAAAGTGGTTGATGACATGAAAGACTCCGGCGACGAATTGGTTCCGCGCGAGATCGAGATGGCGCGAAGAAGTTCACGAACCGCAATTGCGTGGTGCAAGAACAACTGGAATCACATCCCTGAGTTGATGTTCTGGCGCTCGTTGAGCCACTGGGGATTCTTCAATCCCTCGGTGCCTCCGATCCTTCATTGGCTTAATGTGGCAATGATAGTCGCGGGTTTTATCGGGTGCCTTATGCTAACAGGTCGCCTGCGGGGTCTATTTACGGTTGTGCTTTTGGTTGACTTGGCGATCGTAATGCTAACGTGGGAGCATCTCGGGCGGTACGCGGTTCCAATTCGCCCACTGATTCATCTTGGATTGGCGTTGGTGATCTGTCGATTCTGGTACGAAATCTTGAAAGGCTACCCACTATCCCGGTGGATCATGCCAGAGCGGATCAAGGCTTAACAACGCAATTATCCCGGCGGCAAGAATAGCGACTGCCAACACGATGGCAGCTGTTTGCAGTCGCCGCGCATAGAAATGGCGAGTCATTTGATCAAGCCTCAAATAGGCCCAAAGCACCGCCAACCACCCCAAAGCCATTGCGCCGGTTACGCCCGTCCACGCTAAACGGCCCGTCCGAAAATTTCGCTGGTAGCGTTCTTCGACCATTTCCCGAAACGCCCGCGAAAAATGCAACTTAGCAAAACCGTAGTACTTTTTCGGTCCAGTGAACGAAGCGTCGAGCTCTCTACTATCAAGAATTAATTCTTCTTGGACTAAATTCGCCTCCACATAGCTATCTGAAAGGCTGACCAGATCACTAGCACCGGCATGGACCAGCAAATCGATCTCTTGGCCCACCTTCTCACGGACCAAATCTACCAACACCATGGTGGCATGTTCCTTTAGTGCAAACCCTTCGGTTTTCACGACAACCACATCGGTGCCATCTTCCTGCCAATGATCTTTCTCTATCCATGAAGGCACGGACGATTCTGTGTTCTGATCCTGCGCGAGGAGCGTTTGGCTACCGACACAGATCCCAATCGACAACGCCGCGACCAGTCCGAGCATCGCGAGCAGTTTGAATTTGTCGAAGCGGAAAACGTTCATACGATCGATTGGTATCTTTCTGGATGTTGTCGCGGTATCGAATTGTCAGTTACCCGATGAGTAAATAATTCTTCTGTCCTGAAATCCAATGCGCGGGGCAGCCAACTGAACCGAGATCGAGACCACAATCGCCAATACGCAATACTTGGTAACCGGCTGGCCTAAAATATAGCTAAACACTAGCGCCCATACAAAACACAAGCAGACTGACCTTAAACTCAAACGCGTTTTTCTGGCGGGATCGGCCTGATGCCACCAACGCAACACCCCGAACAAACCCATCAACGCAATCAGCCACGCCGGCACGGCAGGTACGTTTTTGAGTTGAACACCTGAAAACCACGAAGTCCACACTGGAGTTGCACTTACGAAGAGATCTGAGCTCAACTCAACACCGAAGAAATCGGCCAGTGTCCAGCCCGCGACACCAATCATCAAACTGGCGACCAACATCACGACGCGCCGCGCCGCAACCGAATTGGGACGATGTTCCCAGGCCTTTCCTAACAGCAACAATGTGAGGCAAGAAAAAATACTGACCGATGTTAGCCAAGCAAACCACGACCACACCCAGTCGCTAGTTGCGTTTTGAGCATGCGGGCAGACAGCCATCGCCAGCAAATTTAATGCGATGCACGAAAGTGACGCCACCAGCAACGACCCAAGGAGCTCGATCGCTCTATCCCGCCATGGACACTCCATCAGCCATCGGCGAGTGAGGCTAAGCTGCTGGGCGTTGACGCCAAAAGCAGTCGCAAGGTATCGGCCCTGCTTGTCCAGCAGTGGAAGTCCGTCCTCCGTCGATCGCTCCTTGCCCGGATGGGTGGCTTTTAGGTCGACCGGGGCTTCCAGTGACAACTGCAATGGAACGATTTTATGGCGCACCATAAACAATGCCAGAAAACAAACACCAATCAACGCTCCTATGGTGACCAGCGCCGCGGCGCCCGATAATGCGATTGCACTGCCAACGACCAGCATAATTAACTTACCTGCCGTCGCGCCTGCGCTATCGGTCCACCACCAGCGAAATTGATTCCAGCGGCCTGCGCGTGCTTCGGGCGTCTTCGCCTCGGCGAAATGGCCAGCAGAATTGGCCAGCATTTCCTGAAAAACTTGCTGCTGAGCAACCGGTGGTGGAACGGCACCGGTAGCGCGAATGATTTGAATCGGATCTTCTTCGATCGAGCGATCGACTGCGTGGCTGCCGGGGTGATTGGCTGTGATTTTGTCGATGCCGCCGCGCTCGGTAATGTCCATGCCGCCGGATGAATCAGTCAAAGGCCCGAAAACAATGTCGGGGCGCACGATTCTCATATTGTCACCACTGACGAACAACGGCTCAATGACAGCTCCACCGTTTTGACTTTGCGCTGCCGTTGAATCTAAGTCAACGCTGGTTCCGTTAGTATTGCTGGTAGCGAAATGTTGGCCCTTACTGAAATCGCTCCATGGCAGTTCCTCCAACATTTCAGCAATCGAGCCAAAACGGGCATGCGGATCTTTTGCAAGCGCGCGCCCGATCACACGATGAAACGCTGGGGGAACTTTCTCCAAACGAACGTCAGCCGTCAGGTGTTTCATGATGATTTCTTGCGAGCTTTCGCCGTCGAACGGAACGTCACCCGTCAGCATCTCATAAAAAATAATCCCTAGGGCATAGATGTCGATTTCTTTGCCGTAAACACCATTGCCGATCTCAGGAGCCATGTAATGAAACGTGCCCACCGATTCCGTGTGCCCTGATCGACGGCTACAAGAGATAAACTTTGATAGCCCGTAATCGCCGATTTTGACTACTTGTTGGTCGTCGTCGCGAAAAATATTGGCGGGCTTGAGATCACGGTGAACAATGCCGTGTTTATGCAAGTGGTCCACTCCTGCGACCGTCGCGCTGAACCATTTTTTTATTTCTGGCTCCGGCATCCCACGCGGATTGTCTTCGACCACGTCCTGCAAGGAGTTACCCGGAACGTACTCCATCACCACCCAGCTCTCACCCGATCCGGTACTGCAAATGTCCCACAAAGAGATCAGATTGATATGCTTCAGATTCAAACAGTGGCGAACACCGCGCAACTCGATATCCATGTTGCGTTGAATCTTCTTCAGTGCAACTTCCTTACCGGCGTCACTGATGGCAAAGTAGACCTCCCCAAATCCGCCGATACCGATCCCGCGCTTGATCGTATAACCCGCAAGGGGTTTAGCGCCACTGGGATAGGAAAACTTCATTCAATACGATCTGACTGTTCGAGGAAGTGAAACGCTATTATATACTGCCGAGCCCGACCTTGTTGTGTTCATTTGCAGTCGATGGCGTCATAGTGATCGGGAATCATTGCGCTAGAGTATCACAACCCTTCGATGCTGAATGAAAACTCCTGACTATCAAGATGGCTGTTTCGAGAGAGCACCGTGTCGGAAGTGCCCTTCTTCCCGTCGACTTGGATCTGAGCCTTCGACTTGTAGTACCATTTTCCCAATCGACGAAACAGCACGACTTCTTCGGTCCATTTTGGGCAAACGATATGATTGCGCTGCTGAGGGCCCATCACAATCGTATCTCCAGCCAGCAACACCGCATCAGACCACGGAAACGTACGGTGACGTGACTCAAACTCCAAAACGGCCGTTCCACTGAACGGATGTGGCTTGCGATATTTCATGGCAACCAGTTCGCCCATTCGAAAAATCTGCCCCGAGTTTAGCACAACCGGTCGTTCGATCAGACGTTGGTCGACATGGACTTTCCCAACAGGCGTCAAGACGTGGTTACCATCGACACTCTCAATGGTGGCGTGTTTCCTGTCGAGGTCGCCCCGTAGCGGAATCGAAACATCAGTGTCCGCAATCGCTTGGCCAAGCTGATGTTGGACTCCACCGCAAACGAGGTATCCCCCAACTCCATCGACCCAAATCAGAAATTGCTCAAACGTCGCTTCATCCATCACTGTGCCATCGCCCGTCAGCGGTTCTCGTTGAAATTCTGCTACATTGTCGCACATGCGGGCACAGGTCCCAATGCCGGTCAGAGTTAGCAATAACCGTTATTCGCGACCGCGATCCGAATATTGGCAGCCTCGTCAAGAAAATTCTTGTTCCAACATTCTCAGAGAAAAGAGAAGGGGCAATCGACTTCTACTTCTTCTCCCATTGATCGTCGTCTTCCAATACCGATCGAACATCCGCGCTCAGCCACTTTTTTGCTGCGCCGTCTTTGCTTAAGTAGCTCTCCCAGAACGCCGTGCTGATCGCTTTGATCGCGCGATGATGATTTGGGTTTCTTGGAAGCTTGTCTCCGAACAGTTTATTCTCGGTGAACGCTGAGTGCTCGGCATTCTTTAAAACGAGGTGATACTTGTCACCCGCTGGTAGCGCCGAATAAACGGCCAGTCTACTTTTGACCGAGGCTCCGCCAATCAAAGAAGTATCGTGAGTACCCGTCATGCACAGCCAAGGCATTTTAATTTTACCAAAGGCTCTTTCTCCTCCGCCGGCTCGAGGCGAACTGGGACTCATCGGAATCGCTGCAGAAATGCGATTGTCCGCATATGCTGGACCGCCAAAAGAAACTTGGCCACCGATATGCTGAGTCGTCACGGCACCAAATGAATGACCCGACATTCCAATTTTGTCCAAGTCGAGTCGGGCTTTCAATGCATGACCTTTCTTATCGTTCCATTTTTCAAGTTGATCAATCACCGCTGATACGTCTCCCACACGAAGCTTCAAGTTGGCGGCGTTCGCTGCGGATTTAAATGCTCGCAATCGCTTCCATTTGGGCAAATCAGTCCAAATCGAATCGTCACTACCGGGATGCTGAACGAACACCGCTACAAACCCGCGCGCTGCCCAATGCTTGCCAAGAAACGGGGATGTCTTTCTCGTACCACCCAGACCGTGGCTGTGAACTATCACGGCGGCAGGCTTCGTCGATTTCGGAAGATAAACCAGCACCGGAACATCACGGTCGCGATCGTCGTCACGAAATTTCAAATCGAGCGTTTCAATTTTGTCATTAGCAATCTTCAGCGGATCGTATTTGCTCGTGCGACCCGAATCGAAGGCAGCCCGATTTTCGGTAGATTTAGGAGTTGGTTTTTCCTTAATCACACTTGCCGATTCTTCGGACGGTTTATCGACTTGCTGGTCTGAACTAGTTGGGCTTTGCATCTGTTGTGAGTTGACACGTCGCAACAAGATCAGCACGGCGATCAAGCAGACGGTCATGGTTAGCACTCTTTTCATCACAGTCTCCTTTGGATTCCACTGGGTGTGTATTAAACGTACCACTTGAATGAAACAAGAGTTTCAATACCTTGCCGTTAGTCTTCTCCTAAGTGGATTCGCGTGGCAAAGTAAGCTTCTTGAGCGATCAAACTAAAGACTGAGCATCGATTTTCGCCAAGATCTGCTACTGACCAGCGAAAGCCTCCTGTAGCGACCGTTGATTTAGAGAAACAAGAAATCGTCTAAACCTGTGAGATCAAATGCAATTTCAACTCAATTCAAAGCTGCTGTCCATTGGATCAAATTACCACATCAAGGATGGCAGAGGCGAACTAGCTTATGCCGTACGAGGGAAAATACTATCGTTCGGTCATGACCTGACTGTAGAAACGGCCGATGGCGTTGAGGTAGCTCGCATCCAACAAAAGATGTTGAACTTCCTGCCAACATTCGAATTGTATCTCGGGGTCAAACCTTACGCGACTATTTCAAAGAAGTTCAGCTGGTTCAAAAAGCAGTTTTTGTTGGACATTCCGGGGCCAAACGACTATGAAATCGAAGGCAATTTTTGGAATTATGAGTACGAGTTTCGCCGAAAGTCCGGAGTCGTAGCGATGGTGTCCAGAAAGATGTTTTCCATCAGTGGGGTTTATGGGGTCAATATCGTTGAGGGCGAAGACGCCGTATCCATTCTGGCAACCGTGGTTGTTATTGATCTCTGTAAACGACAAGAGGGCGCTGCAGCAGCCGGTTGAACCACTCGTGAATAGCGTTTGGCCAGTACGATCGAGACTGCCTGCCCCGAAAAACATCGCAGCACAATGATGGCACTAAACTGCCGATTTCCCATTGTAGAACATCGTCGCCAATCCCAACAACAAAATTGCCCATTCACCCGCTGCCAACTTCCAAGTCATCGGTTCGACATCACTGAACCAAAATAGACTGGCCGTTCGGAACAGCACAAGCGCGGCATGAATCAGCACGCAAACCAGCACCCCTTCATTGGCCATTCCCGGCCGCCAAGCAAAAACGATCAGAACCAAAGCGAGTCCAAACTCCAACCCACCATAGACGGTCATATACTCGGATTTTCCCGACCCGCCGTTGAGCGTGAAGCCGATTTTTTGAGATGTCTCGGCTGGAGCAAAAGTACACCACATCGACAACCCAAAATAAAGCAGCGCGACAATGGTTAGATAGGTTCTAGCGATCATGGGTTGGCGTTTCTTGCAAAGCGGATTGAAGGTCATAGAATAACCGAATTGTTAACTTGATTGTCACCACCTTTTCACTTCGCTCAACAGGATTGATGCTATGACAACGCCTGTCCTCGCCGATGCCCAAGCCATCCTCAAACAACATTTTGGTTTTGATGAATTTCGCACGGGGCAGAAAGATGTCATCGATCGCCTACTAAATGGTGATTCTGTCTTGGCAGTGTTCCCCACCGGCGGCGGAAAATCGCTCTGTTATCAGTTACCAGCGTTGATGTTCGATGGACTCACGGTCATTGTCTCTCCATTGATCGCGTTGATGAAGGATCAGATTGACCAACTGCAAGCCAAAGGCATCGCTGCAGTGCGTCTAGACTCCAGCCTGCCTTGGGAGGAGTACCGCAGCGCTATGGATCAGATCCGCAGTGGCACTGCCAAAATGCTGTACGTGGCACCGGAGCGTTTCTTCAACGAGCGTTTTCGCAGCTCGCTCGACGGCGTAAAAATTTCGCTGTTCGCGATCGACGAAGCACACTGCATCAGTCAGTGGGGACACAATTTTCGTCCCGACTATCTTAAACTGGCCGCGATGTCGCGGAAGTTGAACGTCCAGCGCGTCCTTGCATTGACTGCGACTGCCACGCCGGCGGTTCAGGAGGATGTGTGTGCGGCATTTGATATTGCTGAAGGCAACGCGATTTGCACGGAGTTCTTTCGCGCTAATCTGCACCTTCGTTCGCGCATCCTCGAGCCTCACCAGCGCATGGAAATCCTGATCGACCGTCTAAAGAATAATCCTCCCGGCGCCACAATCGTTTACGTGTCGCTGCAGAAAACAACTGAGGAAATTGCGGCCGCTTGCCAACAAGCGGGACTGGATGCCAAAGCCTACCACGGTGGAATGGAGCCCGAAGACCGGGCGCAAATTCAGGAGTGGTTCATGAACGGAGAGAACAAAATCGTCGTGGCCACAATCGCTTTTGGAATGGGCATCGACAAATCCGACATTCGCTACGTCTACCATTTTAATCCACCAAAGTCACTGGAAAACTATACCCAAGAGATTGGTCGCGCTGGCCGAGACGGATTGGTTTCACATTGCGAATTACTACTGGTTCCCGAGGACCGAATCACGCTAGAGAATTTCGTCTATGGTGACACTCCCTCGGAAAGCTCCATCCGAGAATTTGTTAAACAGATCGACCAACAAGAGGACGAATTCTTCATCGGGCAAATCAAACTTGGCAACCTCTGCAATATTCGATCGTTGGTTGTCAAAACGTTGCTTACGAGCATGGAATTGCAGGGCTACTTAGAATCGACATCTCCGCGTTACGATTCGTACTCGTTCAAGCCGAATGTACCCTCAACGGAGATCCTTGGGAATTTTTCCGGTGAAAAACAAGAGTTTGCCAAACGACTGCTGGCCTGCAGTAAGAAGAAAAAGGTCTGGTTTCATCTGGATATTCTCGCCGCGATGGAAAAGCTGGGGTGCGAGCGGTCACGCATCGTCCGAGCGTTGGATTATTTCGCAGAGAAGGGCTGGATTGAGCTACGGTCGACGGGTCTGGTTCACGGCTATCGGAAATTGAAGCCGATCTCGTCCGTTGACGATCTGGTTCAACACTTTCACTCATCGGCGGTCGAGCGCGAGAAGAACGAAGTGCGGCGTACCTCACAGGTTGTCGATCTGGCACGGGCTACTGAATGCCAAGCCGCGGTCCTGTCACAACACTTTGGACAACCTCTAGAGCATCCTTGCGGCGAATGCTCTTTCTGTCAGAAAGAAGGACCGTTTGAACTGCCGGCGTTCGATGTTCCCCAATTGCCTTCGACCACAATCGACGTAGTCACAACGTTGATGGCCGAAAATCCGGCGGCCTTGGATTGCAGTCGCTCGGTGACAAGGTTTCTATGCGGCATGACGTCACCGGCGTTAACTCGTGCCAAACTTTCCCGCCACGCGCACTTTGGCAAACACAGTGCAATCCCATTTGGCAATGTCATGCAGCAAATCGAAAACAGCATCTCGTTTGCTAACATTGAGCCAAACTTTTAGCGCTGTTTGCGTTCAACTTGGTCAAAGGGCGTGGTGGATCAGGCAGCGCTGCCCAACTGGTGCGTTAGCGCGAACCAAAAAAATCATCAGCTTCGGCGTCGGCGATTAAGCCGAATCGATCTGACTCGTCTCCCGAAGCTTCCTCTTCTACAACCTTCTCTGGCACGTTCTCTACTACTTTTTCTGCCACAATCTCTACAACCTTCTCTGATGACTCCTCGATTCGATCATTCGAAAACACGAAATCCTCGCCTGCGGCCGACTGATGACACCCTATGCAATTCGATGCCTTCCCCATGACCATCCGTTTGGGAGACGTAGTCAGGCTAACATTGTGAATCTGATTACGTGCCCCGTTGGCTTTTGCGGCCGAACGAACAACCGACCCATCAGGATTGTACTCAATCCAATACCAGTCGTTCCCGTCGGGATTGAATCCCGCTGTTCGATACATCACTGAGATCGTCTTTAGCGATTGATCTTTGAGGTAATTTTCTAGAATAACGACACTGCCCACCGCCATATCGTCAATGCTGCCAGCGGCAGTGCGATTGATATACATCTTTAGATACGCGCCATGTGGATTCTCCCCTCTGTAGAATCCTGCAGACTCATTAGGACCCGGCGACCAATTTTTATAATTGTTCCCGACCAAGTACTTCCAAAACTGATCCTCAAAAGAAGCTTCTTTGTCTGAGCGCAGTGTTTGAGCCATTGCTGCAGGCGCCGCCACTGTTAAGGCAACCCATAGAACGGGCATCAAAGTCATCGCGGTTAGGCGATAGCTTGAGCTATGTAGCATGCTGAATCCTTTCGAGACTGCCAGAGATCGAGGCATCGTTGCAAAATCATGAAGTGGCGAAAATCACCTCTCTCAATATCGGAGATTCCCAATCGAATGGCCAATTCTAAACATTCTGGTCCGTCTGGACAGACGAGATACGCAAAATGGGGGGGTTCTAAGATTAATCGCGATTAAGAGCTAGCACCGTGAAAAAAAGCGGGCAAACGCTGGTTCAGATGCGATGGGCAAGGACTTCCGGAGTCCCGATCAAACTGCCAAAAATCGTGGGCTTGTCGCTTCGGATTCATCCAAGACGTTTCCGTCCTCAGTCAAATTTGACGGTCAATCGTTCGAGCAATCGACGGGCAGATTCAAACAACCAACGCCGATCGTTGAGACTGAGTTTGCGGGAATCTCCAATCGCAATCACCCACCTCCTCGGATCACCACGATCAAGCAGCGGCATCGTCAGCACTTCCTGATCTACTGTCAGTCGAGTAATGGAAGGCTTCGAGTTGGTTGTGTGCTGCCGGCACGTGCGCTCAGCCTGATCAATCAACCATGTAACCGTACCGATTGACAGCTCTGACTGATACTGACCCACCGAAAAACTGGACTCAAACACTTGCCCGTCCTTGTCCGCAATCAAGATCTGCCTTGTGTCTGCGGTCCGATTAAGAAGATTTAGGACGTTCATCAAAGCGGAGCTATCTTTGCCGACCTCCAAATCCAACAGATCGATTGCCTCCTCAAGAAAGAATCGCTTTTCGGTCTCCGCGTGCAACTGGCGCGCAAGCGTTTGCATTACTGTACCACCTGATTGCTCGTGCATCGGCTCCTCCGAAGCAATCAACGGCACGGTGTCGTCAGTCGGGCTGTCGGCATTGAATATCTGGAGCATGGCGGCGGTGGGATGACAATTTGATGAAGGAAGGTGAGTTCCCGAATCGCAAGCGTGTTGGAATACTGCGATCCGGTCGCGGGAGACGATGGTTCGCTGGAAAGTTAGGTTCCGTTTGCGTGACTGTCAAAAAGCAAACGAGCCAGAAAACGGGTTTGAGGCTCTTTCCCGCGGGCTGAAAACCCTTTGGTTTTGGTGGGTTCAATTGCGTTTATTCAACTAACGGTGTCCTAAGCCACACAAAAACGGCCTACAATCGTGATGTCATACCACTGTTTCACTTATACCGGTTATTTTGATTGACACAAATCGTTTTTCGTTGATATACTTCCCACACATTTGCCCATTACAGCGGGCGACAAAAAATTTATCCGGCGTTATTCTTGATCCGGTTGGGGAACCTTTATTTCGTCCCGACCGGATCTTTTTTTATGCGCCCCTTGATGGCTTGCCAAGTTACCCAAGCACGGCGCTTCACCAATTACAAAGTAAAATCAACGATGCCAGACTATTCACGCTCTCCACGCAACCAAACAACCCAGCTGTTCCTTACAGCGCTTGTTCTGGCGACGTCACTTTTCATGACGCATGGTTCAACCGCACTAGCACAAGAAGAACCTGCGGTCGCAAAGCATACCGACACTGGCCATTCAAATGCTCTAGTCAACGAGAGCAGTCCCTACCTATTGGCGCACGCCCACAATCCGGTCGACTGGTTTCCATGGAACGAAGCGTCACTGTCGAAAGCGAAGTCTGAAGGAAAGCCCATTTTCCTTTCGGTGGGTTATTCGAGCTGCCATTGGTGCCACGTTATGGAAAACGAGTCTTTTCACGACGAAGAGATTGCCAAATTTCTCAACGAGAATTTCGTTTGCATCAAAGTCGATCGAGAAGAGCGTCCTGACGTTGATGAAATCTACATGGAAAGTCTTCAAGTGCTCAACCGGATGATGCGAAACGGCAAAGGAGGTGGCTGGCCACTTTCGATGTTCCTTACTCCTGATACAAAACCATTTTTCGGCGGCACCTATTTTCCTGCGCGCGACGGTGATCGCCGAGGATCCCCCGGATTTTTAGGCTTGATAAAAAAACTCGACGGCGCTTGGAAGAATCAAAAGGAAGCAATCGAAAAAAACGCCGATGCCATCACCGAAGTCACACGCGCTCAATTGGAAGGCAAATCAGATAATCTACCAACGGCCATTCAATCGCGCTGGACCAATGAAACTCTCGACGCATTAACGCAAACTTACGATCCGGAATATGGTGGTTTTGGTTATTCGCCGGCCTCCCCCAACAGGCCGAAATTCCCTGAGGGATCTAATTTCCTATTCCTGCTACACATGGCCAAACAACCGGGGCTCGAAACTAGCACCCAAGCCAAAAAAATGCTGGTCGAATCTCTCCAGCGTATTCACACCGGCGGCATCTACGATCACCTTGGCGGTGGCTTTCATCGCTACAGTGTTGATCGCTTTTGGAAGATTCCCCATTTCGAAAAAATGCTCTACGACAACGCGCAACTTGTCTCCATCTACGCCGAAGCATGGGAGCTTGAGAAAGACCCTACATTTAAGCTAGCCGTCGATGGAACTCTCGAATTTATCAAACGCGAGATGACCACCGAAGCGGGCGGATTTTACAGCGCACTGGACGCGGATTCCGAAGGGGAAGAAGGTAAGTTCTATCGTTGGGAGAAAAAGGAAATCGAGGAAGCTCTCGCCGATGATGAATTTGAACTGTTCGCCAAAGTCTATTCGATCGACCAAGCTCCGAATTTCGAGAACGAATACTATGCACCGCAACCTTCGGCTCCATTTGGCTCCGTCGCCGCCCAGATGAACCTGTCAGTGGACCAGCTGGAGGCCAAACTGACTCCCATCCGAAAGAAGTTGTTTGACATTCGCGCCAAGCGCGTCCGTCCGTTGATGGATTCTAAAATCCTCACCGAGTGGAACGGGATGATGATCCGCGCCTTTGCTGATGCAGGTCGAATTTTCAAAAATGACGTCTACACTCACACGGCAACAAAGGCAGCCGAGTTTGCGCTGGACAAACTACGTCGTGATGACGGACGACTGTGGCGGACTTTCACCAACAACGAAGCCAAACTCAATGCTTACCTCACCGATTACGCGCAATTGATCGACGGGCTGATTGCACTGCATCGCGCTACCGGCGAGCAACGTTGGATCGAAACGGCAGAGCAACTTCAACTAAAGCAGAACGAGCTGTTTCATGATGACGCAAGCGGCGGATACTTCTACACTGCCAGTGACCATCAGAGTTTGTTGATCCGCACAAAACGCGCGATTGACAACGCAGTGCCATCGGGGACAAGTGTCTCCGCGGGAAACTTACTGTATCTTGGGCAGAAATTGGAGAAGCCCGAGTACATCGAACTTGCCAAAAAGACCGTTCTGTCGGCAGGCAACCTGCTGGACGCGATTCCACTGGCCGCACCGAGACTTTCTATCGTTGCTGATCGTCTGAAGAAAATGGAGTAAGGGCAAATCGATTGGGTACGCTAAACCCATTTTGCTTCGTTCGTACGCCAAATTCCGTAGGATGGTCACCAATGCCAATCTATTTCTCGTGTTAATTCACTCGGGCAGAAGTGGCCAAGCTGCGATTTTCTAGTCGCGGTCAACTCTGCGCTGACCAGCGTGACCAACCATTAGTGGTAACCCATTTGGAAAACTGTTTCTTGAGTATCGCGAAACAGCAGTGCAAAATTCGGCAGCCCTCCAATCAGTGGATCGGACAAGTACAAATACGTTAGCAAGCCGATCTGGAAAAGGGTGATAGTGGCTAGGACGATTTTTGGCCGATAAACGTTCACTTTCAATAGATACCCGAGTGTTGCAAGCACACCGAGCGTCCCTAGCCCTTTGCCTGCATAAAAGACGACTAACGAGCGCGGTGCCATTTGAATCAGCGCTAGGCAGATTGGGTTTTTTTCAACGTGTTGTATCTCTGGATTCCACGCAACCAGTAACGCATCGAGTGTCGAAACTGAAGCGATGATCAAAAAGCAAGTCACAACAGCGGTCGTGGCCAATCCTTTAGTTTTACGTGTTCCTTCACGTAGTTTGTCTGACATCGATTACTCCATCTTCAAAGAGTGTCCTAAGAATCAAACTCCCCTTTCGCAGAGTACGTGCCAGAGAAAAATATTTTTTGTTGGAACTCTCCTCGCCCGTGACGCTCTTTTGCGGTAGCGACAGCGGCGCTAGGGAACCCGCCGCTGAGGCTTGCCCGCGAAACATGCAGCGTTGCGATCACTCAAAGGCGAGGCAAACACCAAAAAGATATCTTTAGTGGATCCAGACGGTTCGGAAGATGCTGGCAAAATCAAATTTCTCGTTTGCAGTGCCCAAAAAACCAACAGCGCGACGACGAACGAGTGCGCTATCGCTTGAATGTGTGCTGGTTTCTTTCGCTGGCTGCGTCGCGAGCCCTGAACTCAACACTAGCGCGAATTCTTCCAGTTGCCGGCAATCTGCTTGAACGATTCTTCCAATCGCCCAAGGACCTCGGATTGTTGCTCAGCCAGATTGGTTTCCTCCGACGGATCCTTAGCTAAATTGGCCAAGAAATATGGGCACTCAAATGGTTTGCCGCGTGGTTACTCACGTCCTCCAGAACCATTGCCCAACACGATCACGATGTTGGGGCGCTCCCGCGCATCAACTTCGTCACCGGCTACGCTCAGCCTCGGTAGCGCTGCGACAACTGCGAACTTTACAACGAACGTAGCTCAAACAAATAGCTTTCTCATTCTAAGAGTCGTACTTCGCACTAGGAGGTACGAGAAAGAAAAAGCCGCGCTGCAATGAATTGCAGCGCGGCTTCTGGTTTATCAATCTGTGATCAACAAGTTGTTTATCAATGGTATAGCACGCATGCGTACCAGCAACCGTCCCGTCCTTTGGAGACTCCGATTTGTGCCGTTGGGCGCGTTCCCCAATAACAGCAGTGCTCAATCGCTTGCTGAGGCGATTGGTTGGACCAGCCAACGCCTTCGTATTTTGCCCCGCCAAGTCCACCGCCGAGGTGCCCACGCAATCCCATCTGTGCTGCTCGGGCGGCTTTGGACTGCGCCAGTCCTAGCTGATGATTAGAAGTTGAGTGGTAGACGGGCTGAGAACTGATCACATCGGGTGATGCATACGTCACCGGGGCAGCCATCGCCGGTGTGTAACTGGGAACCGAGGAAGTGTAGGTCATCGCCGGTTGTTGACTGATATAACCAAACTCTTGCGCGCGAGCCTCCAACGACAGGCTTAACACGCACAACATTGCCACTGGCAAGACTGCCTTGGTAGCGCGAAATCTAAAATCGTTTCGAAACATCAAACTCTCACTAAAAAACAATGGGCAGGAGAATGCCTAGCCCGAACATAAAAAACCTACCGTTCATTCCGTCCGGGAAGTGGATTGCGGAAGAACTTGGGCAGTTCCAATCTGTGCTGATGCATTGATTCAGCGCTCAGCATTGTTGGCTCAATATGCTGCTTCGGGGCGCTCCGATGTCCGGATATTCTGAGAATCGGGGAATTGCTAAACTGGGCGATTTGGAAGTGCACGCAGTTTAACATTTGTCATATCGTAGTCCCGCTTAGGGGTCGGGTAACCGGCGGTCAGACTCAACCGATTGAGTCTCCGATTCGGCCCTTTTTTTGCTATATTTTAAGGAAAAATCGATATTGAAAAGCGTTTGGAAACGCACTTGCCGAAACAAAGTGGGTTACCTACACTGTGTCCCTGCTAAATGAGGCCAGTGAACATTTTGTTCGCCAAAGTGTCCTTTTAAGCAACACATTCCCCTGTAGCTCAGTTGGTAGAGCGACGGACTGTTAATCCGTTTGTCGTAGGTTCAAGTCCTACCGGGGGAGCT
>CAZDBE010000021.1:0-30534 GCA_964503675.1 uncultured Pirellulaceae bacterium | reverse complement strand
TTCCATGAGCGGCGACAAAAGCGTGTTGGCGTATCTTCGCAGAGCGAAAGATCCGGCAGATTTCACATTGACCGGTCTTAACTTCACCCCAGTCGTTTACGAGAACTACCGTATCGGTGTTCCAGAACCGGGCCACTACCGTGAATTGTTCAACAGCGACAGCGCACTGTACTCGGGCACCAATCAAGGTAACGGCATGGGCATCGAAGCCGAACAAGTCGAAGCGCAGGGCCGTGAGTGGTCAATCAACGTGACGCTACCGCCACTAGGTGCCAGCATTTTCAAAAAGTCGTAGACTACAGAAGTCTACGACGCCTTCGGGAAATCGGTGTAACCTTTGGCGCCAATCGGGCTGTACCAAGTCGACATGTCGGCGTCGGGAGCCAATTCCAATCCACCTGCAAAACGCTCGACCAAATCTGGGTTGCTGATAAACGGACGCCCGAAAGCAATCATATTCGCAGCCTCCGATTCAATCGCCGCCTCGGCGGTCGCTTGCGTGTATCCGCAGTTCCCCATCAATGGGCCTGCGAACTGCTCTCGGAAATCGCCCAACGTCATCGGCTCTCCAAGTTCATGAAATCCGAACGCCAGCCCGTCCATTACGTGCAAATACGCCAACCGAAAAGAATCCAACTGCATCGCCACGTAAGAAAATTGCTCGCGGTAGTCGGGCGAACCCATGTCATTGAACACTCCGTTGGGGGACAGTCTGACAGCCACCCGGTTGGACGGAAACACTTTCGTCACTGCTTGAAGAACTTCTTCCAGTAATCGATACCGATTCTCGACACTGCCACCGTACTGATCCGTACGATGATTCGTCTTGGATTGCAGGAAGCTGTCTAAGAGATACCCATTGGCCGAGTGAATCTCAATTCCATCGAACCCAGCCGCTTTGGCACGCATTGCCGCTGATCGATAGTCATCAACAATTCCTGCAAGCTCCGATGTCTCCAACGCACGCGGAACCTCGTGAGGCAGTTTTCCGCTTGAGGTGTGAACTCCATCGCCCTCGATCTTGATTGCTGAAGGCGCGACCGGCAATTCACCGTGCAAGAAACTGCTGTGAGATGCTCGTCCGGTGTGCCACAACTGGCAAAAAATCCTACCACCTTGGCGATGGACCGCGTCCACAATCTTCTTCCAGCCTTCCTGCATATCATCGGTATAGATTCCCGGCGACTGCTCCCAGCCATTGGCCCTTGCCGATATCGTCGTGGCTTCGGTAATAATCAGACCGGCCGACGCACGTTGCACATAGTACTCGGCCATTAGTTCGTTGGGGATCCGAGCGAGACCTGATCGGGACCTCGTTAGTGGAGCCAGCACAACCCGATTCCTCAGATTCAGGTCTCGTAACTCATATGAACTCAATAGATTTGGTGACGCCGTCATACTCGAATCCTTCCTTGGTCATGCGCTTGTATCTCTGCGGAGACTATAGCAGGTCTCAATGGTCCGTGTCACCAAGGCTTAACCTTCCCTGCGACGAAAGCGCACCTTTAGTTGGTCGTATCCAACGGCGCGGGTATACTCTTTCGCTTGCTCTACGTGTGGGACTTCTGCGATCAACTCGATCGAGATTTCACTGTTGCAAAACGCTTCGAGCATTGATCGAATCACTAGTCGCGCATGAGCGGCACCTTGGCACAGGTGGTCGCGAAAACCAAACGAAACATGAGGATTTGGGCGTCGATCTAGAATGACTTCCTGGGCATTTTCAAACACTGATTCATCACGGTTTGCAGAAGCCCAGCACAATCCGATTCGCTCCCCCGGTGCGACCTCTACTCCATGCACTTCGGCACCCTCTGGACAGACTCGACCGATTTGTGTCAGCGGCATGAATACGCGAAAAAATTCCTCGATGGCTAGAGTGATCCGTTTTGTATCTTCGCGCAGAAACTCCAAAGCTTCCGGATGCGAGGCAAGCCAAGCGATAATCGACGTGATACTGTGAATGATCGTGTCGCGTCCTCCAGCGAATGCGAGATTCGCAAAGCCCATGCATTCGTCGCGCGTTAGCTTTCTGTTGCGAAATTCAGCTTGGGTAAGCGCACTGAAGAAATCATCTCCGGGATTCGCTTCCGCAGCATCAAACGTCTCGGTCAAATAAGTTTCGAGCTTGCTGCCGCGCTTCGTTTCATCTTCTTGCGGTTGGAAAACATGGATGCCCCATTTGATCCAAATCTCCGCTTCTGATTCAGGCATGTTGAGCAAATGCGTCAACGCGCGAGACTGAATGGGCAACGCAAATTCAGAAACGGCATCAAAAGACTCGCCGCTCGTGAACGAATCGACGACGGATTGGATCAATTGCTTGACCGCGGCAACCACCTCCGGTTGTTTGGCTCGGAGAAAAAAGGGCTCCGTTAATTTCCGATACTCTTTGTGGTCAGGCGGATCCGCTTCGATAGGCAACTGCCGGACCGATCGCATTTCTTCTTCAGAGGGAATAGGAACCCGAAAGGGCGCGTCTGAGCTGAACTGTTTCCAATCTGCAGCTGCGCGGCGAACCTCTACGTGCCGGAGCAACATCGTGATCATCTCGCCTTCGAACGGACAACGCATCACGCCGGTTTCTTGGCGGGCATTCTGGAAAGGATCATCTTTCGCACTTTTCGAAGGTTGCATTTTCGAATTCGGAGTGAGACTGGAAATGAGACCGACATAATATCTGTCGGTCGGAAAGTGAATTGCCCATGATACTCAATTCGAGGGAACCATGGGCAAATAATGCGACAGCGATCTCCCACACCGAAACGGGCTGGGAGATTCACTAGGGGCTAAGATACTAAACCGGGTGTCTACTTTCCAACTGACAGACTTCTAGTCCGCCTGTTTTAACCCGCCAGGAGCACACGCCGCTTCCACTCGATCAATCCAAGCGTGGCAACATAGATCCCCTCACCAACCACATGTAGTATTCCGAACCAAGATATCTGTCGCCAATAGGCTATGGCTAACGCTAAGCAAATCACCAGCCATAACATGTTCGCGATGGCAAGAAGTTTGACCATCAGCAAAGGACGAGGTTTACGCAGGGTAACGAAAAGGGAGTAGCTGCCGTAAGCGAGATTGGCCACCCCCATTGCGACAACAATTGCGGTTGGCAGGCTGTCCCAATCGCTCAAAAGTCTATAGAACAGAAGTACAAAGCCCCCGACGGCAAGCCCGCCTAGGCAATCAACCCAGAGGATTTCATCTTTGGAATTTGACATGTGGTTCAGCCAATCTCAGTCAGCGAAGTTTCTTCCATGATACGCACACTTGGTAGGTCGTTAAAGCAAGCGCCCAATGTTGTCTGTTGCGATCCGAGTTTCACCCGTCAAATTTGACAGCCTATTGGCGATGGTTGAAAGCTCGCCGCGAAGCTCTGCTCCTGCATGGTAAACCCTAGGTGGAGGAAGCTGGTCTGCCAACGCATCCAACACTATTGGCGTCGACGAATTAATGTTGTCGCGAGGCAACAGGATCAAGTGTTGGTCAATAATCGCCCCTTCACTCAGAGTGCCGGGAAAGAGAGCGGGTAATATGGCCATTCCACCCGCGAAGTCCAAAGTATTCAGTTGATAGCTGTGAGAAGTAGTTTCAGATCCGTCCGAACGGTATACGGTTCCTTTGTCGGTACCATAGACAACCGACAGATTATTGCCGCCCCCAGAATTCTGACGGACAAAGCCAGTCGCCCAACCGCGGGTATTTCGTACGTTAGTATGCTGGTATCTAGGAATGTCTTGTCCATCAGTGAACCATTGATCGGGATTTCCTCTGGCATCAATACTAAGGGCCAGTGAGTCGAATGCAGAATCGGAAAGCGGAGTCCACGCCTCAAAGAATGGACTGGCCAGAGAAACAGGTGCTCCATTGAGCTGAATTTCCCCGATGCGAACGACTCGACGTATAAGAATCGCGCCACCATCTAGGATGGTGGTGCGAGTCAACGCCGTGATCGTCCCATCCATGTGCGGATCCTGCTCCGATTTCCAGTTGCGGTCAACGATCGACCATACGTCGACCTGCCCCCTTTGCGAATCAACGTCGACGTCTGCAGTTCCGTTCAGCAAGTTGTCGAAAGTGCCGGCCTGAGTCATGTTGAATCGATCTTCAAAATCAGGCAACGATGGAACGTCGTGGCGGACCGTTGGTCCTCCCTCCCACACCGTCCACTGAACAACCCAGTCTGTCACTTCGCCTTTAAACGAAGGCGCCAGTAAGCTTTGGCCATTGACACCGTCACGAATTTCAGCAATCACACCGGCAGAACCTAAACGGAAATCCAAATCGGTCGTGCCATTGGGTTTTACAGTTCTCAGCCAAACATCGTCGCCCACGATGCGAACTCGAGAACTCCAGCCGTCGGGCAAAACATCATTAATCCGTGCGACGACTTCATTCGAGTCGCCCATGCGACTCACCGTATCGGCTATCGGCCTTCTTACAACGTTTGACTCCTCTCCGATGGCAAGCTCCTCTACATTGGACAACTGGTCGATGCCATACGTGCGAAGTTCAGCGGGAACCCTAAGGTCAGTCACACGGTAGCTTGTGCCGACGGGATCTACTCGAAGGTTATTTTCGTTGGAGAAGTAGTACAACAGGTCCGACCCACTGCCCCCGTTGATGCGGTCGTTCCCAAACGAGGCCAGAATCTCGTCGTTGCCGTCGTTTCCGAAAATGAGGTCATCACCTTGGTCGCCAACCAAAAAGTCATCGCCTTGCTGTCCGTAGAGAGAGTCGTCGCCTTGTTCTCCTTCGAGGCGGTCGTCATCGGAACCGCCAAAGATGGAATCGTTGCCAGGACCACCAAACAGTACGTCGTTACCTTTGGCGCCGGCCAAGAAATCACTCCCGCTTCCGCCTCGAATACTGTCGACGGAGTGCCCGCCGTGAATTCGATCATTGCCGCCATTACCATTGAGGGTATTGCGGCCTTCAATACCGGTGATGAAATCGTGCCCCGTTCCTCCGTTGGCTGTATCGTCTCCCAAACCGGCGATAATGCTGTCGTTGCCTTCATTTCCATTGAGCAAGTCATTACCCTCGTTACCGAGGATGCGATCGTCGCCACTGCCACCAATGAGCACGTCGTTTCCTTGGTGACCGGCAAGGAAATCATCCCCGCTTCCGCCCTGAATGTTGTCAACGGCTTGCCCGCCATTGATTCGGTCGTTGCCACCGTTTCCATTGAGGAAGTTAATGCCATCAAAACCGGTAATCACATCGTCACCGACACCTCCGTAGACCGTATCGTCGCCAGGCCCGGCGTTGATGGTGTCAGCCCCCTCATTTCCATTGAGCAAATCATTCCCGGAGTTGCCTTGCAGAAGATCGTCGCCAGCGCCACCAATTAGCAAGTCATTCCCGTTCTCTCCGGCAAGCTCATCGTTGCCTAGCTCTCCGAAAAGTCTATCGTCATCCTCGCCACCGAATAGCCGATCGGCGCCACGCTCCCCATGAAGTTCGTCGTCTCCATTATCCCCTCGAAGGTAATCGTTGCCAGCTCCGCCAAAGAGCCGATCCATTCCATTGCCACCAAAGATCCAGTCGGTCCCACTGTGTCCTCGGAGCGTATCGTTTCCATTACCACCGACCAATGTGTTGTCACCGTCACCACCAAACAGAACGTCATTGCGATATCCGCCTTCGATGTAGTCGTTTCCGCTACCGCCGTAAATGAGAGTGTCACGAAGCAGCGTGTTGGTGACGCGGTCATCGCCGCTACCTGCATAGACCGTCACTTGCGTGACGTCTACGTATGAAAAAGTCTTCGTCAGGCTCGGCTCACTGTTAATCTTAACAGTGAAACTCTCATAGTTGGCGCTGCCAACAAGCTCGATCACATCGTTGGTGACACTGCCGTAGACACTGACAATGCCGCTATCAAATATTACGCTGGCAAGAAGTTGTCGTTGCTCAAGTAGTTGGTAACTACTAACTGACAACTGCCGCACGCGTGTAATAATCAAAGGCTTACTAATCAACTTGGGCTCCTCAACGATGAATGGTCGAGCAACTGGTATATCAGAGTAAAATACCATTACAACGACAGATGCGGCCCAGCCAGCCGAAAAGAAGGAACCTTGATCGTGCACAAAAGTGACTGGAGTCGCTTGAGGGAAACGGTCGCTTAAGGGAACCAACTAGGGTTTCGATCGAAATAACCCCATTGGAAATCGAAAGAGTCACGTTAGCGTGGCAGGCTTCGCAATTCACCACGTGAGTAACTGTTGATCTGCGCCGCGCGTCGATGAGGGCATGATTTCAGCGTCTTTTCAATGAGCGCAAAAAAAGAGAGCGAGCCGAACTGGCCCACTCTCTATCTGAAACTTATTCAGCGTCTCGTCGAAGTAGTTCTATCTAGCCAGCTTGCAAGATAGTGATGAACGCAGGGATATCACCGAAGTTGACCTCTCCGCTGCAATCACAATCTGCTTCGGCTTGGAAAATACCAGACTGCAAAACGGTAATGAATGCAGGGATATCAGAGAAGTCGACCGTTTCACTCAAGTCAACATCTCCCTTGAGAGCATCAGTGCCATGCCCTTCTCCAACTTGAATAACGTGGGCAGCGTCAACTTCGAAAACGAAATCGTCGAAATGGATCAGTCCGTCTGATGCGCCAAAACCAGCAGCCTCGATCCCCATGACAGCAGCACAACTGTTAATTGGAGTACCAGCGTTGACTCCCAAATCTACGTCAGCTTGCGTCAGCGTGTAGGAGACTGAAACCTCTTGGTAGGCGGCAGTCAGATCAGCGGCCCCAAGTCGAACGCTGACCGTTCGAGGAATGACATCAGCAACGCGAGCGGTAGCACCGGTTGGATCTTCGTAATTAAACTCAAGTCGAACTTCACCGGTCGCCGTGCCTGTCAGCGGGTCAAGCGCGTCAGTTGCAATCTGACAAGTAACAGTGAATGTTGCACCTGCCGAGAAATCAACATAGCAACCATTCCCATTTTCCTCAGCCACAGCTTGGGTAGTGAAACCACCTGAGCCGCCTTCGGTGTTCTGACCACACCAAGCTGCTCCCCAATTGTTGGGACCTCCAGTGTCGGTGGTTGCTCCTACGTCATTGACATAGGAGAAAGAACCGCTGTTGGGATTGGATGCCGAAATTCCCATGGAATCACCCGTTGTTTCCGGGTTGCCGTTGCCCGAGAAACCAATCATATCTCCACCGGCATCGTTGAAACCCATCGTTTCCGCCCCAAGACCGAACCCTGTGGTTGATTCAGCTTCGAAATCACTCTCGTGAATAACTTCAGCGTTCGCCGATAGGGCAAATAGTGCTACAGAAACAGTAGCCAAAAATGACATTTTTAAATTCATTACGCGCTCCAAATTGAAATTGCATGAGTACCCAAGCGGCGCATTCCAAGAATATTGCAAAAAGCTGAAACCGCTTCCTTGATGGACCTATATTAACACGTAGAGCGTGATCTTCAACACCTCCAAGCCATCATTAAGCGCATTTAGAACCCTTTTGAACAGCAGCGGGAACTAGTGGATTACACTCACCTAAGTCGGAATAACCTTATTAAATCCATAGGCTATCGCATTAACTAGGCTTCACAACCGACATTTATCACGGAACACTACCTCCGAAGGGTTGCTTCTTGACCATAAAACGGATCAACACTTACTGGAGATGTTCTCTGAAAGGACTGTGACGAACCGACTACTTTTGCCACCGCTTGTGGAGACACCGTTGGAACTGATCGCAACATGCTTCATCCTTGCCCTTTGGCCACGTTTCAGCACCGAAGAATAGCGGCAAAAGGTACGCTTCATCTTTTGAAAGTCTAAGACTTAGCACGAAGTCAGCGTCAGCCCCTAAATCGGCCGATTCAAATTCGACGGCACTCCAAACGACTGGGGGAACCGGCGATGGTCCGTAGCCCAATCTATTCTTGTACCTATCAAGCTCATTGCCATCTGCCGTTCAACTAAACGTTGACGTGGATGGCTTGATCCGTACCGATCGTTAGCACTTCGTTCTCTTCGGTGTAAGGCCGTCCGGCAGGCATGGTAACCAATGCTGGAGGTCGTGTAGGTACGTAAAAAAAGAAAAGCGACACTGTGTCGCTTTTCTAATTGATTTTAAAATCTAAGACCTAAAAAAGTCTAAAAGATTTATGATCTTCTGCGGCGAGCAACCATACCAGCTGCACCCAAGATCAACAGAATTGCTGAAGAAGGCTCAGGAATGTTTGAGACTGGTGCTACTGTAATAGATCCAGTTCCGAGAGATGCTGCAATTTGAGCTCCATTAGGATCAGTAACGCCTAGGTCACCAATCTCGAAGCTAAAGTCTGCAGTACCTTCTCCAACGATGTCGAAGTCTACCTGAGCAAGCAAGAAGCCGTTGGCTCCTGCGCGGAAGTCAGCGTCTCCACTGCCCGGCACTTGGCCAGCACTGAAGAATGACGCGGCAAACAGACGACCATCAGTCGCTGGATCTGACACACCAGGTTCTGGAACAAGAGCATCGAAAGAATCGAACTTGTTACCGGCGTTGAACACAGTTGTGTTCGTAAAGGCGACAACACCACCGTCACTGTTGGAGAAATCGAGATCCATATTGCGGAAAGCAAGGTTCTCATCAGCGAAAATGAATAGTGATCCGGTAGCGTCATCTGTTGTAGCGGTGGTTGTAGATTCCGATGCGTTTTGGTCAAACGAGAAACGGAAATCTTGGGCCGAAACAAACGCGGGGCTGCTGGCTACTACGAGGGCTGCAGCAATAAAAAATTTCTTTAACATGGCAACTTTCTAAGGTGTTTAGATTCCTCAGTCATGAGGGTCTAAGGTGTTAAGGGTTGTCTATCACGAGCATTGATTCTAGTAAGGATACCGGGCAACGCAAGCGTTATCTCTTCTATCGAACATTTTTAGTTAACTTTTTGGCAGATTTCCTGAGAACCCCCAAAAGGGACGTGTTTGCGTGTTGAAACGCAGGGTTTTGGCGATCGGGAAAGGGAAAGGGGCAAAGCTTTCCACAAACCTCTAATCCTCCAAGCCACCCCGCTCAAGAGTGGTATCAACAACAGCTAACAGCCCCCCTAAAAGTACGTTGTCGAAGCCTAATTAGCAATCAAAATCCCTATAAATGGGTCGATATCCGAGAAGTCCACCACGCCGTCTTCGTTACAATCTGCCTGTTCGATATAAGCGCCAGAGATCAGAATCCCTACCAAAGCGGGGATATCCGAAAAGTTGACGACGCCATCTAAATCGCAGTCTCCTAGGAGTACAGTTGAACCAAAAGTCTGGGTAATTGAGATACTATCAATCGCTAAAGCCAAATCAGGCCCTTCGGACTGATTGTTGGCATAGGCTGCAGCGGCAGGCAGGCCAGCAAACGTACCACTGGATGTTACTGGTACCCCGCCAGCAGTATCTCCCGTAAGACTAAATGTATAGCCTCCGGATGATGTAAGCTCAAACTCAAGGTTGAGAACAGGAGTAGTGTTTACACCATTGGCATCCTGAACAAAGTCCAGCGTGTCCAATGAGAATGAGTCGAGGACAGTCACTGCGTTCGCTGAATTAACGGAAAACAAAGTCGAGGAGCCTTGAAAGCCCGCAGTTCCTGCAAAAGCAGGATCAAGATCATCATCTTCAAAAAGGAAGTAGATTCCCTCGCCTAGTTCAGCAATGTTCTCAGAAGTAAGGTCTGGAGAGTTCGTGGCTGATCCTTCTTGTGCTCTTACGCCCACAAGGGTTCGAGCTGGACCAAGAATGTTGAGCGGTTCAACAAGGTTATCGAACTCAATGCCGGTAAACGAAAAAGTCGAAGTTGTGTCTGCCAGTGTAGTATCCAAGCTGGCAACACTCTCGATGGCAGTCCGGGCACCTCCGCTGCCAGACGAGTTCAATGAAATAAGCCCGTTTGACTCATCGACATCGTTATTTGTCTGTCGGGTTACGTTATAGCCCGCGCCACCACCTTCATTTGGAAAGAAAGCGCTCGACGGTCCCCCACCTCCCCCCGAAAGATTTTGCGTGCCGTTGAAGTCATCAAAATCCGTGATGGGTGAAGGATTAGATATTTGTACATCAGAAAAGACAGCCGTGGCGAGTTCGCTGTTGTTGTGAGAGGTGGCTGCAAGTCCGATGTAAACATCCTCAGGCCAATCCTCATAAATAACATGTTGCATTGGCGCCCAAGTGACTCCGTCGGGACCAGCGAACCCGAAAATGCGGTTGCCTCGACGCTCCAATTTCAACCAAACAGGCCCATCTGCAAGATTTGAAAGCGGGAAAGTTTGACTTCCGTTTCCGTCTGCGGCATCGAAGTTACGGGCAGTAAAATGCGTTCCTTGCGACGGTCGTGCTGATATCGAGGCACTTGGCCCTTGCGTATCGTTCAGCGATGGTCTGATCACAAGCGCTGCATCAGCGTTAGGATCTGTATTCTCGATCGATTGAACTCTGGCAATCATCTCGCCGTCGCCACTCAACTGCGTGTAGGCATAGTGATAACTGATGTTGCGCGCTTCATTGATTCCGTTTCCAGACCCGGCCAACGTCCAAGTGCCATTACTAAAACTACTACTACCGTTCTCGCTAGTATTTCCAATCTCAGTATCGATCAGACTGGTCACAGGCCCGTGCGTGAAAGCAGGAAATGGTTCCCTGCTTGGTGTTGCTGTTGTCGTAAACCCTGCGTCTCGACGGTAAAGAAAGGTAGCTATCTCAGGACTAAGCCCAGCTAAATAAGCAGACGTATACGGCGCAGGGATTCCTTTGCCCACAACGTACGCACCAACGATGCTTTCCATGTCGCCAACCCAGTGAGGCGCTGCAGGGTCTCTCCCGTCGGCACCGATCGAGGTGTAGTATCCATAGCAGGTGCCGTGATGCGTGAAATCGACTTCTTCGCCGGAGTTGTACTTGCACCAATACTCCCACATCTTGAGCAGCCGATTGTCTAGCACCCCGTAAACGTCAACGCCTTGCACTGAGAGAATCTGAGCGACCGAAGTCAGATTCCCGATCATGGCTCCGGCATGTCCTTGGTCACGCCCGGTGTCACCACATTGACCGTTAGGGAGCGAGTTGGAAATGCCGCAGCAAGGATCATTCAAATAAGCTTCGACACAATCCTCAAATTTCTGCTGGTCGCTCAAGAAAATGGCAACCTGAAGCGCCCCCCACAGGTTGTTTGCACCTTGGTTGGCAGCCCTCAACGGGTCGGGCATTCGGAATTGTGGAAACAAGATGTTTTCACAATAGGCCTCAAAGTTGATCGTGTTTTGTGCCGTCCAGCCCGGATAGGTATGCCGAAGAATCTCAGCGGCTTGCACCATCGTGCCTCCACGCCAAGCCGCATGGAGGTGGACAGAGATTCCTCCCCATGTGGTATGAGTCGTGGCCCAAGCATCCAAAATGTCTGTCGCGAGAATTGCGTGAGCTTCATCGCCAGAGAAGTACCATTGCAACGCATGATACAACGCCGCGTTGGCATCGTTGGTATGCGCAGCTTGGTTGGTATTTGGGCGGTTGCTGACCAGCTCAAAAGGCCCCTGCATTTGGTAGTTCAACGAAGCTTCGTCGGAACCTGTTAGTTCAATCCAGCCTTCAAACCAAGGCTGAGCGAATCTCCGTGCTGCCATCGTGTCCAAATCGTCCGAACTCCACGAGATGCCCGGATGAACGAACTGATGCGTCTGCGAAAAAGCCATCGATTGGGCCAATCCCAAAATGCTCACAGCAAGACAAGCTTGGAGCAATGCAGACGCAAAGAGTTTTGACGATCTCATGTTCAGTGCTCCTTAGATTCCACTCGCGATTTGTGAATCAGTGTCAGATCCAAAGCCAAATCGAGACAAGCTTCGTCGTTGTGACCTAAACGCCAATCAGAATCAAAATAAACGAATCAATATCCGAGAATGTCAACAAACCATCCTCGTTGCAGTCCGCCTCTTCGACGTAAATGCCGGATGTCAGAATTGAGACCATCACCGGAATATCGGCAAAGTCGACGGTGCCATCTAGATTGCAATCCCCCAGCAGTACGTCAGCTTCAGGAGAAACGACAGATAGCGAGTTTAGGTTAAAGAGAAATCCACCGGTATCGTTACCAACTCGGACTTCATCGAAGTTAAGAACAACATCAAATTCTCCTGCCGCCGATTCGAGGACCGTCTCGATTGTTTCGTAAACCTGCCAGTCACCGGTAACTGGAACGGCCACTTTTCCAACGGGAGTTCCCGCTAAAATGCTTGCGGTCGAAGCACCAGGTGTACCTAGATAAACTTCGATCCAGCCGTCCTCGCGGCCTGTTGGACGAGCCACACGAAACCGCATGGCAGATGTGTCAACCAAGGATACACCGTTGTACCTAGCCCAAGAGCTATCATTGATGAAGGCCAGATTCGCAGTGCCGTCAACATCGCCGGAAGGCTGCGTGAGCACCGCATTGCTTTCATCATTGTCTTCGGCTTGGATGACTGTGTAAGGATGATCCACGGGATCAAGCAGAATTTCAAAACAACAAACAGACTCGCCGGGAATCGATGACCAAAAAGAGGCATCAGAGGTAACGGGTTCAAAGCTGGTAAACCCCTCCACGTCACTTGGGTCGGTCCAACGTGTACGTTTGATGCTGGACTCCGAAATCGTGCGGCCAGCAGGAGTAATGATCAGCGGTACGCTCGACGTTCCTTGGTTAATCACCCACACCGTCATCAAATTGCCTTTGATTAGCGCGGCTGTATGGGATAGCTGCGACGGTTCGTCAATGATGTCTAGAGCATGGCCGTAGTTCGATGTTTCACTCAGTTTCTTAAAGATGAAGTATTTGACGTTTCTTGTACGCGATCCGTTTTGATTCAGGATGTAAGTGTGCCCCTGATTGGTCTGACCGATCGCCAGCCAGCCATTGAGACCAGTGAAACCGGCTCGAATCTTTTCCAACATAAAATAAAACGAAGTTGTTTCGTTTTCATTCGACGTGCTCTTCCAACCGTGGACTTCTGTATTCCAGATTTCGGTGTCGGGACCGAGCGTGTCACGCACTTGCTGTGCAAAATCCACAGTGGCAGCGAAATTTTCGGCAGGGTCAGAGGGGCGGTTCGTATTGTGACCTGCCGCGATATCGATAGCATCGCGTCGACGCGCTGTATCAAGATTTCTAATCCAACTTTCACCCTGAGCATAATTCCATGAGGACGGCCCAATGAACAACGGCACATCCGCTGGATCCAAGTTCGCCTTGAGGTATTCGGTGATGTCGCGCGCGTCGGCTTGCGTTATGCGATTGCCGCCATCGTTGGATTGCCACTCGTTGGTCAAATCCATGAAACTGATTTTGAAGCCCTCAGACTTCATCAACAGAATGTAGCGTTCTAGATACTCGGCACATTTCTGCCAGTCGAAGTTAAAGTTGCCACTGTTACCTGTACTACCGGTGACCCACTGAGGATAAGGCTGCCAAGCTACACCGCTGATGGCCTCATTAAGAGGACGTGGCGATGCGAAAAACTTAATGTCTGGATTGGCATCCTGCATCGCATGCATCATTGGAAAGATTTTGTTCGTATAGGCGCCGAGGTTATAGGTGCCTTCGGTAAGTTCGTAGGCGCTATTCATTGCGACTCGCACGTAGTCGATTCGAGTGTCTATCGCTGACCATTTGGCAACGAGGTCCTTGTCCGAATTCGACCAGAACCAAAGACGTTCATAGTCCATCCCGTACCGCATCATCTGTTGACGTGTCGTACCAACAACAAGATCGACACCAGTCGGGTCGCCGACGGCAGTTACAAGCAGTTTTCCGTTTACCCCAGAATTATCGACGCTAAATGACCAAACGCTAGTATCAACTCCGGGAGCGAATACGGGGCCTACGATGTTGTCATTTTCGTCAACGGCAACGTTGACGTCTCCGTTTTCAACTTCCATAACGGTCCACGTTCCGCCACCGTCACCAACAAGATGATCGACGTCGAGGATCGATCCTTCCGCAAAAGTAGCGATGGGTTTGGGGACGAGAGGATCCGTGTTGGAGTTGTCATGGAGAAAGATTGGTGTACATCCGCCAGCATCGAACCGCACGACCAGTGACGAACCAGCATATTGACGCCAAATACCGTCAATATCATCGTTGGCTCCACCAATCCCAATCTCCGATGCTTGACTCCCCAAAACAGTAAAGGTTCCGGTTCCGGCAACGCTATAGTCTCCAAGTTTGACTTCATCGCGAGTCGTGAACTTACCTCCGGCGATAGTAAGACTGCCGCTACCGGCCGCTGATCCGTTTCGGCTGGCACCGAGGTAAAGCGAATGTCCTCCACTGCCGCGCGAAATACGAAGTTCACCATCATTGAGGACGTAGGATGCCGCGCCACCAACTGTGCTTCCAATTTCAATCGCGTTGATCCCTGCGTATCCCCCTGTTTGAACCACATCGCCATTGAAGCTACTGTAGGCAGAAGCCAGATTGGAGACTTCGAGTTCGCCGCCTGAAATGTTGAGCGTTCCCCCTGTTTGGCGGAAACCACGGAGGTTGGCACTGGTGCCATTTGCCGCAGTAAAATCTACTGTCCCGCCAGGAATGTAGACGTAATCGGTATCACTTGGAGGAAGAAAGTTTTGCCAATTAAAAGGATTATCCCAGTCGGAACTGGCGTTTCCTACCCAAAAGACGTCAGCGCCGTAAGATAGCGAACAGGAAAGCAAAACAAAGGTCGCGGTAACACACGCACGGATCGAAAATCTAGATGATAAATTCAACTTCGTAGACTCCATTTTTATTGGATTTGTTGTGTCGCAGCTCAAGCTTATGTAGGCGCACCTCTGAAATCGCGTTTGATTCCAAACTGCGGCTGCGAGGCATGTGATCTACTCGATCGATCAAGCGAATTCACACAAAGCTTGGGTAGGTAAAGTATGGTGGGAGTGGATACTGGCTGATTTTGGGCAACGCTACGGTACTCGTCGACCCAACATTTGGCCGAGCCACCGTTTAGTGGAAGTAAGGACTGAGATATTACCTGTAACCTGTAGATCTTACCCTTAATATCCTAATAAAGCAAGAACTTCGGTCGTTAACGGGACTGCAAACACCGTGTTTTTCCGCATCAACCTCACGATTGATCCATTTGGCCCCCTCGAAAGAATGGAAATAGTGCCGCAACCTGTGAAACAGCGTACTGGTCGTGAAACCGCGGTACGCCGGGTTATTGCCCGGTCAAGATTTCTATAAATGGTGGGATATCCATGAATGTGACCGCTTCATCCTGATCAAAATCAGCTTCGGGCCGAAACTCTCCACTGATCAAAATCGCAACAAATGGATCGATGTCGGAAAAATTAACCGCCCCGTCCGTGTTGAGATCTCCAGCCAGCAACTCGGGAGCCGCAAACGTTCCATCGCCGAAAGAAACGTCGGCGGCTACGCACCATACGGAAACCGCGTTGTAACCGTCCAACGTCAGGCCGGATGGCAAATCAATCGTAAATGGATCTTGTGTGCCGTCGAAAACCGTGCCTAGTAACTGAGGCCCAATCGGCAAACCGCTGGCAAATGTGGTGTCCGAAGTACCGAGATAGAAAAAGACGGAGATTCCCGCGCCATCGAAGGTAAAGTCTTCCACAAGAAGCGTGTCGGCATCTACGACGGAAACGGTTCCGCTGACGTTGTGGGAATTCGTCGAGAGCGACGCCTTGTAACCAACGCCGGGCATCATTTGCGCGAGTGCCAACTGCGACGTGCAGGCTATCAGCAGGAAAACAACTGAAAAACCAAAAGCAAACCTTCGAAGATTCATTTTTACTCCGAGCAATAAAAACGTGAAACACGTAGAGCTGTTGACCAAGAACTAGCTGA
This sequence comes from uncultured Pirellulaceae bacterium, assembly GCA_964503675.1. GTDB lineage: Bacteria > Planctomycetota > Planctomycetia > Pirellulales > Pirellulaceae > Mariniblastus. Next base: position 14,693 of record CAZDBE010000021.1, on the reverse strand, counting down.
TAACCAAGAACGCTCTGGGCTCCATTATCATCTCCGCCTCATGGCTCGTCCACTCAAAGAACGACAATTCTGCCTTTCAGTGAGGTATCACACACCAGAGCAACGACTAAGAACTCTCAACTACTATTTCCCCTCACTGCTACTTTCAAAGCGGATTGTCGCATAGAGTGGACTTTGGGTCGCCAGCCTCAAACGCTAAATTTTTTTGCCGAGGGCAATGCCCAGCGCCACGGCTAGCAGACCGAGCACAACGTTTAGCGCGATGTGCCCTCCGGCGGAAGCGTATTGGCCCTGTTGGAGATGGGTAATGGCCTCCGCGCCGAATGTAGAAAACGTCGTTAGCCCGCCAAGAAACCCGACGCCAAGTAAAAGCCTTAACGTATCGGATTGTTCAGATTTGCCAGATCCAATCAGCAAACCGATCAAGAAACAACCGGTGACGTTTGCGATCAGCGTGCCGATCGGTGCCGAGAGGGCTAGGAAACGCTGGCATCCCCAAGCGATGGCGAACCGGCTGATCGCCCCAAAGCCTCCACCGAATCCGACAATCAGGATGTCAAAAAGTTTCATTGCTGTTGATTCCGCTGCGGTGGCTTAAAACTTCATGCGGATGCCGAACAGAACGTTACTGGTTCGATACTCCAGCTCTCCGTCGCCATCGATGAGAGATCCCGTCGGCAAGGTTGTGTTGAAGTGCAGGGAGTCGGCGGCGAAGTACCGGTACTCAACGTAGAAGTCACAAAGCTCCGAAGTCTGGTAATTGATACCGCCGATCCACTGGTAGGCGAGGCTGGTGTCATTGCCGTCTCCGAGCGTCCTCTCTCCATCAACTTGAAAGTCTGCATCAGCCGAAACACCGCCGATGCCTGCGCCCAAGTATGGCTTGAAACGCCCTGGTGGAAAGTCGGTGAAGTCCCAGAAGACGTTGAACATTCCTGAGATTGTTTCGATTTTTCCGTCGCCGGCCAATAACTGAGTGGCTCCGGACAGATCGTTGAGCGTCATACCTTTTAGATCATTCGAACGGTAGGTGACCTCAATTTCCGAACGTAAGTTCTTGCCTTGGATTTGTCCTAGTGCAAATCCAGCAGCGAAGCCATCCTCGTCGTCGATCTGAATTTGTCCCTCCTCTCCGCTCAACATCAAATCATCTAGACCTGTCCACCCACCAAAGACGCTACCGTAGTAGATGTTCGGTCCGGTGTTGCGGATCGCTCCGATACCAAGCCTTCCGATGCCGAGTCCCGCCTTCTTATAAGGAAAGCATCCCGGGGCGTACGATTCAATTTCCTGATCACCACATACGACGCCCTCATAGACCTCATTAGCCACGACAGGCGAACAACTTGAGGATGACGGCTGAGTGAACTGTTCGCTTAACAGCAATGTTGGATCAGTAGGGAATGTCGGCGCTCCTTGAGGACCGCAGCCGCAGTTAGCTGCAACCGTTGAACTCGGGCTTTGGACGTTTGGCGGACATGGAGGGCAAGCGTAACCGCAACCATAATACGGAGCCACAGCCGGATTGGCTGGGTTGGCAGCGTAATTCCTCATGGCATGTTGCACAGCATTCTGTACGATCATTTCCATTGCGTTTGGCGCGACGTAAGGTTGGGAAGCATACGCGCTGGGTGCACCATACCCCGGAGGGTAGTGTCCGTAGGGATCCCAGTTTGCATCTGTAGGTCGAGAGTAGTACGACGGCTCCTTCGCAGGACGGTAAACGTTGGAGGCCCTATTTTGCGGTCGCCAATCTTGCTCTCTTCGGTCGGTCGTACTGCGACGTCGGCGGCTCGATTTGTCGGATCTTGGTGACCGATCGCGTGGATCAACCAAATTGAAACCTTCAAGCTCGTCTTCGGACTCATTAATCGCGTCATTGATGTCCTCCTCCTCTGGCATGGTCAGATCAGGAGAGGTGTTTTTATCACGGGGCTCGATCCCGGCTTTTTCAGTAGAACGGGTCTCCCCACTTGGCGTGGGCATCTCGGGAATGCTCTCGCGGTTAGGTGTAAATTCGCCGTCTTGGGGAAGCTGCGGTATGCCGTCACGTCCTGACTGGCGCGGTGTTCGTTTTTCTGGCCTTCGAATGGGCGTCGGTTCTTCCAGTTTGGTATCCATTATCGGCTCCCGTGGTGACGGGTCGAAAGGAGCGCGTTTCTTGGGTCGGGCAAACGGGTTTTGTCGTGGCGGTCGTTTTGTAGCAGGCGGTTGCGGGTCATCTCCCAGTTCGTCAAAAATGCTGCCTCCTGCCGAATCGCCAGAATCGGCTTGGCCTTCTCCAAACAGGTCTTCATCTTGTGGGCGGTAACGCGCTCGCAGAGTGGGGATCGTTCCACGTTTTGCAGAATGCGCAGTTGGCACCGCGCGGAATTGGCCAGAGTTGGCATGAATGTTGTCTCTCAGTCCTCCCGATAAGGGCAGCCGATGGTTCTGCGGCAACGCAATTCGATCTAGCGTGGGAGGAGTGGGAGGTTGCGCATGTGCTGGTTGAAAGCCTGTGACTAGCAGAACGCTAAAGCAAGCGCATAGAAACGCTGCACTGATGCCGCAAACGTGCAGCTCGAGTAACGAGACCAAAGTGTTAGGGCCGTTGGTGCTGGTGTATTTTCGAGATCCCATAGGATTCTCACTCCAAATGACTCATGACAACAAACGACGCAAGTCGCGTGTGAACCTGCGGTCTGATCTGGATAAGTTCGAATCATTGAGTAGAAACGAACCCAATCGGAAGCATTTACGCAATCCGAACCGATTGTGTGTTCCGAAATATCGGCACAATCGTTAAAGCTTATCCAGCTTGAAATCATAAGAATTTAGAATTTCCCTGCGTGAGACACCGTGCAAGCATTAAGCGTGCGTGTGGTGTGCTCAATGCTCTGCCACAGCCAAATAGTCGAAGCATGCATCAGGAAATTGTGTCTCTTTGGCAGCACCAGCGAGCCTCAAGACACTGCAGCAGACTAGGACTGTCGGGTGCGGCTGGCGACGGTAGCCAGCACCGAAATACAGAATAGAAACAACATAGGTATCCTTGGTTGAACAAGTCAAAGAGTAAGTTTGCAGCCGGTTGGGCCAGATTTCGAAACGCGGGCTACCCCAAGTGATCGTAGTGAGTTCCCAAGGACGTATTCCGATAAACCTTGGGGACGGCTTGGTTCGAGGTTGCGGTTTCGAAAACTGGCAGCTCGGGCTACGCGGCAGCTGGCGGAGCTACCTTGACGGGCGTGGAATTAGTACCTGGCTTGATGGCTGAGTCCTCCAGTTCTTTGCGGAGAATCAACATGTCTGAGGGAGCCTCAATACCGAGTCGAACGCGATCGCCGGAAACACGAACAATCGTTAGTACGATTGAATCGCCCAGCATAATCTTTTCGCTTTCCTTTCTGGAAAGTACGAGCATAGCTATATCCTTAAGTATATCGTTGGTGTTTGATGTTATTGTGATTAGGCTGCGTCAAATCGCAGTTCTCGGTCCAGCGACGAGCGTTGGAATCGTTTCCCAGTAGCGCCGTAGAACAGAATTGTATTTCGTTCGGACTCCCAGACCGCAGTCAGTTTCACGCTTCGGGGACCATGCAGGCAAAAGAAGATGCCGCAATTCTTGTCGCCGCGCGTGAGATATCGTTCGGTTATCTGGAAAATTCCTTCTTCAAAATCGTTTCGTTGGCAGAGGGTTCGAGATACAAATTGACGTAGTTGATTTATAGTTTCGATCTGAATTGGATCCTGTTGCATCCTCAGCAAATCTCCTTGGGTTGTTGGAATCCGCTCAAAAGACAAAAGAGGGCGAGGTGGCTTCGATTGGAAGACGTCAAACTCGCTACCTCAACCGCCTTTCTATAGCCGCACCACAGTTCGGAAGCTGACGCGCCCGCCGGCGGACCCAGTGGTGTAAAGAATATCAATGATGTCGTTTCGCTAAGCCTGTCAAAATGAGGCGGTCAGCGAATACAGGAGGTATCGGCTGGCAGTCTTGATTGTCAGCGAAGAAACTAGGTAAGTTTTGTTAGCTTGTTAAAGTTTGCGGGTTCTAAAAACCAAAACCAGCACAACCGTTTCCAAGGCAATAATGCGGTAAGCGGGGACGATCGCGCAATCGTGACCAAACCTAGTTCTTATTGACGTGGCTCAAGACTCTTGAATATGGTTCTCTGTTACCAGCGTTTTTACCGGCAGCAGATTTTGTCTTCGGCAAAAAAGTATCTGTTTCGACTCAACTGGCTTGGTAGGATTTCAGCTTTGTTTCGTAGCCGGTCTCGCAAGAGATTAGAGAGTTTTCTCTTTAGCCATCGAAAGTCTCTCGACTTCGGCTACCGAGAATCGCAGATTGCCATTGGGCTCTGATATACGGCAACACGCAATCTAACTTTTATTTCGCCACGCAATCCAAACCACCGAGTATCCGTTGAGTTTTCAGGTAGACACATCCATTTTTCAGGGGCCAGTAGACTTACTGCTTCACTTGGTAAAGAAGCACGAGGTGGAGGTCACTGAGATTGCGCTGGCGGATGTGACAGGGAAATACCTCGAGCATATGGATGTTCTGAAAGAGATCTCAATCAACTTGGTGGGTGATTTTGTGGACGTGGCCAGCCAATTAATTGAAATCAAAGCGCGTGCCACGCTGCCGCGCAACGAGCACGAACCGGAAGACGATGATCTGTATGCAGCTGATCCCCGTGAAAATCTAGTACAGCGTCTTTTGTTGTACAAAAGATTTCGAAATGCCAATGAGGCATTGGTTGGCCACAGGGCTCAATGGCGGACTCGGTTCGCGCGGATCGCCAATGACGCGCCGGTCGACACTATAAGCCCTGCCGACCAACCGATTCAAGAGATCGAGTTATGGGACTTGGTCAGCGCTTTTGGGCGCGTGTTGCGAAACAATCGTCCGGTTGTCGAGGCAAATATTTTCTATGACGAAACCCCTATCCACGTTTACATGCAGCGCATCCATCAAAAGATCGTGGATAGTGGGAAGGTTTCTTTTTCCCAGCTGTTCGAACCGGCAATGCACAAATCAGCGATGGTTGGAATCTTCTTGGCGTTGTTGGAACTGTCTCGACACCACAACGTCAACGCGCGACAGTCAGATCTGCACAGTGAAATTTTGATTGAACCGGCCGATGGATTTGCCAACGACTTGGATGTTTCAAACATCGACGATTACAATCCGCATACGAAAGATGAAAACTAACAGGGCACAGCGTGCAGCTTGCGTGATACCCGCCCCCTGAAAACTGTTAACTTTTCACCTCCACAAATTGTCGTCCTTGAAAGGATGAAGAGGGGCATCGAACTTAGTTGCCGGCTTCGCTTTGAGAAAAATAGCGGCCAAGTCTAAATCGTCTTGTGTCGTGATCTTAATGTTCAATCTCGACCCAGCCACCATCGCAACAGAGTGTCCTTGCTCTTCGGCCAACTGAGCTTCATCGGTCGGTTGCAACTCACCTCGGTCAGCAAACATCTGCTCCAACAGCAACCTAGAAAACACTTGGGGCGTTTGAGATAGGTATAGATTTGAGCGGTCTACAGTTTGCTCGACGAACTTCCCGTCTGCCGATCGCTTTAGGGTGCTGCGGACGGCAACGGTCGGAACAGCGATACCATGCTCGACGCCCGCCGAAAACACATCTCCTACCAGCGTGTCGTCAATGCATGGCCTAGCCGCGTCGTGAATGGCAACGAAGTCGATTTCAGGTCGAACTTTGCCCAGCGCATTCTGCACAGAGTCCGAACGTTCCGCACCGCCGATGACGATGTCGATTCCATGGATAGCGACATTGGCTCCGAACTTCTCTGTGAACTCGACGCGATCCTCTGAAGCAAGCACCAAAATCAATTGCTTGACATCAGACCTTTTAAGAAATAGCTCGGCCGAATGCAGCCAGACTGCTTTGCCAGCAAGGATGGCAAAGGGCTTTTTGAAATGAGCATTATTAAAACGGCTGCTCTTCCCGGCCGCAGCAAGGATCACACAAAAATTGGGCATCGAAAGCGCCTCATAGGGAAATTACTCGATTCCCCGTTTGCGAGTTGCGGGGTCTAGCAAGCTATCGTTCTTCGCCCAATTGTAGTGTGACTCGCCTGATCTGTCCCTCGAACAGGACTTCTAGGTCAACATTATCGCCCGGATTTTTTTCCTCGACCACGATCTGCAGATCGTCGAGGCTGTTGACTGGTTTGCCATCGATGCTGACGACCACGTCCGCAGATTCCGGGATCCACTTTCGCTCTACTTCGATACGCCGATTTCCAATCACGACAAATTGCCTTTCTCCCTTGAGACCTTTGAGCCCTGCAGTTGCAGCTGGACCACCGGGAACAACTTGAGCGATGCCGATTCCACGATCAGACCTCCAGAAAGCGTTCACGCCCAGCCAAGGGCTGCGGAATTTCCCGAACTTGATTAACTGAGGCACAACGCGTTTGATAGTTCGGGCAGGCACGGAGAAACCAACTCCCGAATTGCCACCGTTGAGGGTCGCAATTGCCGTGTTCATGCCGATTAGTTTTCCATCACTGTCTAGGAGAGGACCGCCGGAGTTGCCTTGATTGAGCGCCGCATCGATCTGAATAACGTTGCGGATTTGTTGTCCCGATCTCGAATCTAGCGAACGGTCGAGGCTGGAGATGATGCCAGTGGTCATGGTGCGGTTAAGTCCAAAAGGATTGCCGATCGCAAAGATCTTCTGCCCCACGCGTAGCGAGTCAGATTCGCCAAGCGTGACCGGCGACAATCGACTGGGATCAATGCTGACCTTCAACACGGCGATATCATTTCTCGGATCGACGCCAATGACTTCGGCTGGGGACGATTCACCTTCGCCCAAGGTGACATTGACAATGTCGCTGTCCTGCACCACATGGTAGTTAGTGACGATATGTCCTTGTTTATCCAGCACCCAGCCTGATCCGGATCCTTCTTTTTCTTGGGCGCCGAGCCACCGCACGTTGACGATTGTTTTAGTGTCGATGTTGACCACGCTGCGCTGACACTTGTCGTAGACGCTGATATTGGTCTGCTCTTCTGGGCTGAACTGCCGTGCCCCCGTACCGGATTGACGGCGAACGTCTGGTTGTGAGAAAGCAGGTTGACGCCGGTTCTCCAGCGGGCGTGGTGTGCCAAGAACTGGGTCAGCCATCCGAGGCGATTGAGCGAACAGAGATTGCTGGGCGACAGCAGACTGGTCGATCCACTGCTGGGAAAGCGCCATAACGAACACGCCCCCCATCGCGCCGGCAAGGAAACAGATCATTACACTTAACTTCATGCGGTTAGCTTTCTATATCTATAGTGACGCAGTTCTATCGTGCTATTACGCGGCTTGAGGAGATAAAGTTCTCCGCGACCGCCGCTTACTGAAAATAGCGATCAGTGGACCTCACTTTAATATTTCAAATTGGCTACACCTCGTAAAGGTCCCGCCAATTTTCAGAGACCGGATTCGGCATTTTCCCTAGCGACCGTCACAGTCCTTAAATTCACAGCCGACCCTTCTAAAATTCCCAAGCCCCAAGGCTTATGAATCAGGATGGCTTCCTCATCAGACGATGTAGGGAAAAAAGCTGGGGGCTCCCTCGATAGTAGGGCCCCGCTTCTTGGTTGTCGCACGGACGCGATCGTTTCCACATTGACGGAGTTATCCATCATGTTGCGATCCTTGATTGCTCACGTGTTTATCTTAATTGCTTTGGCCGTGATTCCTTTGGCGTGCCCCCAATCAGCGCGAGCCGCCACGCCACTTGAGGCTTGGCTACGCGTGGCGGCAGATTCTCTAGATCAGCAGATCGCCCAACAAATGCAATTACCTTGGCAAGCGTTGGATTTGATGGGCCAACGTACTGCCGAACGCTTTGATCGTGTGATGGATCAATGCCGAATGGGGGCTGGTGGAACGCGCGGAATGCAGTTGGTGCGAGTGATCGATCTGTTGGTAGAACTGCGTGAGTCGGGTGTTACGGGAGTCGTCGCCCCTGCGAAAAACTGGAACTTCCCGGCGGAGCACTTCGTACTTCAGCGGCGTAAGATTGTGCAAGAAAACTCACGATCGAGTCAGGTTCGAGGTTGTAAAGCAGCAGCTCCTCCGATTTCGACAGCGGTCATCATGAAGGCGTCGGTCTTGCTGGAACAGATTATCACAGACCGTCGATTCTTCCCCACTGCCCTTGCCCGCCTAGCCACCCAAACCAATACCACAGCCGATCGACTGGCGGCGGCAGTCTGTGATCCAGCCGAGCCACTGGTTCAGGCGGCCCGCCAAGCATGGGATCAACTAGTGGTCGCGTCCGCCGATCAAAAACGAGCCGGTTTGTCTGATTTGAGTGTGGAAAAACCGAAGAAAAGCACGCTCAGCCAAGCGTCAGTTAAGACTCAAACCAGTGTCTTGGTACGTGATTGGTTGGAAGTGTCTCATTCTGCTCAAGCAAAATTGAACTGGTTGACATCAAAAGTGCGACACATCGCTGAGGCGTGCTTGAAGCGAATCGAGCCCGAGTTCCTGATTTTGAAAGTGAAGCCATTGGCTTGATCCGTCGGGTTATCTCGGTCGCATCGATTGAACGAATGAGTTTAGCAGGGGAGCATTGCTGTTGCATTCGGTTCTTCTTCGCCTTTTGCCAAACTTTGGCTCTCCGCCAATCCTTGCCCAGAGGGATTGAAATCACGCTGCGGCCCTCGAAGAGCCTGATTGACCGCAGAATAGCTGGTACCAATCGGCCCGTGCCCCCGATATCAGCAAGAATCGTGGAAGATCCGTCTTCGCAGTTCGGGTGGGCCCAATAACGACCTAGCTTGCTGAGCTTGGCACAATGATTGCTTTTCCTCTATGAAGGAAGCCTGTGAGAAGTGTCTTTCGGTGCCCTCCGGGGTAGGTCGAAGATAATCTTGCCTTCGATTACCGAAACTTAGGGATATACCGACTTTAAAAGTCAGGTAAGCAAGTAAAATTGGGGAAATTCTGTGGCGGCATTAGCCTCAGGAAAATAGACTACTACTACGCCGGGATAAGACATCCCCTCATTATAAACGTGTTGGAGTTAGATATGACTACACGCAGCTCATTTAGAGTCGCGATTCGCTTGGCCTGTTTGGGATTCCTAACCTGTGGGTTGGCATCAGTGGCGATGGCCCAAGCATCTTCTGAGAACCAACGACCGCGGATGGCGACATTCGACAACGCTGAAGGAGAAACATGTTTCTCGTTGAGTCTGGGTAAGGTTTCAGCGGAAGGCGAGAATTCGTCAGATGTGATGATCTTTGTCGACACCTCTGCCAGCCAGACAGGCGAATTCAAAGATCAGTCTTTGAAGCTGGTCACCGAAATTCTTGAGAATCTAAACTCCGAAGACACGGTTCAATTGCTCGCGATTGATCTAGATCCGGTTCCATTGAATGAGAGCTTCGCGTCACCGGGATCTAGTGAGGTCCAAATGGCCGTCGAAACGCTTCGCCAGCGCGTTGCGTTAGGCTCAACCAACATGAAGTCAATGCTAAGCAAAGCGTCGACTAGTTTTACATCGATGAAGAATCGTAATCGTAGCGTCATCTACATCGGTGACGGACTTAGCCGCGCCGGTATCCTGCACAGCAAGGCTTTCACATCTAGCGTTAAGAAGCTCGTTAAAAAACAGATTACCGTATCCAGTTTCGCCGTTGGACCAGATTCTAACGTCGAACTGTTGGCTGCTCTGGCAAACCACACTGGCGGCAACATCATCGAAGCATCGTCCGATTCAAACCCTCAAGCACGTTTAGATGCCACACAAGCAGCCGCTTCCAAGCTTTCGGCCACGGTTCACGGAACTGTTTTCTGGCCTAAAACTGCGTCATTGCCGGATTCGATCGCGGAGGTATATCCTCGCATCTGTCCACCATTGCGTTCTGACCGCGACAGTCTTGTGTTCGGCACCCTCGTTAATCGCCAAGCCATCGAACTTGGAATGGGCGGAGTTGTTAACGGAATCAACAAGGATATCACGCTGAGCGTCGTGCCTGATGCATCCAACACAAATTACTCGTTCCTACCTGAACTACTAAACGACTCTCGAAAGAATGGTGGCTTGGAACTACCAACTGTAGGTTCTGAGGGCTTAAAGGGATACGTTCAAAACCTGAGAAAAACTTCCAGCACACTGGCCTCTCTGGGAGCTCGTGAGATGGAGATGGGAGACGTTGCGTCTGCCAAGAAGTTTGTGAACGCAGCTCTTCGCCGCAATCCACAAGACAAAGGTGCTCAAACCCTAGCGATGGCGACAAGCTATCCTGTTCAAAGCGATGACATTTTTGGTGACGCGGAAGTAGCCGAAGAGGCTCCAGATCCATTCGAAGTCGCCGAAGAAATTGCTGTGCCCGACGAAGACGGTGCCCCAGCTGCTGACGACATCTTTGGCTCTTCCGAATCGGTCGTCGAGGATACTGCTATCGAAGAGACTGAACCATTAGATGCTCCCGCCCAGCCGATGGCAGATGAAGCGGTTGTTGATTCGGTTCCTACCGCAGTGCAACCGAGAGAGGAACTGGACTTCAATGAAGGCGTCAGCAATGACATCAATGCTCCGCTTTCGATGGGATCGTCTACAAGACAGCCTCTTAATGCACCACTCCAGATGGGACGTATGCCCGGACGAGAAATCAATTCCGCTGCAGTTGATCGAATCATGGCCAAAGCCGCTGATGCGGGACAACAAGCCATCGACAACGTGAGCAATCGAAATGAGGTTGTCAATCAAAAGATTACCAAACAAGTTCGATACGAAATCCAGCGTGCTCAATCGGAGCTGGGATCCAACCCAAGCGAAGCCATCAACCGACTGAAGAACATGATTGAGGTGGTTGACCAGACTCCCGAGCTCAACGAATCTACCATTGTTAATCTCCGATACTCTTTGGAGTCTGCACTCGATTCAGCGCGACAGAAGAAGTTAGAATACGAGGCCAAGGAAGACGAGATTGCCCGCAACCGCGCGGTAGCGGCATCGAATGAACTTGCGGCTGACGCCTACGAGCTTAATCAGATTAAGATCGGGCGTTTCATCAACCAGTTTGATTCTTTGATGGCGGAGCGCAACTACGCGTCTGCTGCGGGTGTCGCCGACAGCGCTTTTGCTTTGGCACCAACTTCACCAGAAGCTGTCGTCGCAACCGAACGCGCTCGAGCAACAATCAACTATCAAAAGTCGCTTGATAACATGCGAAAGCGCGAGCTGGCGTTCTTAACATCGATTCATTCAATGGAGCGTGCCGCTACTAGCTTTACAGATGACCGACTGATCACTTTCCCTGATGCTGAAGAGTGGCTGGAGAAAAAGAAGGCACGTGCAAAATTCTCTAAAGCTCGCCTGACAGGTAGTCCGCGTGACGAAGCGATTCTCGACGCACTCGAAAAACCAGTCAAACTTGAGTACGAAGAAACTCAATTTTCAGACGTGAAGGCTGAGCTGGAAGAGGAACACAACATCAACATTATTCTTGACGAGACTGCGATCGACGATTCGCTGACTGAAGAGGAACTGATCACAGTTCGAATTCGTGGCGTTCGACTGAAAAACGCACTTCGGTTGATGCTAAAGCCGTTCAATGCAACCTACATCGTGCGAGATGAAGTGTTGCGTATCATCTCGATCGACAACATCAACGACCCTGAAAACCTTGTCACAGACGTATACAACGTTGGTGATCTGGTTGCCCCACGATTCAACGCCGGTGGCGGATTCGGTGGCGGCGGTGGCGGATTCGGCGGCGGCGGTGGCGGCGGACTTGGTGGCGGTGGCGGCGGTGGATTCGGCGGCGGCGGTCAAGGTGGTGGCGGTGGCGGAGTGTTCTGCGTTCAGGATACAACTGTTTCAACGATGCCAGTCGTCCGCAAAGCCTCAACTCCAGCATCTCGGTCTCCTCGAGCGATCGAACTGAATCATGGTGGCGACGCTAACAAAGCGTGGACAGAGTATTTCGCCTCGGTACATCCTGCTGCTGCAGATGTAAGAGCAACCGTTCGGAAGCACCACAAAGCCGGCAACTACGACGAGATCATCTCATTGGTTAACGGAGCGATCCGAAACGACGAGATTCAGCCTTGGATGTTCGAGGCATTGGGCCTTGCCATGAAGCTGGGCGGTAAGAGCCAGCACGAGATTGAGCGAGCATTCATGTCCGCGGTAGATTTTGCCTCGAGTACAGAATCTGCAATGGAGGCTGCCAAATACATGTTGGGAGCCGGCATGGAGAAACGTGCGATCTCAGTTCTGATGGACATCACAATTGAGAATTCATCTACGGTTGAACCCTATCTGTTGGGGCTCAACGCGGCCGAGCGAATCAAAGATACTGAAGCTCGCAAATGGGCGGTTCTCGGTGTCCTGTCGCAAGAGTGGCCAAATGGAAAGAACGTTGTTAAGCGAGCCAAGACACTCGCCCAAGTCATTCGGAATTCACTGCAGGCCAGCGGTGACGATGAGGCATTGAAGGAATTCAATGATAGCCTTGCCGAAGCACAACAGCGCGATTGTATTGTCGAGATCAGCTACACCGGCGACGCCGACGTTGATCTGTACGTTAAAGAGCCGGGCGGCACAGTATGTTCGCGTCTGATTCGCCGCACGACCGCCGGTGGTGTTCACGAGGGCGACAACGCCTCAGCGGGTCCTAACCAATCAGGAATGATCACTGAACGTTATGTACTTGCCAAGGGTTTTGCCGGTGACTACCAAGTGATCGTTCGCAAGCAAACAGGTAAAGTTACATCTGGCAAAGTAAACGTCGATGTACGCCATAATGTCAACTCAGCCCACGAGACCCGTGAGTCAAAGCTGGTGGATATCGGTGATACGGGTGCATTAGTTAATTTCACACTTGCCAAAGGCCGTCGTACCGATTCGCTGGAAGAACATACGTTCGATACATTGGTCGAACAACAGATGGTTTCCAAGCGGCATATATTGGCCCAACAACTGTCCAGCAGTTATGACTCATCGGCCGCCAGCGATTATTACGGCGGGTTGATTGCAGGAGCTCAAGAAGGCAATCCATTTGCTATCGATCAACTGGCCAACGATCCCGGGCTGAACCCTGGCGTGGTTGGTTATCAACCAAACATCCAGTTCTTCCAACTGTCGACGACGCTTCAAGTACAGCACGCGACAACGTCTGACCGTCTGTACGTCATGGTCAGCCTGTCTCCGTTCATCACGGATCTTCAGTCGGTCTCGAACTTCAACACCCTTGGCGGCGCTGACACTGCTGGTGGTGGAGCAAATGCTACTGGAGGTGGTACTGGCGGTGCTGCCGGCGGCGCCCTTTAGAACTGCCTAACGCGAGTTCGACACAACTTGAAACTCAAATGCCTCCTGAACGCTTGTTCAGGAGGCATTTTTTGTTAGCTGAAGTCGCAAGACTTTGGATGTTTCAAGAGTTTGCGTTCCAATCTCTTACAAGATCGGCTACCAGAAATCTATTCACTCAACTGCATCATCAGCAGTAACGTCCACACTGACAGTCTGTTTCAACGTCAGCCATACGATCCAGCCGATCAAAGACACAAACAAGATGCACAACCGGTAGCCTAATGCGACGAGTATCCCTCCTGCATTCCCGAAGCAGGTATACAGATAAGCCATTGCAGCCTCCATTCCACCAATTCCCCCCGGTAGCGGCAACGAATTGGCGACCATCGCGATCGGAGCGATGACAAAATGATCGCCGATTTTGGGTACTTCCGGTGCGATCGCCAACGCCACCAGATAAATCGTGATGCCAAACAGCAAATTCGTACACACGCTCAGAAACATCGCCAGCGGAATGACCTGTTTCTGCTTGCTGTAAAGTGCGGCGGCGTCCATAACACTTTCCAAGGCACCGCCAAGCTTAGGAAGACCGATAACAGCCTGAAACAAACGCGTCTGCTTCAGGCCGGGAAAGTACAGCATCACCAATAAAGCAATCACACCAGCGATCGATGCGCATCCAGCGAAGGTACACGCGAATTCAATCGCCGTTTTGTCTGCCGAAGGCTCACCCGGAATCCCATTCAACAGAAACGCGACCGCAGCGAATCCACACATAACGATCAAACCAATCACACGATCGATAAACACGCTCAAAATGGCCTCAGGAGTTCTGCCGGGCGAATGTCTGACCGCGTAGAAGGCGCGCAGTGAGTCTCCTCCAACAACGCCAAATGCCACCACATTAAAGAACGATCCGATAAAACCCAATTTTATTGCTTCGGCGACCGTGAGTCTAAGGTCGATCGCGTTGGCCAATCGGTACCAGCGGATGTAGCTTATCGTGAACGCGGCGGTCATCGTGAACAGGCCAACGATCCACCAGTGGTAGCGCTTCTCCGAATCGAAGAATTCTAGTATCTCTTCTTTGCGAGAAATGACCAACATCGAAATGATGCCGATCGAGACCACCCATTTGGCGATCACGATCCACATCTTTCGAGACGATTTCTTGTTGACTTCAGCTTTGGTCATCGTGTCGTTGAAGCAGGGCGAGGAACATCAGGTAAATGAGGTGCGTGCTATCTTACACTCAGGATAGACTTCTCCGCCACGGCGAATCGGCCGCGCACAGACCGGCTTCAATTCGGTTTAGCGCAATCGACAACGTTCAAAACAAAAAAATGTTCTCGTTCAAAATTGACCGAGAACATCTATCGCTGAACTCGAACCGGTATGCAAACACGCGT
>CAZDBE010000020.1:0-30853 GCA_964503675.1 uncultured Pirellulaceae bacterium | reverse complement strand
AACCCAGTCTGCATTCTCTCACTCAACATGGCTCAAGTTTAGGGGAGGGGGTCAATTCCCAGAGCTTCCGCCCGTCGCCACTTCTTAGTGATCGGAACAACCGGGTCGGGTAAGTCGCTACTTCAACGTCGCCTGATGGCACCGGTACTTCAGGGCATCAAAGAGGGGAGTGACCACCGAGCTCTAATCTTTGACGCGAAGAACGACATCGTCCCATTCCTGAAACACATCGGAGTCCGATGTCCGGTCTACAGTCTGAATCCACTGGAATCACGTACCGAGTTTCCAATCGCCGTTCGCTGGGACATCGCTGAAGACATCCGTAGCCCAGCTCGGGCGATGAATCTTGTCGCCAATCTGATTCCATCGGAGAAGAGCGGCGGCAACCAGTATTTCACCGATGCAGCTCGCCAAGTCGTCACCGCCGTTTGTGAATCACTTATTCGGCATTCACCCGACGCGTGGCAGTTCTTCGATTTAGTATTTGCATGCCTCAGCCAAGATCGAATACGAGAAGTGCTCAGCCGTGACGAACACGGCCGCGAAGTCCTCGCAGGTTTCTTCGGCGACGAACGCACCGCCTACCAGGTTTTCACCACCATTTACTCGCGAATGGCCTACTACCGCCCCGTTGCCGCCATGTGGCAACGAACCTCAAAATCTATCAGCCTACGCGAGTGGCTCAAGACCGACTCGATTCTAATCATTGGCTCGAACGCCACGGTGAAAACCGCGCTTGATGCCATCAACGAACAGATCGTTCGAGTTATCGTTGAAGAAATGGACGAGCAAAGGAATTCCAATAAACGTGAAACATGGATTTGGATTGACGAAGCCCGTCTTTGCGGCCCACTCCTGAAGAACGATATCCTGCCCTACGCCGCCGTCAAAGCTCGCTCGCGCGGCGGTTGTCTTGTACTCGGATTCCAAGACATCGAAGGATTCCGAGAAGTCGCCGGAATCCGCATCGCAAACGAGCTCATCGCCCAATGTTCGCACAAGGCACTACTTCGAATGGAAAGCCAAGAATCGGCGAAATTTGCATCGGACCTCGTGGGCACGTTTGAATCCATCGAACGTTTCTCCAGCGAAGGCGGGACATCGACGCGTCCTACTCGCAGTGTCAGCGAGCAGCGAGTCAACAAGCAGGCAGTCCTTACCAGCGAGTTCTACGGCATCCCGCTCACCAGCCCAAAAAACGGACTGACGGGGTACTTCCTATCACCTGAGTTCGGCGTTGCGCGCGACACTATCGGAGGTAGCTCGCTCCATCATATCGTTACTCCAAGTTGCATTGAAAAGTCCGAACTTTTTGCGTCCAGAAAAATTGGGCATCAGCAACTCCAATCATGGAGCAAAGACAGGAGGTTGCGATTGAGGCTTTTGCCCTCAAGTTCCAAACTTGGTCAGACATGCAGGAAACCGCGGCGAATAGCCGCAGCAAGGGCCATCGAATAGCCAACGTTGGATGGCAGCCAAGACTCACAAGCGATCGTTGTCCCAGCAGATCATTGCACACAAGGTTGCGCGCGTTCGTTCTACATATAGAAACGGTAGCTCGCTTGAACCACGTCGTCGTCTGTGACATGTTTCATGATCTCACCGATCTTCTGAGAAAACGAAAGCGTAATTGGCGTTCCGTCTGCGAACGAGCAGTTATTGACGTTCATCTTTGTCAATTCGAGAACTTCACGGAACAAATCTTTTGGTGCGCTGCTCCCGTGGCGTTCGAGAATTTGCCATGTCTCCGGGACATAACTTCCGGGGAATGTTTCTAGGTACGGGATGAAACCCATTGTGTAGAGGAAATGAGCTTCGTCTTCGATGCAAAAGTAGGAGCCGCGTGCGGGTGGGTACTGCCCTTCTCGAAATAGTCGAACGCGTGAACGAACCAGCGTGACCAGATCGTAGTCGCAGCCCGGAAACACGCTTTGAATTCCTTCGATGAATCCTTCGAGCTCATTGAACTCGCCGTGGTCGCTGCCCCAGAAGCGTGATGACTTATGGACGACAACTCGTTTCGGCGGTGTGCCTCTCACATTCACGTATTCTTTCAGCGTCGCGCTGACCAATCGGCTCGCGCCGTCTCGTGACATGTGCGGGCTCTTGCCATTTGCCTCAGAATTCCACTCAAACGGATCGCCCCGAAGCACAAGTCCTTGGCCGAGGTAGTCAAACGCTTGGGCCACGCTGGTGCGCATCGTAAGACTGTCTTTGCCTTCTTGAGCAACGTAGAAGTCGACTCCAATGAAACATGTGTCCTTTTCGACGGTGACGGGGCACCACGGAATACCCTGGGCTTTATAGTATTGCGCCGTGCAGAAGTTCCAAGCACGCGTCGCCTTTTCTTGCAGTGGAGTCTTGCGGCCCTTCGGCTTTTTGCCAAGAACGGTGCTGCGTTGAATCAGTTGGATAGGCACGCCCCATCGCATCGCCTTGGCTTTGATCGCACGGCGAAAATTGAGATAGAAGTTGCCGGTGACTTGGACGGTGTATGCCTCGTCTACGATTTCAGGAGTCAGGGCGAGGACAATGATGTCAGGAATGGGGCTCGTTTCGGCAAGGCTTTTGATTTGACCGTCGAAGAGCTCGACCAGTTCCCAGATCCGCCGTTGTTTGTCTTCGATGGAAAGCGTCTTGTTGATTTCATCCGGTCGAATCGTTCGGTCCCACCGATCATTCATTTGAAAGCACGACTCGAATTCCGACTCCTTCGAGAAGCCGATAAAGTCGCGATTCAGAATCTTGTACAACCGCACAATTGGTTCATGGATGTGGTCGTCTTCAAAGATCCCTTCGCCGAACAAGCTGGGAAGGCTGTCGGCCGCTTTGATCTTAGCTTTGATTGTCTTGGAGTTCTCGCTCTCAATTTCTGACCCACATTCTTCGAGCCATTCCTTCGCTCCAGCAATGGTCTCACGCGTTCCAATGAAACCCATTTTGATTTCAGATGGATGGAGCCCAGCGACGTTCTTTCCAAACGGACCAAATTCCGCTAATCCTGTTTTGGTGTCTTGATGCTCAAAGAACTTTCCGAACTGTAGTTTTGGCTCTTTTAAATACTCGATGCTAATAGCCATCCGAAGCGTCCTCCATATCGTCCATGTTGAAGAGAGTCAGCTGCGGGGAGATTGGTTCCTCTTCATGCGTTGCAGGATCATAGGGAATTGCAAAATCCGCGATGACGGTTGCCGGTTCGGGGTCAATCACCACAAGAGTTTCGCCAAACAGACTCATCTCGATTTTCGAACGGCCATTTGCAAGTGTCTGTCCCCAGAAGAGAACGTGATTCAGGACCTGCGGGTTGTGTTCCAGCGCCTTCAGTCTAGTGGTGTACGGTCCAACCAAAGCCGGATTGCAAGGCTTCTTTCCATCGTCTGTGAATAGATACTTGGGTGTGATTCGCAAGAACCACTTACCGCCAAATTGCTCGAATCGAAACTCGGCGGCCAAGTGCCGCCAAAACTTGAAAGTCCCGTACTCGTAAAACTGTGCAACAGTTCGTGGCGGCGCGTCCCGTTTGGTCCTTGGGCTCGTCCACATTCGAGTGAAAGCCTTATCGTCGTCGTTCTCGGACTCGCGAGGGAAATAGGTTCGCTTGAAGTCTTTGTTGTAGGCTAAGCCGCAGTGGTAACAGTGATTTCCAAACAACTGATTAACCATGAATACAAGGTTGTTCCGCAAATCTGCTTCATCGAGCCATGTATCAAAAGGCATCTCTCCAATTGTGTCTATGTTGCAAACCTCACGAAGCACGTTTCTTTCGTCGTGCAAATCTGACAGCGTGTAGAGATGCTTGTCGTGAATGCAAAACGGCGGCTTGTACCCCTCAAGATCTTCACGAATTCGAGATGCTGACGTTCGACGGGTCTTAGCGTAAGTCAGTGTCTTCGGGAGGCGCTTTACTGGGAGCAAGTTGGAGTAGAGGCGTTCTTGCTGATCGAACGCAATTCGAGGCGGACTTGCCGCGGCATGGTCGCAGACGTCCTCCTTCGCGCCGGCTGTAAAAACGTCCTTTGATTTGTCGAAGACCACCTCTAGTGGAGTCTGCCAAACGTCAGTTGTCTCCCGAATGTACGTCTTGATTTCTTTGTAATAGAGCGCATCGTCATCAGCGTGATAAACGATAAAGAAGACCGGGAACGTGCATTTGTTCCAGTATTCGAGATCATCAATTCGGACAGGCGTCGAAAAGGTTCCACCACGGTCTTTCTTGACGTAGCTCGCTCCCGATTTGGCTTGCACTTTGATGATGCCGCCATTGGTTTCGAATCCGTCGCCGTCGGTCTTCGGCGTGACGACTTCGATTTCGCCGTCGATGCCAACGTCGTCCTGCGATATCACTCGAAAGAGACATTTCATCTCGTGGGTGATAACGGAAATTCGATCTAGTCCACGCAGCTCCGTAAACTTCGTAGCCGGAACATTCTTCGCCATCCTTATCGCTCCATCGCCTTGGTCTTGTGCGTGGACTCCGTTCGCCTCATAGGCAAGTGTAACAGTGTTTGGTAAGGTTGGCTAAGGGTCGGCATGGCCCAACTAGGACTCGATTCGAGGGAGGAAACTCGTGGACAAGCTCAAAGATTTTCTGCGCATCTCGGAGGCGGCAGAGTATCTCGGCGTTTCACCGAACACGCTCCGAAATTGGGAGAACGCTGGGAAAATTGCTGCCCATCGTCATCCAGTAAACCACTACCGGCTTTTTAAACAGGAAGAGCTTGATGCTCTTTTAGATCAAGTGCGTGAACCATCGAGTTCCGCCAAACGAAAAGCAAAATAGCCCAAAACATAAGCGTTGTTTTCCGTAAGAACGGCGTGCAGGAGATTGGAATGCCAGGAACTGACATCCTGAAATTGAACGAAGCGATTGACCAGGCGGCTACATTGTTCAACCGTCTTGTGCTCCTTGCTGCTCCGGGCGCGAGTGGAAAGACATTGCTTTTGCACGAAGTCTGTGAACAGCGTTCTTGTCCGTTGATCAACGTGAATCTTCGGCTTAGCCAAAAACTCTTGGAACTTCCACGCACAAAGCGGCCAGCCAGAATTGATCGACTCTTCGGCGAACTAATCGAAGCATGCGACGGTGATTTGATCGTGCTTGACGATCTCGAAGTCTTGTTTGATCCCGTGTTGCAGGTAGACCCGCTTCGGCTTCTGAAGGGTCACAGCCGCAACAAGACACTGATCGCTTCTTGGAACGGTACGTTTCAAGACGGAACGTTGAGTTACGCCGAACCTGACCATCCCGAGTACAAGTCTTACCGGAACGTTGTTATCCCAGTTGTGTCGGTCTCGAAGCAAACAACTGCCAGCAATTGATTGAAAACATGAAATACAAAGAACTGATCGACTTCGAGCCCATCGAATCCATCATCCAGTTGCGTGAGGCCGACTCACACGACAAGGCTCGCAGTCTGGTCGAAACGTTTGTGATCTCGGATCGGATGGCGGAGCAATTGTCGGATGTCGTCTTCCCGAACCTCCAATTCGACAAGCCTGCCGACAACAAAGGCATCTTGATCGTCGGTAACTACGGTACAGGTAAATCTCACCTGATGTCGTTCATCTCGGCACTGGCTGAGCATGAAGACCTATCGGACGCCTGCCGAAACGAATCCGTCGCAAAGGCGGCAAAGCCGATCACTGGCCGGTTCAAAGTGATCCGCAGCGAGATTGGTGCGACTCAGATGGGTCTTCGTGACATCATCTGCGGCGAGTTGGAAGACCACCTGAAAGAGATGGGCGTCACGTTCTCGTTTCCGCCTGCCGCCAAAGTCCGCAACAACAAGGACGGGCTAACGGAGATGATGGGTAAGTTTCACGAAAAGTATCCCGACCACGGGTTGCTGATGTTCGTGGACGAACTGCTTGATTATTTGAGAAGTCGGAACGATCAGGAAGTGATTCTCGACCTGAATTTCCTGCGAGAAGTTGGAGAAGTTTGCGCCAACTTGAAGTTCCGGTTCTTGGCTGGTCTTCAGGAAGCACTCTTCGACAATCCTCGTTTCCAATTCGTGGCTGAGAGTATTCGACGGGTTAAAGACAGATTCGATCAGCTCCGCATTGTCCGTCAGGACGTGGCATTTGTTGTTGCAGAGCGGTTACTGACAAAGAACGACAAGCAGAAGGCGTGGATTCGGGAACACCTCGAAAAGTTCACTCCGCTCTACGACTCAATGGCCGAACGGCTGGATGAGTTTGTCCAACTGTATCCGATTCACCCGGCGTATCTTGAAAAGTTTGAATTGATCTCCATTGCAGAGAAGCGAGAGATCCTCAAAACGCTCAGCGCCGAAATGCGGCGGCTGCTCGACGAGGATGTACCGGAAGGAGAGACCGGCTTAGTCAGCTATGACTCATACTGGAGCCACCTGCGAGACAACGCCTCGATCCGATCGCTTCCCGACGTCCGGGACGTCATCGACAAAAGTGGTGTTCTGGAAAATCGCATCAAACAAGCTTTCACTCGCAAGGCTTACACCCCGATGGCGCTTCGAGTCAGCAACGGTCTTTCTGTTCATCGACTGACCACTGACGACATTCATGCGAAGATTGGCCCCACAACTAGTGAAATTCGCGATGACTTGTGCCTCTATCACGAAGCTTTGCCGGAAAAGAATAGCGAGTTTCTGAAGACGACTGTGGAATCGTGCTTGAACGAAATTGTGAAGACGATGAGCGGTCAGTTCATCACACACAACCGAGAGAATGATCAATATTACCTCGATCTCGAAAAAAACATTGATTACGACACCGAGATCGAAAAGCGATCCGAGAGCCTCTCCAAGAGTGAACTCGACCGGTACTACTTTGATGCTCTCAAGCGTGTGATGGACTGCGCAGACCGCACCGAGTACGTCCCGGGGTATCGCATTTGGGAACACGAAGTCGATTGGCAGTCACACAAAATTTTTCGTCGAGGTTATCTGTTCTTTGGTGCTCCCAACGAACGATCAACGGCCCAGCCACCTCGTGACTTCTATCTGTACTTCATGCAGCCGTTTGAGCGACCGAAGAAGAACTGGGAAGACAATCTTGCCGACGAAGTCTTTTTTGTTCTCAAACGCCCTGATGAGAAATTTGACAGTGCACTACGTCTTTATGCAGGCGCCCAGGCGATGGCGGCGACCGCAGGCAGCGCAACGAAGAAGAACTACTCGGACAAAGCTGATATTCATCTAAAGTCGCTAACGACTTGGTTGCGCGAAAATATGCTGACGGCATTCGATGTGATCCATCAAGGTGTGCCGAAGAAAATGCTGGAATTCTTGAAAGGTCAGAAGACCGGCAACATGACCGTTTGCGAGTTGGTCAACTTAGCAGGAACGGTTGCACTGGATCCGACATTTGAGGAGCGGTACCCCGACTACCCAAAGTTCTCTGTCACTTTGACTAGCGACAACATCGAGGACGCCGTCGCAAGTGCTGTCCGCGCGTTATCCGGTGGTTTGCATAACAACTTGGCGACAGCAGTCCTTGCCGGGTTGGAGCTTGTCGAAGGCGATAAGGTTCGCCCTCACGATTCACGTTATGCCAATGCCGTACTCAAAAAGCTCGATGCAAAACCGCCTGGACAGGTTCTCAATCGCAACGAACTGCTCGAAGAGAAATACGCCAACGTTGAAGTAGACACCGATTTCAAACTGGAACCGGAGCTCTTCTCGTTGGTCTTGCTGTCGCTTGTTCATAGCGGCGACATCACGTTGCGTTTGGTCGGAAAAGAAGCCGTTGATGCTTCCTCACTGTCCGATGCTGGAAAGAAGCCGATAGATGACTTCTGCAAGTTCCGCCATGTCGAACGACCAAAGGATATTCCACTCGGTTCGCTGGTTGCGCTTTTCGAGCTAGTCGGCTTGCCCGAAGGCATCATTCGAGACCCGAATACACGTGAAGATGCGATTCGGCAATTGCATGAAAAGACCAGCGGAATCGTCAAACGAGTCGTTGTTGCTAAACAACATGCTCAGTCTGGCTTGCCTTGTTGGGGGCACGAGTTGATTCCGCTGGAAAAGCGAAACGAGTACCGCCAACAGCTCGATGAGTTCCAGGCTTTTCTAGAGAAATTGCAGGCTTTCAATACGCCCGGCAAGTTGAAGAACTTTTCGGCGTCAGTAGATGACGTGAAGTGCTACGTAAAGAGTCTTGGTTTGTTGGCCGAACTCGAATCGACAAATAGCCTTGTGGGCGAACTCATGCCGTTGACGTCGTATTTGACGATGGCCGGTTCGGTCCTTCCTTCCGATGATCCGTGGGTCGCGAAATCAGAAAAACTCTGCAACGAATGGCAACCGCAACTTCGAGATGCTGAGAAGCGCAGCGATCCAAGCTTCCGTCAGAAACTGGTTCAGGCGATTGAGAAATGCAAGAAGGAGTATCAAGACCACTACCTTGATCTGCACAAAAAAAGTCGCCTTGGAGTCAATGAAGAAGAAAAGAAGCGAAAGCTTGAAAAAGACGTTCGTCTCGACCGACTCAACAAGCTCGCTGGCATCTCCGTTCTATCGCATAGCAGTTTGACCGAACTGCAAGGGCGACTAGGGAAGCTGAAGCCGTGTTACTCATTGATCAAGGATGACCTAAATACAAACTCGGTCTGTCCACATTGCGCTTTCCGACCAAGCGATGAGAAAAGCACTTCCACCGGTGCCGCCGTTCTCGACGCTATTGATGAGGAGATTGACAAGCTGCTTGATAGTTGGGCCGAGACAGTTCTCTCGGACCTTAGCGATCCGACCGTCAGCGAGAGCATTGGCCTGCTCGACGAGGCACAGAAGAAGGCCGTCAAAAAACTAATCAAGGATGGTGGCCTCCCGAAGAAGATCAGCACCGAACTTGTTCAAGGCATCCACAGCGCACTCGAAGGACTCACACCGATTAAGGTGAAGCCTGGCGACTTGCTTAGCAAGCTCAGCGACGGCAGTGCATCCTGCACCGTAGAGCAGTTTCGTAAGCGATTTGATGAGTTTGTGACCGAGATGACTCGGGGTAAAGAAGTCGAGAAGGTTCGCATCGTCATTGAAGATGAAAAGTAAGCGAAAGCTTGGTCGCTGACCAACCTCAATTGAGATAGAGACTTTCGAAAAACAGTATCAAATCCATTCCGAGACACCCGATGACAACGCATCTATCAGCACGCTTGGTGTGGCATGATCGAGGATGGGATGGGCACGTCTGTGACCACCCCCGCCAGAATGCATTCTGCGTCATCCAACAGCACATTCGTGAGTCGCTGTCGAATCCTGAGAAGATGCAGCGAGAAGTAGACAACGCCGGTGTCGCACTGGCCGATCTCGATGGATGGCAACCGCCTTGCTCTCGTGATCCGCTCGCCTTCTCTTCCATCGGGTGCTCGATCACCCACCACGACCCTCTCGACTTTCGCAGGCTTCCATCTACCGATGAGGAAGTTCCTCCATACTCTTTCTGCACATCGCCATATCGCTGGATGCGTGAAGAGAACTTTCCGCAGCTTTGTGAAGACGAGCGTTTGGAGATTCGTGGGCCGGATGAAGCGAAAGAAGCTGGCTGGGTCTTTGAACCGGATCGTCAACGTGCATTGCTGAAGGAGTTCTGGGGGCGGCTGGAAAAGAACCAATCGCTTGTTTTCTTCTATTGCAACGAGGGCAATCCGCTCGCTGAAAACCTGAGTCGAGTGCTGGTAGGTGTAGGTCGCATCTCCAACATCGCATCACAAATCTACTTTGGAACTAAGAAGGGCTACGAGGACGACTATCCCATCTGGTCTCGGTGCGTCACGCATGACTATGAGAATCAGGGATTCCGACTTCCCTATCAGGAATATCTGCGAGAAGGCCACGACCCGTCGAACATCATCTGCACCATCCCTGACGGCACGATGCTCGACTTCTCCTACGTCGGCGAACATGTCAGCGACGATACGGCGGTCGGTGCGTTGGAACGTCTGCTGCAATCTGTGCAGGCAGTCAAAGATGAAAACAAAATCACCGGCGACTGGCATCGACACATCACTTGGCTGAACGATGTGCTGTCCGAAGTCTGGACCAACCGAGGACCATTCCCCGGTGCTGGCAGCGTCCTTCAGTTCTTGGGCGTCGAAGTCGGCACAGCATTTCATCGTCAAGTTCTGATGCCACGCATCAAGAAGGGTGAAAACGCATGGGACTATCTGCTGTCGATTCTCGATGGCAAACAAAAATGCGAAGAACCCGAATACGCCAAGCCGATGAAACAGGCGGCGAAGCGATGGGCGGCATACGGACAACCGAAGCGTGACCTGCTGGCAAAGCTCGTGCGATTTGAACTCACGCCAAAGCAAGTCAAACGCATCGCCGACGAAGACGAACGAGCCGAGGCAGGTATCAATGCCACACCGGAAGAACTGACCACCAATCCGTATCTCATTTGCGAGATGGACGAAGGTGGTCCAGATCGTGACATCGTGTCGTTGGAAGTGATCGACCGAGGGATGCGGCCTGAAGGTGATGCGGCTTTGTTTTTGCCAAAGGATGAAACGATCCCACAAGACGATCCACGTCGTGTGCGTGGTTGTGCCGTCACGGTTCTAAAAAACGCCGCTGCGGACGGCGACACACTGCTGCCTCTGGGCGAGACGTTGAATCAGATCAAGACGCAGTTTCCTGAACGTCGTGCCTGCCTGCCGGATCGTGAACTTGTCATCGGGCAAAGCGAGTTCTACGAAGAAGCGTTGGTGTTCCGACAGGATGCCGAGCCGCCGACGTTGGCACTGAAGATTCTGGCCGAACTGGAATTGGAAGTCGGTAGTCGTCTGAAACGCCGCCTCAAGCGAAAGAATGATCCACCGCCGAGTGAATGGTCGTGGGAGAAATTGCTCAAGCAGGAGTTCTCCAAAGCCGGATCGTCCAAGCTGCCACCTGAAGTCGAAGAGCGTGCCCGAGCCGAGAAGGCCAAGGCGCTTCAGGTTCTGTACGAATCTCGGTTCGGCGTTCTGACTGGTCGCGCAGGCACCGGTAAGACCAGCGTCCTGAACGTGTTCTTGAAGGGGTTGAAGGAACTGGATGGACAGCAGCATGTCCTGTTGCTTGCCCCAACCGGCAAGGCTCGTGTACGCATGATGGACCGTACTGGCCGAGACGACGCCATGACGATTCACCAGTTGTTGATGCACAATAACTGGATCAATCCCAAGAACTTTGCTCTGCGGCATCAGGGTGGCGAACAGAAATCGGCTCCTACCGTGATTATTGACGAAGCGTCCATGATCTCGATGGATTTGCTGGGCGTGCTGTTTCGGGCATTAGACCTGAACGCCGTAAAGCGATTGATCTTGGTGGGCGATCCAAACCAGTTACCACCGATTGGCCCCGGTCGTCCGTTTATGGACATCGTTAGCTGGCTGAAGGCGGATGAAGAAACCGTCACCAAGTATTACCCGAAAGGATTCCAGCTTTCCGTTGAGCAGCGTGGTCGTTGTTACGCCCACCTCAGTGAACGTGCTCGGCACGAAGACCATAACAGCCTCGCATTGCAACTGGCCGACGTTTACCTCAGCGACGAAGGTTCACCCGGCGACGACGAAATGCTCTCCCGAGTTGCCCGACAGGATGTGGGTGGCGATTTGGAAGTTCATTTCTGGAAAGATCACGTGCAACTGGATGTGTTGTTGCACGATCGCATGAAACAACTTCTGAATCTGACCGATGGAGCGAAGTGTTACGAACCGTTCAACAGCAGCATCGGTATCGCCAATGGTCGAGACGAGGAGCACGAACCACAGAAAGCCGAGCACTGGCAGATTCTCAGTCCTGTCAAAAAGCACGAGTTCGGCACGACGGAAATGAATCGCAAGATTCAGGGCCGTTTCCGAGGTGGATTGTTAAACAACTCCCGCCGCAGGAAAGGCAAACTCGCCAAACCATTCGGCGAACAGGAAATCATTTGGACCGACAAAGTAATCCAGATATTTAACAACCGCCGCTGGTCGCAACCTCGTGAAGAGAACGGGCTGGACTACGTTGCCAATGGCGAAGTCGGCATCGTCACTCGCAGCTTCAAAAACAAAGGCAAGGCGGACACGATTGGCATTGTCTTCTCGACACAGCCAAAAGTGATGTACTACTACAAGCGTGGCGAAGTTGACGCCAACTTGGAACTCGCCTACGCCATGACCGTCCACAAATCACAGGGCAGCGACTTCGAGATCGTGTTTCTTGTCTTGCCCAGCAAGGCGTCCACGCTTTCCAAGGAACTGCTCTACACCGGACTGACTCGTTTCAAGAAGAAGTTGGTTTTGTTGGTCGAACGAGACACTGATGTGCTTGAGCGACTTCGCAGTCCGTCAGAGTCGGACACGATGCTGCGAAACACAAACCTGCTGCTGACGGCGGTTCGACCGGAAGACGTGAAGAAGTGGTACGCTCATCACCTGATTCACCGCACAGCTAAAGGCGTGCTTGTGCAATCCAAATCAGAAGTGATCGTGGCCGACACGTTGACTCGGTTGGAGATCAGCTACGAGTACGAGAAGAAGTTGCCAAGCAAAGACGGCAACCCCAACGACTATCGCCTGCCTGACTTCACCGTCAGCTTTGAGGGCGACGTTTTCTACTGGGAGCATCTCGGAATGCTCAGCGTGCCGTCCTACAAAGACAAGTGGGACAAGAAGCTCCAGTGGTACAAAGACAATGGCTACGTCGATCAGTTGATCACGTCCGAAGACCGACCAGACGGCAGCATTAGCTCACCGGAAATCGAACGCATCGCCCGCAAACACATCCTGATGGAAGACGACGAGTAACGGACATGGCAAAGAAGTCAAAGAAGCAAGCTGAAAAGCTGTTTGAAGAGAAACGGATTCCAGCCAAGGCCGGATCAGGGGAGCTTTTTGAGGTCAGCTATGCTGATGACAATTCGCAAGTCGAGTGCCTCGGGCTGGTATTTGAAAACGATGACGCTCGGCGAAAGCACTTTGAAGACCAGCTTCAGCAGAAACTTTCCGATTCAACATTTCGACAATCGGAAGGATTTCCGATCGCCAGTGACGAACAGATTGTTGCACTTTCTGATCCGCCTTATTACACGGCGTGCCCCAATCCGTTCATTCCTGATTTGGTTCAACATTTTAATGAAACTGTACCTGTTGTTGGGGAAGTTGCTCGTCCAACCCCATTTGCGGCGGACATAACTGAGGGAAAAACGGATCAGTTTTACAACGTTCATACGTACCATACGAAGGTTCCATTCAAAGCCATCGCTCGTTTTATTCTCCACTACACAAAACCGGGCCATGTCGTATTGGATGGATTCTGCGGAACCGGAATGATTGGCTTGGCTGTCCAAGCATGTGCGAGCCAAGCCTTTGTCAAAGAACTTGATCCTGACTTACCACCTGAACTCGCCGGGCAGAGACTTGCGATTGCGGGCGATCTTTCTCCCGCAGCTACGCACATAGCCTTTAACTACAACGACCACGTTGACCCCAAAGCATTCACCGCTGAGTGCAACTCCGTATTGGAGGAGTTTCGCAAAGAAATGGGGTGGATGTTTACGACGCTTGATCCAGAGACTGGAGAAGAGCGAGAAGTTGACTACTACGTTTGGTCAGACATTTTCGGGTGCCCGAATTGTGGTCATGAGATTGTGTTTTGGAACGAGGGAGTGGATGAAGAAACAGGCCACAAGAGTTCTAGCAAGGACATGAAATGCCCCAGTTGCAGTGCGGTTAGCAACCGAAACAAGTATGTCCGGGTGGAAGAAGCGTATTTTGATGATGTACTTCGGACGACGGCTAAGAAGCAAAAAGAAAAGCTGGTACTCGTTGTCTATCGTGTCGGTAAACAGAGATTGGAGAAAGAGCCTGACGAATACGATTTCGGCGTACTAAGCAAAGTAGAGGAGCAGTCGGTTGGTGATGTACCGGTTCTGAAAATGATGGGGCAAGATGGTGCTTGGGGAGATATGTACCGTGCTGGTTATCATCTTGGCATCACGCACTTTCATCACTTCTATTACCGCAGGTCACTAGCAGCCTTCTCTTGGCTTTGGAGCCGAGTAAACAATGCACCAAGACCGCTTCAATCTCGTCTGCGGTGGTGGCTTCAGTCCGTATCAATTGGGCACACGAGACTTAACCGCTATTTCGCCAGCAGTTACTCACAAGTGAACCGATACCTCAAAGGGTTTCTCTACATCGCTCAGGTTCGATCGGAAACTGCACCGTGGTATTCGTTGAAGGGCAAGATCAAAAAGATGTCGCTTGTAGGGCCGGGCAAGTCTCCGGTTGCCATTACGACTTCATCTGCGACGGACATGCCGATCGACGACGAGTCTGTGGACTACGTTTTCACTGACCCACCGTTCGGGGGCAATATCATCTACTCCGAGTTGAATTTTATGTGGGAGGCTTGGCTTGGAGTAATCACCGAGCAAGAAGCGGAGGCAATAGTCAGCAAGGCTCAAGAAAAAACACTCAGCGAATACCAAGACTTGATGGGGAAATCATTCAAGGAGTATTGCCGAGTGCTGAAGCCGGGCGGATGGATGACGGTCGAGTTTCACAATTCGCACAATGCAGTATGGATTGCGATTCAGCGAGCACTGGAGTCTTCAGGATTTGTTGTTGCAGACGTTCGGGTATTTGACAAAAAACAACTCACGATGAAGCAACAAACCACAACCGGGGCTGTGAAGAAAGATCTGATTATTTCGGCGTATCGACCAAATGGTGGCCTTGAAGATCGGTTTACTGTGATTGCTGGGACGGATGCTGGCGTCTGGAGCTTTGTTGAAACACATCTAAGGCAGTTGCCAGTATTCGGAATTTCGGGCGGTGTTGCTGAAGCACTTGCCGAACGCACACAGTTCTTGCTGTTCGATCGTATGGTCGCCTTTCACGTCCAGCGGGGCGTTGGCGTCCCGATGTCTGCGGCGGAATTTCATGCCGGGTTGCACGAGAAGTATCCAGAGCGGGACGGCATGTATTTCCTACCGGAACAAGTTGCAGATTATGACAGGCAACGGATGGCTGCCGGAGAGATTGCGCAACTCGAATTCTTCGTGTCGAATGAGGCGACCGCTATTCAATGGCTTAAACAGCAGCTTCAGAAGAAGCCTCAGAGCTTTCAGGAGATACAACCGCAATTCATGAAGAAAGCTGGCTGGGACAAACACGAAAAAGAACTCGAATTATCCGAGTTACTTGAACAGAACTTCCTTCGCTACGACGGAGATGGCGATGTTCCGAGTCAAATCCACGGATACCTGTCCAGCAATTTCAAGGATGCAAGGAAACTTGAAAAGGACGACGCCAAACTGAAGGCTAGGGCGAAGGAGCGATGGTATGTCCCTGACCCTCGCAAAGAGGTCGATCTTGAGAAGATTCGGCACAGGGCATTGATGAAGGAGTTTGACGAATATCGTGATGCAAAAGGGAAACTGAAGGCCGTTCGTAGTGAGGCACTTCGAGCAGGCTTCAAAGACTGTTGGCAGAAAAACGACTACGCAGCAATCGTCGAAATGGCTGGGCGAGTTAGGGAGGAAATTATTCAGGAAGATCCCGCCCTTCTTATGTACTACGACAATGCCGTCATGCTGACAGGAGAGTAATTCTCAGATGGATGTTTCAGAACTCAAACGGTTATTGGACGGGTATGAATGGAACGACGTTGAGTTCAAAGAAGCTCGAACGGCTGTTCCAAAAAACGCCTATGAAACTGTTTCTGCATTCTCAAATACAGCGGGCGGATGGCTGGTGTTCGGCGTTGCGGACGAGGACGATGGCTATGAGGTCGTTGGCGTAATTGAAGTTGACAAGGTTCAAAATGATTTCCTGACCGTTCTTCATTCGGGGGACAAGATCAACCGTGTGATCTCCGTCAAAGAAGGGCTTGTTAATGACGGTGAAAACACCCTGCTTGTTTTCCATATCCCCGAAGCGAGGCGTCAGGACAAACCGGTCTTCCTGAACGGCACGATCACCAAGTCGTTCATCCGTCGAGGTGGTTGCGATGAAAGATGCACGGAAGAAGACATCAAGCGGTTCCTGCGAGACGCTTCGGAGGAACGCCACGACGGTGAGACTGTAGAGATTGATCCAGAGCACTGTTTCGATGCCGAGTCGATTCGCTGGTATCGAAGTATTTACAACAACCGTGCGTCTGGCACCGAGTCGATGTCTGACTTGGAGTTCCTGAATCACTGGGGACTTGTCATTGAGCAGAATCAACG
This sequence comes from uncultured Pirellulaceae bacterium, assembly GCA_964503675.1. Taxonomy (GTDB): domain Bacteria; phylum Planctomycetota; class Planctomycetia; order Pirellulales; family Pirellulaceae; genus Mariniblastus. The sequence goes on along the minus strand of CAZDBE010000020.1, from coordinate 14,668 downwards.
GTTGCTGCCGACCAAAGCATCATTGCTTTTATTTGGAACTGGTGCCGTTCTCAGACAAGTTCTTCCTCGTCCCGTGCTCGACATTCAGCGCATAGAGGCGGATTCTGGCGATGAGCTTTTGGACGAACGTTGGGCCGACAGGGTTGTCATTGAAGACAATCTAATCCTCGCTTGGAAAACAGTTGTTGATCGTTACCGAACCTATTCTGAACATCCGTTCGACATTGATGCCGGAACTTTGCAACGGGACGCCACACCACCTGACTACATCGCTTTTCGGGAATCTGCAATCAACTTGCTGATTCATCAGGACTACGCAGACCATTCTCGAAAGGCGTCCGTGAAGTTCTTTCGTGATGGGACGGTAATCTGGAATCCGGGTGATGCTTTTGCGTCAACCGACGATTTGATGGAACCGGGTGAAAAGCCCGTGAGAAACCCTCGCATAGTGGCGGCGTTCAGACGAGTCGGATGGAGCGAACAAGCGGGAACTGGGCTTAGAGCGATCTTTCAGAACTGGCAGCAGCTTGGCAATGTGCCGCCAATCATCACCAATGACAAAGGCCGAAAACTGTTTGAGTTGGTATTGCCCAAGGAGATGTTGCTTTCCGAGGAACAGCTTCTCTTTCAGGCCAGCCTCGGAGTTCATTTAGAGGAATCAGAAGCCAAGGCATTCGCCGTTGCCTGTCGGACGGGTGAACTCGGAATTCAGGATGTCCGAGCGGTTTCAGGGGTATCTGCCGTGGAGGCTCAATCTCTGCTGGATCGCCTTGTTTTGCAGGGGATCGTGACGCCCCAAAAATCAGGGGATTCGTCGCATGTCATTGTGGCAGAACACCTTAGAGACGCCCTAAAGGCTCGGGTTTCAGGGGAAAGCTTGGTCAGTGACCAACCTCCTGAGAATCCAGAGAACTTGGTCACTGACCAACCTCCTCAAGATCCGAATAGGTCAGTCAGTGACCAACCGAAACCCCTCCAGTCCCTAACCGAGACTCAATGGCAGATTGCCGAGCAATGTGACGTGCCTCGGACAATGGCGGATCTCATGTCAGATCTCGGGATGACGCATCGCACGTTTTTCCGCAAGACACACCTTGGCCCACTCGTGGACGGAGGCGTCTTGGACATGACGCACCCAGAGCAGCCGAATCACCCCAAGCAGTCATACGTCCTTTCTGAAGTTGGTGTTGAACTTAAGGCTCGTCGAATGCGAGAGAGTGACGCCAATGAACCGGAGAAGGATGAATGACAAGAACGACACAGATTGAATTCACGGTCGGCTCTTGGGCATTCAGCCAAGAGCATCGTGAATCTGTGCGCATTCTTGAATCGCAAACAATCTGGAATCACACGAGCTATCTCGTTTGGCGTCCCAGTGTCGAAGCGGTGGCGTGGATCACGGCGGATCAACTCGCTCCGGTCGATCAACCTCGTGCAAAGAGCTTTGAAAATCTGATCTACCGTGTCGCAGCGGCACGTGTTGTCGAAGGATTAGCGGAAGACGTGTTGCTCGCTCCATTGGAAGCAGGCGTCATTCCGTTGCCACACCAGTTGGTTGCTTTGTCGAAGGCGATGTCGGGCGACAAGGTTCGCTATCTTTTTGCTGATGAAGTCGGGCTCGGCAAAACGATCGAGGCCGGTTTGGTGATCCGAGAACTCAAGCTGCGTGGGTTGGTTAAACGTGTTCTGGTAGTCGCTCCCAAAGGATTGGTCACGCAGTGGGTTCAGGAAATGCGAACTCACTTTCACGAAGACTTTCAATTGCTCTCGCCCAGCGACTTCTCGGCCTATCGCCATCTGGTCGGTGATGACAACATCTGGCGTCGATACGATCAGGTTGTCTGCCCGGTCGATTCAGTCAAACCACTGGAGAAGCGGCGAGGCTGGAATCGTGAAAGGATCGAACGACACAACCAGGAACGCATCGGCGATCTGATCGCAGCCGGTTGGGACTTGATCATTGTGGACGAATCCCACCGACTCGGCGGCAGCAGTGATTCCGTTGCTCGCTACAAACTCGGCAAGGCACTGGCTGATGCGGCTCCCTACCTGTTACTTCTGTCGGCCACACCGCACCAAGGAAAGACCGAGAGCTTTCATCGGTTGATGTCGCTTCTCGACGCCGATGCTTTCCCCGACATCGGTTCAATCAAGCACGAGAACGTCGCTCCGTTTGTAGTTCGCACTGAGAAACGCAACGCCATCAATGATCGTGGCGAGCCACTGTTCATGCCCCGACAGACTCGACTGATCCCGGTGCAGTGGCAGGACAAGCATCAGCTACAGCAGGAACTCTATGAGGCAGTGACCGAGTACGTTCGCCAAGGTTACAACCAAGCGATGCGAGAGAATCGTCAGTACCTCGGTTTCCTGATGATCCTAATGCAGCGACTGGTGACCAGCAGCACCCGAGCGATAGCTTCGGCGCTGGAACGTCGGCAATTGATCCTGCAATCGACAACGATCACCGAAGATGATTTGAATGACGACAATGGCGATCTGTTCGATACGGATTCACAGGAACAGATGGAAGAATTGCTCGCTTCCAAAATCGCAGGACTGCACAACGAGCGTGAGGAAGTAAAGGTTCTGCTTGATGCTGCCAATCGTTGTCAGGCTCAGGGCACCGATGCCAGAGCCGAAACACTGCTCGACTTGCTCTACAAAACTCAAAAGGAAGAAAACGACCCCGAGCTAAAGTTCCTAATCTTCACGGAGTTTGTGCCAACGCAGCAAATGCTGACTGAGTTGTTGGACCAACATGGTTTCAAAACCGTCTGCCTCAACGGTTCGCTTGATCTGGATGCACGGCAACGAGTTCAGAAAGAGTTTTCCAAGGACGCTCGAATTTTGGTCTCAACGGACGCTGGCGGCGAAGGTTTGAATTTGCAGTTCGCCCATGTCGTCATCAACTACGACTTACCGTGGAATCCGATGCGGATTGAACAACGTATCGGGCGTGTAGACCGTATTGGGCAAAAACATGTCGTCAAAGCGTTCAACCTGATCTTTGCCGATAGTGTGGAACTGCGTGTTCACGAAGTTCTGGAACAGAAGCTGAAGACGATCTACGCCGAATTTGGTGTGGACAAGACCGGCGATGTGCTCGATTCCGCAGAAAGCGGAGCGGACTTCGAGAAGGTGTATGCCAGAGCGATCGTGAATCCTGACGGCATCGAACAGAACGTCGATAAGTTGATCATGCAGGTTCGTGAACGAGCCGAGTACGAACAGTCGGGTAAATCGCTCTACGATCATTCACCGCTGGATGCGGTTCTTGCTTCCAAGTACGTCAACCATCCGATGCCGTACTGGATCGAACGTATGGCAACTTCCTACCTGCAAGCAGAAGGTGGGAAGGTTGAAAAGAAACTGTTCGCCTACGACCTAACGTGGCCCGATGGCGAACAGATGACCGACATCTGTTTCTTCGGTCGTGAGGCTCAAGACAAAGGACTGAACCATATCAGTTTGGAGAACCCGAAGCTCCGTTCGCTGATCGAACGGCTGCCTCGCACCATCGCCGGTGAGCCGATCTCCAAAGTGAAGATCAGCGGCCTTTCGGCACAGATTCACGGATACTGGTCGCTGTGGCAGATTGCGCTGCGGAGCAGTGGCGGCGGACATGTTCGCATCCTCCCGTTGTTCCGTAACGAAGATGGTCGAACTTTTCTGCCAACGGCTCGCACGATCTGGGAAAGCCTGCTGCAAAGTGGAACGAAGATCGAAGAGACCGGCACCATTGATGGTGGAGCGAGTAGTGAAATCTTTGAGCAACTGCAACACGATGCGGAGAAGCATGGCGAAAACCTGTTCCGTGAATTGCACACGAAGCATCAAGAAGGGATTCATCAGGAACGTGAGAAAGGGCGCTACGCATTCCATGTTCGTCGGCAGGCTCTGAACCGGATCGGACTACCCGAGGTACGGCAGTTCCGAATCAAGAAGCTGGACGAAGAAGAGCGAGATTGGAACGCCGCTCTTGAGCAACGAGAGCATGTCTTCCCAGAACTTCAGCCCATTTGCATCCTCTTTGTGGAGGCATGTGATGGCTGATTGGCGACAGACGATCCTGAAACACTTCAAGAAGGACATTAATCGACTCACACTGGTTTCTGACCCTGATGGTTTGCTGACCGAAGAGCAAATGCTGACGGAGATCAAACGACGTGGCTTTGATCTGATTCCGTTCGAGGATTCGATCGCTTTCCGCTACGCATACGAGTCAAAGTACCGTTCGATTTGGGATCGTGGCGAGAAGACCGAACTTGTGGTCGTGCTCCGCAGTGAAAACGATCTCCAGCATTTGCCTTATGACTTGTTGAAGGCCGGTCGGAAGTTGGAGTTCAGTTTGCACAAGCTGTTTCCCAATCTGAGCTATCCGGTGCTGGCAGCGCTTGATCGTTCGTTGCTTGACCGGTTGTTCGAGGCGTACCAGCAGGATCACGATTCCAAGCTCGCTGATAAAGCAACGAAGGATTTCGTGTTGCGATCGTGTTTTCGGATCGAACGCAGCACGATCAGCAACGCCGTCGATCTGCTTCGATCATTGCTGCCTCTGTACCACGCAAACCGCACCTTGCCCGATGTGTTGACAACTCACCTGACCGAAAGCCTGCAATCGAAACCGGGGCTGGTGAACTGGTGTCTGCCGGATTTGCTATCCAATCAATCGGTCTTCTTTCAGTTCTTGCAGCGTCAATGGAAATGCTTGGTCGATTCATTTGGTGATGAATCTGGCGCTATGGCAGCAGCAGTTCGTGAAACGGCTCAGGGGTACAATTCGGATGAGAGCAATAGACTGATCGTTCCATTCGATCATCAGGATGTGCGAGCGTATGTGGACACGTTCTTCATTGAAGGACTTCTCCAACCGGTAGAATGTGAAACGGTCGATCGCCTGCCTGCGTGGGCTCACATCGGCATAAAACACGATCCGATTGCAGATGCACTAAAACGGTACAGCAAGCTTGTTGAACGTGCTGCCGGGAAACTCCCGTCTGTATCCGACACGCATCGCGAGTGGCAGCAATTTGCTCGCGCATGGGCCGAGGCCGTTGTACTGAGATGGAAGGTCGATTCGTCGCTCGACGATATGCAGAAACAAGGTTGGCACGATCTGCACGTTCGTGTGGAGCGGCAGTTCGCAGATTGGATGCAGGAGCGATTTGGCAGTCTATACAATCTGCCATTTGTTCCTGAGCCAGTGATGGTCCATCACGTGCCGAAGTATCTGGCTTCCGTAAGGACGAAAGAGTCACTGCGAAAGCTGGCACTAGTGGTGATGGACGGACTGGCGTTGGATCAATGGCTGCTCTTCCGCCAGATTATCGAGGCCGAGAGAAAAAATTGGCGACTAGAAGAATCGAGTGTTTTCGCGTGGGTGCCGTCGCTTACTTCCATTTCACGGCAGTCAATCTTCGCCGCACAGGCGCCGATGTATTTTGCGGATTCGATGGACCATACAAGTCGAGAACCGAAGCACTGGGAGCGATTTTGGGAGGACGAGGGGATTTCATCCGATCTGATACACTATGCAAAGAAGGTGACTTCAGGTTCGACAGAAAGCCTCGACAAGTGTCTCGCCAACCCAAACGAGTCGATTGTGGGCATTGTAGTTAATACGATTGATGACATCATGCACGGCGAGAAGCAGGGGGCGGCTGGGATGCACGATGCAATCCGATTAGAGGCGAATAACCTGCTGTCACTGCTTGATCGGTTGATGGATGAAGGCTACGAAGTCTTCGTGACAGCCGATCACGGAAATATCGCCGCCAAGGGCGTGGGCAAACCAGATGATGGTGTGAAACCCGAAACGACGGGAAAGCGTGCCAGAATCTACGAAAGCCAAACGTTTCGACAACAGGCTAACGACCAGATTCCTGAGAGTCTTCAATGGTCGAATGTCGGTTTGCCGCCGGAGCGTTATGCTTTGTTGCCGGAAGGTTTGTCCGCCTTCACATTCAAGGACAAGAAGGTCGTGTCACACGGTGGCATCGCGTTGGAAGAAATCATCGTTCCGTTTGTGCGGTTCTGTAAGGAAGAAGAATGACGGCGGTCGTGGGATTCGACAGGAAGATCAAGCACGAATGGCTTGACGCTTTGGCAGACAGAGTAGCTCAAGACCATGATCCCCGCACGCTGCGCTCATACCTGCACGAGGTACTTGCGACGGAACACCCAGGTGAAGTGGCTCGCGGCAAAACCGTTACGGTTCTTATGAGGATTTGGGCGCGTGTCCCAGAGGAACACGAACCGATTCGTGCTGAGGCTATCGAGCTTCTCAAGTCGATTTCGTCTAAGGATCGACTTTGGTTGCATTGGGGTATGTGCTTGATGGCATATCCAATCTTCCGAGACATCACGACGTCCATAGGCAGACTGCTCAAGCTGCAAGATGAGATCACTTGGGGGCATGTTCATCGGCGTCTGGAGTCTTCTTGGGGCGAACGTACGACTGTAAAGAAGGCAGTGCCGAGGCTTGTCCGCAGCATGGTGGATTGGCAAGTACTCGATGACTCCGAAGACAATAAAGTGTTTACTGCATCAACTCCGCACTCGTCGAGATCGAAGCAACTTCAGCTCTGGATGTTGAAAGCGATTCTTGCCTCACAAGGCAAAGATCAAATCGAAGCCAATGAACTGTTAACTCTTCCGTCGCTGTTTCCGTTCAATATCAGCATTGGCAAATCCGACATTCGTAGCGCACCGGGATTCGAGGTTCATCGTCAGGGATTGGACATGGATATGGTTGAGATGCCAATCGGGAGACCTAAGTCCAGAGCGAAGGTAATTCCCCCCACGCAAGGGATTCTGTTTGGTGATGACTAGCCGAGCGTTGATACCAAGATGACAGCAGAATCACATATCACGGAAGACGAGCTTCGGCTCTTTGAGCGGGGTTCCTGGGTTTATCCGCATCCAGTCGCACTTTCTTGCGGTCGCATTGTTCGAAGCCGCTCGGAAGAAACGCTCGTTGACGCTTTACTTAAGGGAGCCGAGATACTTGCTCGGTACTTGGCATCGGTTTCGCTCGCATCGTACTCCGTACGAGCGGACGCCGCCGAATCCCCCGATTTGTTTGCAGACTTGAAGGGCCACTTGGCATTTGGGCACTTTCTTTCGATCACGCAGAAAGTGGCGAATCTAAAGTGTGATCATCCAGCCAAGTCTCATCTTGGATCAGGGTTTGGCTCTGACGGAAATGACAAGCGTCCGACGGATGAGGCGTTGGTCAAGCTCCTCGAACTTCGAAATGAACTTGGACACGACCTCAGCAGTATCACCCGCCCCAAAGCCATTTCCATTTTGCAGAAGCACTCTCCGCAGACGCTGTTTGCGACGGCCATTGGTGGCGTTCAAGGCTTGCTGCAACTACCTCTATTTGTCATTGAGAATTTTAGCTTCACGAAGGGCAAAATTGTTGGCCAAAGATTGATGTTGATGGGCGATAGTGCCGATCCTCCTCCCGAGTCTGTGGAGCTTTCAAATCCACTTCACGGAGACGGTGACCCATACATAGGATTTAGCGAATCGGTCTATGTGCTGGCTCCGATGTTGGTGTGGCGTGTATCGCACAAGACGGCGAACTACAAGTTGTTCATCTTCGATACGATTCAGCCGGATAGTGTTGGATACAAGGCTGTCGAAGTCAGCACGTATGAGTCACAGGAAACAGAGACAAGCGATTTTCATTCGATACTCGAAGGTAATACTCGGCAATCCGAATCTTTGACTCTGGCTGATGGCCGATCTTTTGCAAGAGAATGGTCGGAACGCCGGAGGGCGCTTGAAGCGGCAAGCGACAAGCTGCAAGGCCGAATCCAGTGGGATTCATTCTCCACCGATACGATGCGTTGGTACGCATCCAAGCTCAAAACTGATGATGATACCGAGTCTCCGGAAGAGATCATCCATTCACGACTACTGGACGACCGTGACAGCCTGACAGCTATAGAGCTAAAACAGTTGCAATTACTGTTCGGGACAGATGCGTCAATCATGAAGACTCTTGGCCGAGAGTTGATCGACCTGCGCGCCGTAATGACGAAAGGCGAACGCTGGGACGAACGAGTCGAATCGCATTCCAACGTGATCGACTGCTTAAAGACTGCGGTCGATTTCTTTTCAAAGTATGTGGGAGTCGATGGCGTCACGCTTGATGGCCTCAAGGCCACATCTGGCTCGGCGGACTATCTTGCGATGCGAGAAGCATTGGTGAACCTGTTTATCCATCAGGACTTCACGGACCAGCGCGCTGCCGCTCAAGTGGAGATTCAGCCGGAGCAGGTCGTTTGCTTCAATCCCGGGAAGTCATTGATGAACCAGAGAGGACTGATCGAAGGCGGAAAAAGCCAGTGTCGAAACCCGTTGATTGCTAGGGCGCTCAGATTGATTGGATTCGCCGAGCTGGCCGGTTCAGGTTTGCGCCAACTTCAACACGCTTGGCGAACAAACAAACGTCGTCCACCAATGATGGAATCCAACTCGTCCGCCAATACTTTCACGTTGACGCTCGACTGGCGAACTGTACCCGACAATTACAACGAGTTTTGGAAGGAACGACTTGGTGTGAAATTGTCCGAGCCGGAGGCTACGATTCTGAATCTCTCAGTTGATGGGGTCTCGGTGGAACAGGCTGCGTCTGCAACTGGCTTGTCGTTGGATTCGGCACAGGAAGCGATCGACACGTTGGTGCGGCAAGCGCTGGTTGATGAAAAGAAGAAGCGGTATGTCATCAAGAGCCACCTCAAAGAGTTGACTTAATTGCGTCCCGGCATCCTTGTTGGTGACTAGTTATTTGGTATTTCATCAATAATATGTGCGGCGGTTTTTTGAATCGCGTCAAGCGAACGTTGGAGAATCTGGGTATCGCCTTGGTAGATCTGGATGTAGTCGCTTGAACGCGTGGATGTGTCAATTCCACATGACTTGCAAACGACAAAGGCGACTGCTTCGGCCTCGGTTTCGCGGATTGTCTTGGTTGTCTCGGCGCGGCGCTCTGATTTGTGCAGAAGCTCGTGGGCGAATTCGTGGGCCATTACGGCGAATTCTTCGGCTGGTGAGAGCCCGGCTTGAATGATGATTGTGCCGCCGGTTGAAAGGCCTTTTGCCCCGCCCGAGATGTTCTCGACTTTGACCTGAATGTTGTTACTCTCGATTAGCTTTCGCAGTTGGCCCGTCTTGTCTCCGGGGCTCCCCTGAATTTGAGCGAACTTCGGTAGGGCATCGCCTTCCGTTTGGCTGACGTCGAAGACATGGACGACTCGAAAGCCGCTAACGCGACGATCAGAGCTTTTTTCGTCATCAGTGGGTAAATCTTCGTCGTTACTTTTCTTCTTGTAGACGACAGGCGCCATAATCCCGATGCCACGCTCGCCCTTGATTACTGATCTGCCGACTTTCTTCCACGTGTTGAATCCGGCGACCTGCGTGGCTTCGGGGCATTGGGCCGCGATAAGCATGACGTTGCCGAAGCTGTACTGATGGAAATTCGCCATGGTCGAAAGGAAATGAACGAGCGTTTCGCTTTTTCCGGCGTCTAACTTTCGTGAAAGAGAGTCGATGGCGTCTTTGGCGATGCCAAGAATCCGCTCCTTTTTCTCGTCTTTGGTTTCGCGTTCGCGTTTGGGGAGCTGCCTATCTTGTTGTTGAACGACCGTCTTGGCCGCGGTTTTCTGTTCCATAGCAGAGACTGCCATGAAGTCGAGAACCTAGTCAAATCTATTTTGGGAGGCTATGTGTGGACCAATCAGTCGTAGAGTGCCTCGACGGCGGATTCGTGTTCTTCGTCGCTCAGTTGTGTGTAGCGCCAAATGTATCGCTCGGACGAATGACCCGACATTGCCAGAGCCAGGCGAATGTCTTTGGTGTCGGCGGCTGCCTTGAGTGCAGTGTGTCGACACATATGGGCTGACAGGGAAATGTGTTCGTCGCTTGGGAGACTGGCGTTGGCTTGGGCGGCAATGCGACGGAGGGCCGCATTGAGATCTTGGGCTGAGAGTCGCTTGCCGGTCTTGGATTGAATGACGGGGCCAGAATCTCGGCCGCGTTCACAAGAAAAGTAGTCAGCGAGGGCGCCGCGAGCTGGTTTTGCGACCAGTAGTTTTCGAGTTTCTTTACGGCCCTTGCGTCGAATCCGATAGAAGTACTTCTCGTCGTATTGCACGAGATCCAATGATCTCAGCTCGGATTGACGGAGACCGGTGTGCAGTAGCACCAACAGAATCGCTCGATTGCGGTAGGGCGTTTGATTGGATCGTCGCTGGATATGGATGAGTTGCTCAGCAGCGGCTTTCAGCCGAACGACTTCGATTGGTTTCAGTCCGTTCCAATCCGGGTCGTCAACGTCGATGTCTCGTATCCGTTCCATCGGAGGTCCGGCCAGAAACGGTCGTTGCCGATGGATCCATCGTGATGCGGTTCTCAGCGTGGCGAGGACTCGATTGATGGTTGTTGGAGAAAGGGGACGGCCAGTGCGGCTTGTTTTCTTCCGCTGAAGCGTCTTTGCGAAGTCTTCTGATAGGCTTCGAGTCCATGTGTCCGGATCATCAGAGCGAGTAACCCGTCGGAAATACTCAAGAAATCGCTCGATGTCAGCACATTTCGCAACCACGGTTGCGTCAGCAGCGGCGCAACCATCAAGTTGCATGTAGAGGCGAAACCACGCCGTGAGCTGTTTTCGAGCTTCTGGATCGGAGAACGGAGGCGATGCCGCCTCCGTTACACCCGCGAGAGTGAAATTATCGTCGCCGAGTCGGCTTAGCCGTTTTGCCATGGTCTGAAGAGAAATAAACCTTACTGAAGGCAAACTATCACAGCTCTGAGCCAATTGGCAATCGGCGAATCAACGACTTAGGCGTCCCGCACCTTCAATAAGGCACATTACGGAAGGTAAAGATGGCGTGAGTTGAACATGGTCAGCGGCGGCAAAAAACGGGGGGCGAGCCTAAGATTTGGCAGCTTGTTGAGACGTTTGAAGGAATTGATTGATTGACTGCCGTAATTCTGAGTTGATCGACTTTGGCAATTCATCGGTTGGTTCGTCGAGCCAGTGGATTGTCTCACGAATTGAATTCAATCCAGATTCAATCCTCAACACGAATCTGGGCTCCAATGTGTGTCGCACGATCAATGATTCTCGGTTGGAATCGAAGTTGCAAACAAATCGAAGGCTTGTTGTCGAATCTGTGTCCATCTCAACGACGATCGCACATCCGTTCGGACGATGCAAGTTTTGTTGAGTAGGTATTCCAGTCGTGGTAATTTTGGGAAGTGGAATATGCGAATCGAGAAAACAGCAGTAAGGGGGATGCGAGCCGCAATGACGGGGACGGCATGGTCGATTTCAAAGACCTTGCTCATCGCTTAGCGCTGACTTCGCCGTCGCTCCTCAAGGATGCGGAGTTGATGGCGATTGCAGAGGGGGGACTATCCGGGACGCTACCACCAATCGTTGACGAATCACCGATCGAGTCACCGAGCAATGCCGATGTACGACCTAACGACTCAAGCCGAGCTGCCGTGCTTGCCGCGATAGAGTATGGTCGCCGACTGGCAGAATCGCAGTTGTTCCCCGAGGCGCAGCCAACGAAGCTCAGTTCCACCGCCGCAGCAAAGGCGTATTGCCGAAAGGCGTTTCTGCGACTTTCCATCGAGGCGAAGCAGGAAGAGATGCACGTCATCACGCTCGATACGAAGAATCAAGTGATCAGCCAACACTTGGTGACGGTTGGGACTCTCGATGCGTCTCTCGTTCATCCGCGTGAGATTTTCCGACCAGCGATTCTCGATGCGGCTTCGTCAATCATGCTTGTTCACAATCATCCGTCAGGCGACCCAACGCCCAGCCGAGAGGATCTGACGGTGACGAAGCGAATTGAAGACGCGGGACGAATATTGGGTATCGACGTTTTGGACCACATTGTCGTTGCAAAAAATGGATTGGTGAGCATTCGCGAGGTCAATTAGGAGAAGTGAGAACGCTAATCGGTCTGTAATTTGGTTTGCTTTTAGAACGGACGAGATGGAACATGTCACAGTCAGTAAGTTCAAGAAATCGCTAAGAGCATATCTTTCGCGACTTTCCCGAGGCAACGAATTCCTGGTAACGCAGCGAGGCAGACCAGTGGCACGGCTGTTGCCGATAGACTGGTCAGATGGCGATATCGTTTTGCGACGCGGCGTGCGACTTGGCATCGTAACACCCCCACGTGCAACGCTACCCGAGAGTTTCTTTGATATCAGTTCGATGGTACACCGTAGGCGTCAGTCTAGGTACTCGCTTCGGTAAGCAGCACTTCCCGCTTCAGAGCTGCAGTTTTTATTGCTCTTCTTCGTTGATTGTGAGACTATCGCGCTATGGTTACGCAAATTTCGATACCAGCAATCGACCTTAGAGTTGAGTTTCAGTACGTGGAGCGAACGATTGCACTACCCGCCGTGTTGGAGGAGCATGTTCAAGGGGCAACAGCTTTGTTCGCCATAATCTTTGAACAGTCGAGCGCTAGGAGCGTGACTCAGTGTCCGCAAGCGGTCATGGAGATAATGAGTCGGTTTTTGTTGCTGATCGCCCATGAGTTCAATGAAGATGCGAGGAACGCTTATGGATACACGGACGCCGATCCAAATTCGTTTGTAGAGCCAACTTGCAATTTAGTTGAATTTGATGAAAGTGAGTTTGCAAAGAACAGGGTTTTTCTCCAGAAGTCGCTCGATCAATTCGCTATTTCTGATGCGCAAGCCAACAATTTGAAGGTGTCGGCGGCAGTAATTGCCATGGGGTCGCTACGAATTCTTGGACGATTGCCACTTTAGGTCGTACCGGAAGATGAACGCATGAATTGAGAAGGCTCAATCTTTAGGTTGTTTGGCTGGATTTTCGGCTCCTAGTTTATCGAGCAATTCACGTGTCGCCTCATAGATCGGCAGGCCGGTGACTTCGGCGTAAAGCTTGAGTTGATCGCCCTTCGAGCCGCAAGAAAAGCACTGATAAATGTTCCGATCCGTATTTGCACTAAAAATTTTGGAATGTTGCGACTTGCTACGGTGAACGGGGCATGGTCCACGTTGCTGATTCCCACGCCGATAGTTTGGCGAGAACGAAACAAGCGTCAAAACGTCCTGGATAGTGACGGACTCCTTTACGTCGGGGAAATTGATTGGTTTGCGTCGCATCTTAGTGTTGAGTAGTCAGTGTTCGATCGCCACAAGGAAACGCAGTGGCGAACAATTCATCAGTTGGTGCCAATGAACTAAACAGAATACGGATTGTTCAGGTAGCGGCAAATTCCGCCCAAGACTTGCGACTTCGTCAGCTAACTCTACTGAACCAAATTGTGACACCATGTTCAACAATCGCAAAAAGCCATCGCTTTGCTCGCCGTCCATTTCTCGTCTAGACGATATCAGGTGAGATGCAAGGTGAGCGAAGTCGTCAAAGTCGAGCTTTCGAACATTGGCTTCTCTATTAAGAAACCCCTCGATTGCTGGCAAGTAACGTTCGTTTGTCGCCCCGAATGTCAGCAGCAGGCCAAGAGAGGCGAGTTCGATTTCGCCGAGAGACTGTGAAGCCCACCCATTCTCATGCAACGCGTCGCCTGCAAAATGAAGACTGAACCGGGCAAGATCCCATGCGATTTCCACTGCCGCGTCCTGTAGGTCACTGCGGATTCTGGACGGATTGATTGAGGGATCATCAGCGATTGTCCTGTCTTGTTCACCGACCTCGTAGACTGCATTGGCAAGTGCCGAGATATGCTGTTCTTCTTGACGCTGTTCCATGCCGCGGACGATATCATGGATCGGAAGTACTAAGCAAACACTTAACCATCGGGGGAGAACGTGATGTGGACTCGGTGGCATCATTTCTCTTCGCCGTACAGCCCACGGTTGGGTGCGTAACTTTGAAGGTACTTGTCGGTACTAATTGATCGCTTCACGAAGTTTGTTTCCGTTGCTGAACTTGTGTCTGAGCATATTTGTGCGTCGTAGTCGTCGTCGTTAGAGAAGGACGAATAGCATATCTAGCTCCTGCGCCAAGCTGGATGCGTCGCTGTCGTTCGTAGGCAGACTCTAACGAAGACGGCGGTGTATACGGTGGCGTGTGGACTGGTGGCGTATAGACAGGAGTCGCCGCGCAGCTCGGTGGTGTATAGACAGGAGGCGCCGCGTAGCTTGGTGGCGTATAGCTACTGTGCGACGAGTAACCTTGATGCGTAGACGTATGAGAGTATGTATGGGAAGACGCGCATGACGATCCACCAGAGAAGATTCCGCCCAAGTCAAAATCAATAACTGTGTTGCCATTCCCGTAGTTGAAATTCCACCAGTCAAAGAGGAAGAACATCAAACAAAGGTAGACTGGGACAGCAACGAAAACACCAAAGTAAACGTATGCAAGCAAGGCCAACGGAATAGGCGTTCCAAAAATCCCGGCAATCGACATTATCACGGACCCGGCTGCAAACACTGCTTCACCCAGTTCTGTCAGTTCGTACACTTCGTCCCAAAGGCACCATAAAACGAAGGATGTCACCAACCCCGCCGCGACGCCGTACGTGACAAAAGGCAAGATTGACTCTACGGGCGTTTCAAATATCGCGCCGAACAAGTGGCGTGCCCCCATTTTCTGTACCAGCTGTTATGAGAGTCCGGTTTAGGTAGT
>CAZDBE010000019.1:26207-30900 GCA_964503675.1 uncultured Pirellulaceae bacterium | reverse complement strand
CACCAGAAGCACTTGCTCCATCCAGCACGAGAGCAGGCGTTGGCGATGCTTCACTGAGCAGTGAAACTCGATTGGCGGCCTGCAGTACTTCGCTGACAGGATTGTAGTAATTTACAAAACCGACTCCGCCATGCGGCGATGCGTTAAGAGGACGAATAAAAACCTGATCGCCAGTATTGAATAACAGTTCGCCATTTTCTGTTGCGAAGCCAGGGAGTCTGGTGAGGAAGTCTCCTGGAGCGGCAGGATCTAACACTTCGAAATCTGATTCCCAGAATTGAATGCCGTCGTCGGATACATTATCGTTCTCGAGCACGATAGAGCTTGGGGTGGTAAGGTCGTCGTATCCAAACGTGATGTCCGAGTGACCGTGTTGGGCCCAAGCCGTGTGGCTCATGCTTGCTGTGATTAGCAATGCAAACGAAATAGTAAACTTTTTCATATCAAAAATTCCTGTGATGTCTCAGTTGTAAAATGTAGAGATTGAAAGGTTGTGAAAGCGTTCCGGAGAGTGCAGTAAGCATTTAGCTTCGTGTCGCGATATGCGATTTGCCCGACCAGAAACTTCGCCGCACACTGAATTTTGGGAAAGTCGCTCTGGTCTGATTAACCAACCTGACACTCCTAATCATCGTGCACCTTCAAAGCGTATGTAAATGCATAACAATTGCAATAGAGGTTGGGGTGTTTTGTTGATCGTCATCTGCGCAGCGAGTTGCAGAGATATGCCGTTTTGCTGGAGATGCCAGATTCACCGTTTTTTCTGGCGTTTTGTCGCTATTTAGCGAAACATTGAAGCAACCGGTTTTCAAAATCGTCCCAGTCGAATGCCGGTCCGTCGAGAATCACCTCAAGGCGGCTGTCACGTCGATAGGTTGAAGCGGCATAGTTGGTTGCGTTCTTGGCTCGATTGATCGTCCACCACTCGCCATGGCATCGAAATATCCCTTTTAGGCGAACAACGGGCTGCGTACCGCCCAAAAGGTCGAGCAACTTGTTGCGGTCGAAGATGTCGTCGATATGAAAGATCCAGCCACACGCGTTATAGCCGGTGCCGTCGTCTCGGAATCGGAGTGGATTCCCTGGAGTGGGTTTGCGATCAATAGGCTCAGCGACGGGGGGATCGGCAACCGGTAAATTCCCCAAATCTTTTTGCGGCGTGGGATGGGCATCGGTGAACAACGGAGAACGGACGGTATCGAATGTCATATCCAACAGCGCGGAATCAATCACTCCGAAACTAGACTCCACGATCAATTGTTTTGGCGGAGTAAATCCCTCGACCCAAGCGCGGCAACGATCAATCAACGCGCGGTCGCGCTGATCCGTCCAATTCAATACGACGATGTCCGCCAATTGGACTTGGTCTTGAAATACTTCCGATTCGTGCCAGCGAGGATCGTCGAGGTCTTTGGGGTCGACTAAACAGATAATGTTGCGCAGGTCGATCACACCCGAAAAATTCTCACTGCGAAGAATATCGACAACTTTCGCCGGGTGACTTACACCAGAGGGCTCAAGAATCAATCGGTCAGGTTTGGTGCGTCTGAGGAACTTTGCCAGCAACGGCTTGAACGCAAACGACATGGTGCAGCAAGCACAGCCGCCTCGTAATTCTTCGACAGCGACTCCACCCGAGTTGCCATCAACCAAAGCATGGTCGATTGAAACGGATCCGAATTCATTGATTAGCACCGACCAGTGCTCGTCCGCGCGACGCCCGGCGATCAGATTGATGATGGCGGTTGTTTTTCCGGATCCGAGAAACCCTACGATCAAATTCGTCGGAATTTTCTGACCTTTTTTCCAAGGCATCTTTTGGCATTATCTCCCGCAATCAACTTAGTGCCGCGTCGCAGACCACGAGGTCCAATGGGACTCAGTTTAAACCATTGGGCTTTGATTATGCCACTCTCCCTTTGGGAGAGTCGCCGTCTAAGCGGCGGAGAGGGCTTGTTGAAGCAATGAACTGTCGTCATTTCACTCTACAGTTACCGCCTGCCCTCCCCGTCGGTGAGCCTCCGACCTTCCCGGAGGGAGGGCGACAAGAAAAATCTACTGCTGGGCGACAGTATCGCCTTCTGGATAGTCGCCCTCGGGATAATCCTCTTCCATCACGACCTCTGGAAGCGGGTCTACGAAATGGTTCCATGACGGCGGACCGAGTTCATATTCTTCGTCTGTTAATAGACATTCATTCAGAAGGCGGGTCACATGATCTTGATCGAGGTTTTGACCAATAAATACCAATTCTTGTTGGCGGTCACCGTACTCATGGATCATACGTTTTTTGATTTCGGCAATCACTTCCTCTTCTTCAGGCCATGAATCTTCTGGGGCTGAGGCCCACCAAAATCCTGCAGGCTCAAGCACCACCGAACATCCGGCTTGCGACCAGTTGTAAGCCCAATCATGACGAGAGGCGATCCACGTCACGCCTTTGCTACGCAACACGCCACGAAAAAGGCCTTCTTCCATGTCCTCGCCAACGGCATCCCAGAGCCTCTGGGGGTGAAAGGGACGATCACTGCGATAGGTGAAATTCGAGATCCCGTACTCCTCGGTTTCGGTTTCTTCTTCGCCACGCGGGATGGCCAACCAGTCTTCCGCCATTTCTTCGGCTTGAGAGAACTGAAATTGGCCAGTTCCAAGAACTGAATCCAACGGAACGCTACTTTTGGTTGACTCTAAGATTTTGGCCGAACTGTTCAATTGACCAATGAGCTTCTTTAGCAAGCCAATTTGCTCTTGGGAAACCAGATCTGTCTTGTTGACGATGATCACGTTCGCAAACTCAATTTGATCGACTAGCAAATCGACGATGTTTCGATCGTCTTCTTCGCTGAGCCCCATCTTTCGATCATTTAGATCGTCCCATGAGCCAAAGTCTTTCAGGAAGTTTGCGGCGTCCACGACGGTAACCATCGTGTCAAGTTCGGCAACGGTTGAGAGGCTTTCGCCGTCTTCATCTTCAAAGGTAAATGTTTCAGCAACCGGCATCGGTTCACTGATTCCGGTAGATTCGATCAGCAGATAATCAAAGCGGTTTTCCATCGCCAACCGCTTGACCTCAATCAATAGGTCTTCACGCAGCGTGCAACAAATACAACCGTTGGACATTTCGACTAGGCTCTCTTCGGTGCGCGAGAGTTGGGCGTTACCGTCACGCACAAGTGCCGCGTCGATGTTGACCTCGCTCATGTCATTGACGATGACGGCAACCTTCAATCCCTCGCGATTGGACAAGATATGGTTCAGCAGCGTTGTCTTACCCGCGCCAAGGAATCCACTAAGGACCGTTACAGGAAGTCTTTTTTCAAGGGTCGATGAGTTGTCTTTGATCATGATTTGGCTGCAAGCGAGATTTTGCGGGTAAAACTGTCCGATTGGCAATCAGGCACTGCCAAGTGAAAACGTGCGGAATGATAACGTAAATGCAATTCAGTTGCAAATGATTTGTCGGGTTTTTGCCATTTTGGCTGGCCTTAAGGTGATACCCGCCCTGCCCCACGGTTTGGTAACTCTTTGGAAAATGGCGCACCTTGGAGTTTAATGGGTTGGTGTGATTCGTATGGGGCAGCGCTCTCTCGCAATCGTCAAGAGATACCGTCGGCGTAGACTCACGCTGCGTTAAATTACTTAGCTGAAGGCTACACGACCGAGATAGAAGAGGCCGATCGCCGTAATCAAACCTGCGCGGATGTAGGCCCATGGCATGCGAGAAAACCAAGATTCAGCTTTGATTAGCCGATTGCCGAATACTTGCACGATCATTCCAACGCAGGTTAATGAGACGGCAATGCCGGCGGCAAACAACCCAATCACGATATACGCGGTAACAGGAGAGCCAGAAGAAAGCCCCGAAAAGTAGGCCGCCATGGCTGACGGGCAAGGCATCAATCCAAATGCGGCGCCAAGCAAGGCACTCATTGAGTAGCTGGTTTGGGTCCGTTGGGGATTCGAAGGCTCCTCTGGAACAGCGCTATCATGGTCATGATGTGAGCAGTCGCACGTCGTAGGCTTCGCTTTCCATGCTGACCAAGTCATCCAAAGTCCCACCAATAGGACAAGAACCGCGCTGATCCACTGCATGATGTTGGTAACACCTTCATCGGCATGGTGGTGGTCTCCGGTGATCAAGTGATGGCTCAAATGAACGATCGCCGCAATCCCGATCAAGGAAATCGAGTGGGAAAGGGCGCTTGAGATGCCCATCACCAAAGGATGAAGTAGGCTTCTGCGTTCGCCAGCAAGGTAAAGCAACATTGCCGTTTTACCATGGCCAGGCTCCAAGGCATGAAGTGCTCCCAGTCCAAAAGCGAGCCCTAGGGTTAGTTCGTGAGCGTGAGAATGCATCGTGAATACTAAAGTGAAGTGGCGCTAATAATCTGTCTATACGGACCCAATCTCAAGTTGGTTCATAATAGACAAAATCGAGTTGATGGGGGAAGAGACAAAGCCCATCAAATTTTAGCGACTATAAATCACCAATACTCATCGGTCACTCGTCCCGAAAAGTGTCATGGCAGCGTAGGCAGTTGACGGCTTTCATGAAAGCCGGTTTGGCTCCAGCCTTTTTCTCAATCATATTCTTGGCCGCTTCCAGTAACTCGTTCGCACGACTTTTCCACAACTCGGGATCTCCCCTAGGAGGCGTTTGTGCAGGCATCGATTCGTAAAGCGTAACGAGTCG
>CAZDBE010000019.1:16401-26107 GCA_964503675.1 uncultured Pirellulaceae bacterium | reverse complement strand
TCGTAAAGCGTAACGAGTCGCTCAGCACATTTGGGATCAACTTCATCTTTCAAGATTTGCCTGAAGAGTCGGTTGTCGTGAGCCAACTGCATCACTTGCGAGATGGAAAAGCCTCCATCTTCGCCGTCACCGTCCGGCAACGGTTCCAATTCGAACGGGGTAGCGACAGGCTTTTTCTCTTCTTCTGGTTTTTCCTCAACAGCCGCTTCGGACTTCCGCTCGGCTTCAGTTGCCGTTCCGGACTCTGTCTTAGCCGTTTGGTCGTCGGCAGGTTGGGAACACGAGATGTTCGTCAGGCACAACAAAACAAGGCACGGGATGACTACGCGAAGGAATAATTTTGGTTTTAGATTTAGAGACGTCACAGAAAAATTTCCATTCTGAATTAGCGTTGCTGCCCTGCCCTCCGCCAAAAATTAACATCGGCCTTTTGGCCGCGCGTTGGGAACGATACTACGACACTCCGTGCGAAGCTGCTTCTTTCATGTCAAGTTCAACTGCTTCGCGCATTTGGCGAGGTAGATCGGGGAATGCGGCAAGGATCCGCGACCAGTTCGGAATCGCTTCGGCGCCTGCTGGATTCTCGTAAAACTCTCGACCGGCATCGGTAATGCGATCGGCGAAACCTTCGACAGCCGATTCTTCGGCATTCCGGTCGTAACCTAGGTCGTTAATCACAGCGTCGGCGTGGTACTGTCGAATTGCGTCTTGGGCGCTTCGAAGGTAGGCCGATCGTAGCGTTACAAAATGGCCTTCGGACAAAACAAGCCCACGACTGGACAAAGTTCGAAAGATGGTGGTCAAGATATCGTTGGCCATCTTCATCAATCCTTTTGTGGAGTCTTCCAACGAAAGGGTTTGATGCTTGTGCTCGTAAAGTCTGCAAAGGTCGACTTGGCAAACCTTCTTGATCGACGTATTGCGAAAGACCTCTGCCAACGTTCCGACCTCCAGTCCCCAGTCACTTGGGATTCGATTAGATCGAGCCAGTGCCGAGGTGACAGCGAATTCGCCCGCCAGCGGATAGCGGAAACTCGACAAATACTGCAGAAAGGGATCGTCTCCGTGAGTCATCATTAACGCTTTCAAGAAAGGCGCGACCAGCAACCGAACAACTCGACCGTGAAGTCGGTCCGTTGCCCGAGCGTAGTAGGCCTTGCAGAAATCGTAATCGAGACTCGGGTGAGCCATCGGCAAACATAGCCGCGCCAAGATCGTCCGGTCGTAGTCGACAATGTCGCAATCATGCAAGGCAAATGCCTTCAATTGCGGATCCGCAAGTAGGTATCCGAACGCGGTCCAAACACCGCGCCCTTTGCCCTGTGTCTCGAGATTGAATCCCGCGTCGCAAAGTGTTTTGTAGAATTCATTGAACCTTGGTCCATCGGTCCACAGCAGCTTCGCCTTGTCACCAAGAGGTGCGATCTTTTCGCGCGCTTCCAGATAGTCTTCGCGCGAAGGCGCGAGTCCTAGAGACACTGCAATGGTTTCGACATAGGTCGCGTCTACCAATTCTTCAACAATTTTTGAAAACGGTTCGGCTCGCATATCGGATGCGGTGACTGGTAGCACCAGTCCGATGCGGTAGCTTCGAGTGTTCTCGAAAAGGAGTGATTCGATGGGGTCTAGATCGGCCGTCTGCAAGTCGTGCAAAGTCGTGACTTGTCCGGTTTGTGCAAAATCTGGCATTGAGATCTCCTTTTAGAATAATTGATTTGTATCAAGGTTGCTCGTGAAGCAACCACAGACATTCAAACGCGTCTAACTCGACCGAACCTTCGATTACTTCCCTATCCAAAATCAGCTCCGAGACAATTTTTGGGCCGTCGAGTTCACTCATGGGAATTGCTTGGGGAGTGGGCGAAAAGTTTGTCAGCACGGTGATCTGCTGACCACTCTGGCTGCACTCTCTTTGGAATCCCAAAACGGATTGATTTGAAATCTGGCAAACGCGCTGTTGTGCATCTGGATGAAAAGCGGGCTGTTCGATTCTTATTTCCAACAGCCGTTTGTACTTCTCAAGGATTCGATGTTGAACCGAATTCTCTACGCTCAATAGCGAATTGATTTCGTCGATTGCGAACTTTCGCCGGTTGATTCGTCTTGGAATGCCGCTCTGTTGGACAGCTTCAATGTCGTTCTGTGTTCCGAACAAGGAGTGAAAATAGATGCCGGGAATACCCTTCATGGCCAGCATTACCGCTTGGGAGGAAATAAATCTCTCGATACCCGGGACTTCTGTTTCAGGATTGGTCAGCAACATGCTGACGTAGGTCACATTGAGTTCATAGGGCGAAGTCGAGCCATCAGAGTTCGTCTTCATCCCAACTTTTCCGCCGCAGGCCATCGCAGCGTCGGCGAGCGCTTGAACACGCTCGGGGGAAACAATTCCCTCCAGTGGCCGAACTCCAATGCCATCGTGCGAAGCGGTGAAGTTGAAAAATGTTGTGCCGGTCTGCGGCTGACAAACGGTTCCCATCCAGTTTGAAATGGTACTCGCATCGCCACTTAAGAATGCGTCCAGCAATAGCGGCGGCAAACTGAATTGATAGACCATGTGAGCTTCGTCAGCGTCTCCGAAGTAACTAATGTTCTCTGCGTGAGGAACATTGGTTTCTGTCAGCAACAGCGATCGACTTGAAACCGCATCAAAACAAGTCCGCATTAGCTTGACGACTTCATGAGTCTCCGGAAGGTGGATGCAGTTTGTTCCCAGTTGTTTCCATAGATACGCGATAGCGTCCAGTCGTATGATACGTCCGCCATTGCGAACATACAGCAACAGCACATCCAACATCTCGATCAGCACTTCTGGCGAAGCGAAATTTAAGTCGACTTGATCGTCACTGAAGGTTGTCCAAACCTGAACCGGGCCAGAGATAGATTCCTTCTCTGAAAGTAGTGGCAGGCTGCGTGGACGCGTGACTGATGAGTAGTCTTTGTCAGGATCAGCGACGATAAAGAATTCGTCAAACGGTTCTTCGCCCAGTAGGAATTTTTTGAAGTAGTCACTGTCTTGGGAGACATGGTTGAGAACGAGGTCGAGCATTATGTCAAATCGCTCTCCTAACGACCGCACGTTGCTCCAGTCGCCAAGTTTCGAATCCACTGCGCGATAATCCACAACCGAAAAACCATCGTCGGATGTGTAAGGGTTGATCGGCAGCAAGTGCACGATGTTCAGCAACTGATCAATCTGGTGCTGGCAGAGAAAGTCTTTGAGGATCTCAAGTGTCGGATTGTTGTCGGCGCTAACTTGATCGCCGTAGCAGATCAACGTGATGTCTTTCTCGTTCCAACGCGATTCTTGATCAACCGCTTTGCAACTTTCCAAGTGTTGCTGACAAATCTCAATGATCCGAGAAAGTACCTGATCGAATTGCGATGGGTTTTCCGAAGCGATGCTCGGGTAGATCTTTTGAAGGTGAGCCTGAATTGACTCGATAGATTTAGGGGGCAAAGAACGTAGATCGAACCCGTTAGAATCGGGAGTTTTTACTGGTTCAAGTTCTTGCTTTCCCACAGGCCTGCCATTTCAGATTGAGCATGTGACCACCTTTAAATACTCTATAGTTAATTTAACGACAGGTAAACACACGTTAATGAATTTGTTGGATCAGGCCCCCGTAACGTTGGTAACTAACGCTTGCAACTTGCTCCGTAGCACCGAATAGCTGAAGAATCGATTCCCTAACGCATAGTTTTCTTCAACCATTTCTTTTCGAAATTTCTCGTCTTCGATCACCTGCTTTACCTGACTTACAACTTCACTGGTCAAGAAACCATTCATCGTGATGCACTTAAAGCCTTTGGGTTCGATGTCGGTAACGTAAATCGAGTACCGATTAACCAGAACCGGTTTCTTAAAGTAGAACGCTTCGATCAACGCATTGCCGAAACCTTCGTAGAGACTTGGGTAGGTGATGAAATCCGCTTGCGAGTAGGCGTCGCCAAGCGTGTAGAGTTTTCCACCCCGGTCATTTTTCCCTCGCACTTCGTCAATTTGGTCGCTTACGATCCGCAGGTCCACGCCACGTTGTTTGGCCATTTCCTGAAGCGCTGTCGAGTACTCTTCGCCTTCATCGCCGGATTCATGTGAAATGACGAGCTTACATTTCGGGTTGTTGATCTCGGCCAGCAGAGAGATCGCGTGCTCAATCCCCTTTCGTGGAACGATGCGGGTCGGTTGAAGAAAAACAATGTCGTCTTCCTCAAGCCCACAGTCTTTGCGAAATGATTTTACGTATTCATCGGCGTTGGGAGGTGGGTTGTCAAAATCTAGAACATTTGGAACAAGATCTGATGAGACACCTCTTCGGTGACAAAGGTCTTGTTGTGCAAAGCTGTTGATGGTGACGTGTTGAATCGATGGCAAGGTCGGCGGGAACGCTGTTCCCAGAAAATCGCCGATCGCATTGACGGCAAATCGATCACGTTCCCAATAGAAATCGTGATGGTGAGCGATCGTTGGAATGCCTGTTTCAGCGATAAAGTTCGTCAAAGCCAAACCGAGCGGAACATTCATGGGAATGCACAGTGCGTTTTGAACGCACAAAATGTCGATGTCGAACTTCTGAACGAATTGGTACAGATAGCCACGTAAATAGCTGCTAATCGAGAAAATCATGTCGGTCGTCATCGAAGCGCGACTCGTGACGCCATAGATTCGACGATTGATATACTGGATTTCTTGGTGCTGAAAAAACGCATGCGGAACCAGCATGCTGTCCTGCGGGGCTCGATCCAAGCGGCCCGCGAGCCAATAGTTTGAATGGCCACTATCCTTTAAAACGCTGGCCCATTTGTTACTTTCGAGTGAGACACCATCGGTACCAGCGAAACGAGTGCTGACGAATCCAATGTTGTATCCTTCACGCGGTTGGGCGTTTCCTTTTTGAGTCATATCTATCGCAACACAGTCGTAATTTGTTCCAGTTGAGTAAAAATTAGATCGATGGAATGGTGGTGTTGCGGATCGCCATGGTCGCCGCAGCGCAGGCTCCTTTTGTCCCCCGCGAAAAGACCCGTTCGAAAACCGACCTCCTTCGCGGGAATCATATCTTTGGTAACGTCATTGCCGACATAGAGGACTTGTTCCGGCGAGATACTGTAGTGCTGGAGAGACTTCGCGGCGAGGTCGTACAAAAACTGATCGGGCTTTGCACGGCCAATCCTATAAGAAAAGTGCCCTAGCCGATTGCAAAAACCGAGTTCGCCTAAGGATTTCTCGGCAAGTGCCTCCATAATAGTAGCAGTATAAAATTGTGCGTTGCTGATGATCCCTAGAGGGATCTTTCGGTTTCGAATCTCCCGCAAGCAGGTATCGAAGCCGGGCATTTTCCAAACTGGATTCGTTAATAATTCAGTTCGAAGTGCAATTTCTTTAAGTGTGACCGATGGGAATCCAATCAGTGGATCCGATTTTGCAGTTTTGCCGCGCGAGCGAGACAGTTCCGTAAGCACAGATTCCCAGATCGAACAGATATCAATCTCGGGAAATGGCATCCCGGCGGCGCGAAGTTCCTGATGCTCCGCTTTGATCTTTAACTTAATCAATTGTGAAGCGTCCGATACGTTCGTGCCACAGTCGCCCAAGATCTGATCAAGCTTGGGATCGCTGTTCTTTCGTTGATCCGAAAACGCTGGATCTGTTCCGACGTCACCACTGGAACTCACCAGCAGCGTTCCATAAATGTCAAAGATGACCGCCTTGATTTCCGGAAGGGGAAAGAGCTTAGGCGTAACGCCCGTAGGAATCGGAGAGATCTCTGACAGCGATTTCTTGATGATCGAATGAAACTGTTCTTCCTCTGCTAGTTTTTCGACGCCTGTGTTCTGCGATTCAACTCTTACCGGATGAAAGTTGCCAATGCTAAGAAAGTAATCCAATACCGCATCGGGATTCAGATTGCTTTGTACTTCACTTGGGTCGTCTGCGAGCATCTCTGTATAAATACTGAAGAGTTTGTTGCCGGTCCCAAGGTCAGAGTATTTCGCTTCAATGATCGCTTTGCTTTGTTCGATGGTTGTTCTTTGGCTGCTGTCGTTCTTCGATGGACCGCATGAAATCCAATCGGCAATTGCTGGGTTCGCATCTTGGAGCATCTTGCGAACGCGCGGATCCCGAGCAGCGGATGTAATCACTGCACGTTGTTGGACAACAGTTAGCCTCGCAAAGTCAATCGATCCGGTTTGCAGGATTTGGCTTAAGTGATTTTCATATTCATTGCTTTCGAGTTCCCTGCCAAATGCAGAGTAGGTGCTGCCAAGTGCACTGCGCAATTGGTGATCAAAATCGGTAAGGTTGATCAAGGCAATTGGGATTTGAAGCTCCGAATAGAGTCGCTCGAATTTTACTCCACTTTGTTTGAAGTCGGACGTGATCAAAGGAATGTCACGACCGATCAGCGGCTTGCCAAATACGAACGACTCCAAGAACACTAATCCAAATCCTTCTGCGACACTCGTTGTGAGTATTGCATCGGCAGCAGCGACGTTGTCAAGAAACGTAACACCGTCCTGTTCGCCTAGCTCAAGGAGAACGGGCAAACGTAGGTCCGCAGAAAGCTCTTTCCAGCCTTGATAGCTTTCGTTTTCGATGGGATTGATTGGAGAAAGCGTCACACCCACACAAATCGGTTCGCGCGAAACAAGAGTGAGTAAGATCGCTTCGCCAATGTTTTTCCGGCGGATGCCGCGCACGGGATAAAGTAAAAGTGGAACATCGGCATCGATCTGATTCCGCTTTGCGAATGCGCGTTTCGCGGTTTCTTGATCTGTCAGTGCTTCGTTGGCCGAAACCGAGTTTGGCAGGTAGCAGATTGAAGGGCTGGGGATACCAGTTCTTTCAAGGATTTCTTCATCGCGTCTGTTAATGACGCCATAGCGAATCTGGCTGGCGGTCGGCAGCACGTCTTCGATGGAGTTGCCTAAATGGGGAAGTTCGGATTTCAGTCGATGGTAGTTGTCCGCACGAAAATCTTCCGCCATATCGTGGATTTGCAGAAAGATTCGATGGCCAGATTTCGCCAGTTGATTGATCGCTGGAACAATCGCGCGGCTTTTCCCGAGCGAATGATTGTGGAAGTGCAGAACCGAATTTGATTTATCGAAGTCTCGCCGCGCCAACTCTTTCTCAATTACGTCTGCTAGTTGATGGTCGGCGGAAAAGTCATTTCTTAGCGAGTCATACTCGAGCCCTGGCAACTCAACAAGTTCGAGGTTTAGGTCTTGAAACGGTTCTAGTAATTCCTTTCTAAGAGAAGTGCGACCTCCATAGAAGATCGCGACTTTGATATTGATATCGTGGGCGCGATTATTCAGCGCTGATAGTTGATTCAGAATTACGCTCGAAACGCCACCGCGATTCAAGTGGTGGTGAAAGACGGCGATATTTATTGATTGCATACAGATGTTGAGATTCCAGTGCATTGGGAACCCCCATCGTAGCATGCGCAAACAACCCGTCTACCGAGGTTGAACTAGCTTCCTGAATCCGCTCGATATGTGAGGACCCACTTCGAGAGAGTTTGGACGACGGTCGAAATGCCCTTAGCCCACTCTTGTGGGCGTCCGCAAGGAATACAAAACAGGAATCACAAACAGCGTCAACAGTGTGGCAAAGCTAAGCCCGAATACCAGAAGCCAAGCCATTCCCACCCACAAAGGACCGCCAGATAACGCCAGCGGTATCAACCCGCCAACGGTGGTTGCCGTGGTTAAGAAGATAGCCATCAAACGCTGTTGGCCGGCGGAAACAATGGCTTGTTGAAAAGATTGATTGTCGTTGATAGATTCGGTTTCGTTTTCAATCTCTCCAACAGAAATGTCGGCGAATTCCACAAACAGAATTGCCGCATTGAGAACGATTCCAAATAGCGCCAAAACGCCAAGTTGTGGCATGAAACCCAAGGGATTGTTGGTCAGCCACAACCCCAGCAACGCACCGGCAAGAGCAAGTGGCAGAGTGACCACTATAATCGTGGTGCGAAAGACGCTGTTGAATTGGACGATTAACAAAACGATGATCGCTAGGAACGACAGACCAAAAGACGCAAGCATCTTTCCTTGGGCTTTTTGTGACTCTTCCAAAGCCCCTCCGATTTCAACTCGAAATCCATCGGGAAGTTCTTCCCTGAGCTTGGTCATCTCAGGCGAGTTGAAAACACGATTCGAAATGTCGTTGCCAGACGCACCGGCTTTAACGTATGAGCGCACTTCGATGGTGCGATTGCCGTCTCGTCGCTCGATCAGGGCCGGTCGCCATTGAGGATAGACTCGGGCAATCGAATCCAGTGGCAATTTCCCATGTCGAGTCTCAACGTGTGCGCTGTCGAGTGAGGCAAGAGAATCCCGACTCTCGCGCTTCAGGCGAAAGTAAACGGGAACTTGGTGTTCGCCCTCACGGTAGTAGGTCAAGAACCTGCCCGAAAAATAGGAATCAAGTGTCGATGCGACTTCAGCATTTCGCACACGAGCCAGATTGGCGCGATCGGGATTCACATCGACAAACAATTGCTGGCTACTGCCGCCCCAAGAGTCACTGATAGAAATCGTGTCTGGTTCTGAATCAACAATCTTTTTGATGACGTTGGCAGCATTTCTCAATGTCGGAATGTCGGCAAAGCCGTTTCCCGAAACCCGCAGCACAACTGGATCAGCAGGCGGCCCAAGAAGTAATTCAATTGGGATAACGCGCGCCCCAACGATAGGTTGCAGGTCTAATTCTTCGTCTCCGTGAGTGACCACCCGTCGGAGGTCTTCGGCAAACTCGTGCGTCAATCGACCATCGGTCGTTTGAATCAGTATCTCTGCGAAGTTCGGTTTGGGCGCCTCAGGTTCCCATGACAGGTACCATCGGGCTCCGCCGCCACCTACCATCGTTCGCATGTTAAGCAGTCGTTCGGATTGCAGGCCCGTTTCGTCGGTAATGGTGCTGCATTTTCGTATGACGTTTTCAACCTGTCGTGCGATCTGTTCGGTTTGTTCGATCGAAGACGATTCGGGCAGCCAGATTTCGACTGCAAACTGATTGCGTTCGGTCAGCGGAAAAAATTCGGTCGAGACAGGTAGTCGTGTTACAAGCACAAAAGCTACCACCGCAATAGCAAGGGTGACGGTCCGGTGTCGAAGCGCCCAGCCCAGGGCCGAACCGTAAAGCCAAAAGAAGAAACCTCGGGAGGCGGCTTGTCTAGAGGTCACGCTAAGCGGTGTGTCAGCCGCAACGGGACTAGCGTCTGTGTCAAACGGTTTGCCTCTGAGCTTGTTATACCAAATCCGGAAGAGTGATCGGAGGAAGTCGAGCTTCGACATTAGCCATGGCAGTGGTGCCGTCGGTTTAGATACGTCTTTAGGAGGCCGAATAATCCAGGCTGCGAGTATCACACAGAACGTCATCGCCAGAACCCAACTGACAGCCAGCATTACAGACAGAGTAACAGGCAAGCTGTAAATGAACTCGCGATTTACGCCATCCATCGCGATCAACATCGGAATAAATGCGGCAATCGTGGTCAGTGTTCCGTTGAGCATGGAAGGGCCAAGCAATTGCGCGCCCGATACGGATGCTTCTCGTGGATTCATTCCGGCAATCTGATTCGTGCGGGATTGATCACAGATTTGAACCGCATTATCAACCAGAAGGCCTAGCGAAATGATCATGGAAGCCAAAGACGTGGAGACGGTCGCGTTCATCGAAAAAGATGCC
>CAZDBE010000019.1:0-16391 GCA_964503675.1 uncultured Pirellulaceae bacterium | reverse complement strand
GATCATGGAAGCCAAAGACATCTGTTCTAATTGAACACCAAAGAGCGTAATGATTGCCAACGCAGTCAATACGACGAATGGAATATTCGCTGCCATGACAACCGCCGTTCGGAAACCAACGAACAGATAGACCACGACAACGACGATCACGATGGCCGAAACAATGTTGACGACAACTTCTCGAAGCCTCTGATTGACACTTTGCGATTGATCAGAGATCACCGAAACACCTAGGTCGGGAGGTAAAGCGCCGGTGCTTTCCAGTTCTGCGATGCGATTTTTTGCACCGTCGCAAATGTCAATGATATTGGCACCAGACTTCATTTGAACCGCAACAACATTTGCTGCAGAATCAAATGTTGGATCACCGTAGCGGCATATGATCGTGGGAGGATCAACGTAGTCTCGTCTAACTTCCAATCCAATGTCTTCAAGGTAAACCGGATTGCTTCCAATTCGTGTCTCGGAGGTACTGATGACGAGGCGATTTATTTCTTCGACCGCGTTGACTTCGCCGCCCGGTTTGACGAAGTACCGACCGTCAGCCACGTCGATTCGCCCACCCGGTTCGACAATGTTTTGCGACTGAGCCAAGGCGGCAATTTGATCGGTCGTTAGCTGCAGTTGGGACCAAGTTCCTTCGTCGGTCTCGATGTAGATGGCTTCTTCCTTGACGCCATGGCGGCTGACTTTCGAGACTCCAGGCAGCAAACGCAGTTCATCTCGGATCCGATCCGAAAAAATATCCAGCTCTCGGTCGGAGTAAGCGTACTTCGGATCAATCGAGTCACTGCCTTCGACTGGTTTTTGATGAATGGCAAAAAGAATGATGCTCGAATCAGCGAACTCATCGTTGACGACTGGCACGATGGACGGGTCGGGCAAACGAACGTTTTTGACTCGCGCCCGCACGCGATCCCAAGCGTCGTCGATTTTGGCTCCCGGCAGCCATTCCTCCAGTTCAACAAAAATTACCGACTGTTCGCTGCTGGAGGTTGAACGAATTAAACGAACTTCTTCCATACCGTCGATAGCTTCTTCGAGAGGATCGGCGACCAGTTCTTCCATTTTCTCAGCGGAAGCCCCGGGCCATCGAGCCGAAACGACACAGATTTTGAGCGTGAACTCGGGGTCTTCGCGGCGCGGCATCGTGATCGCGCTGAGGATTCCCCAACCGACAAAAATCATGACGAACGTCACTACCACAGTGGGACGAGACATTGCAAAAGCAGGTAATTGTCTCACCGCCGGTCTCCCGGCGATGGCACGACTCTGACTCGGTCTCCATCATTCAGATAATGCGTTCCTCCAACGATTAATTGACATCCAGCCTGCAGTAAAGAATCTTCAGGGGCGCTAGCTGCTTCTATTCGTAGCAAAACCGAGTCCTGCTTGATCGAGTCTTCCGCGGCTATCGAAACAAAGACTCGTCGCGATTCTGTTTGACCGTTCTTTTCTTCGACTAGATGAACGAATGTTCTTTCGTTCTCCTGACGAACAGCTTTCATAGGCACGTACAAACCATCAACGGAGCCTTGGGCGATCTTCATTACTCGAACGACATCTCCGGGCCGCAACATCCA
The DNA here is from genome assembly GCA_964503675.1 of uncultured Pirellulaceae bacterium. Lineage (GTDB taxonomy): Bacteria > Planctomycetota > Planctomycetia > Pirellulales > Pirellulaceae > Mariniblastus. The sequence continues at coordinate 14,808 of CAZDBE010000019.1, read as the reverse complement.
ACGCACTTGTTCCAAAGTGACTTCGTCGCCTTTCCAGTTGCTCAATTCTACTCCACTGGCAGGTGTAGAGTGGTTGAATGATAAAGATCCCGTAATCAGGTCGCGGCTTAAGTCGATCGTCGTTGGGTCATCAAATTCAATCGCGACAAAGTTCCAGCTGCCAAGGAACGGAATCGTCTCGCTTTTAATCTGGACCGGAACACGAGTCACTTTCAATATTCGGTCTTTAGAGTTTGAGACTTTGTCCCATGAACGGTTGGTGATTTTCCAGACATAGTCCCTGCCGTCGATTTGGTGGATCGCACTTCGCTCAACTAGAAGTCGTTCGTCACCCGTTACGATAGGGCCAAGATTCAACGGGAAGATGAGCTGGGTGTTAGCTGGTATTGAATCAGAATTTGTGGAAACGCTTTTGGCCAGTCGAGAATCGGGTTGATTGCGAACATGAAGTGTCACGGTGAATGTTCTAGTGGATTCATCAGCTACCCCATCGACGGTGTAGACCATGCCGTTCAACTGTTGCTCTTGACCGTCGCCGTCGGCTGCAGCGACGACCAATGAGTCGCCCCGTCTGTATTGACGCGAGTCTTCGGCGGTGACTTCAAATTCGACGACCATTGGATCAACCATCTGAATGGTTGCGACCGGATCGCCTTCCTTGACATACGTTCCGGGGACAGCATGAACTTCAACCACCTGTCCTGGAAACGAGCTGAAGAGGATGGTGTTCTTCAAGTTTCGTTTTGCTTCAGCAAGTCGCTGCTGCGCCTGCTGCAGCTGTGCCGCCAGCGATTCTTGGCGAGCCTCGGCTTGAGCCAAATCGGCCTTGGCGCTGTCAATTCGAAGTTTGGCAGTCGCCGCACGCGTTCGAATGGTGTCGGATTCCGAACGGGAAATTGCACCGCCCAATCGCCCGGCGCGGGCAAGTTCTTTTTTGGCCAAGGCGTACTCCGATTCCGCCGTCTTAATCCCCGCAGGAAAGCTCTGCGCGATCGCAACGCGGTTTGTGTCAAGTTGACGTCCGGCGACAGCCACATCGGCTTTGGCTGCTTCGACTGCAATCAACAGCTTTTCCTCGGCGAGTCGCGCCAGCGGGGTTCCTGGTCGCTGATCGCTGTTGGCCTTCACCATTTCGTTGGGTTCGATAACTTGAACCACTCTCCCTGCCTGTTCGAAGCCGATCCTCTCGACTTTCCAGGGCGTTACCGCAGCCGTTGTGTGTCGTTGAAAAGAGGGCGACCCGTGACGCAGCGTCATGGTCGAAACTGGCTTGGGAGGCTTTTTGAAATCTCTTTCTTCTGTGGTGGATTTCGGTGAGCAGCCAGACGTGTGGATGAGTAGATACCCAATGCAAAGCACCAACTGGATTCCGTATGCGTTATTGAATATAGACTTCAATTTAGTATTCCGTTGTTTTATTCGCTAGAGCGTTACGAAACCCATTGTTTAAACCAGCCAAGTGTTTGTCGAGCAGGGCGCGCGTTTCTACGTCCGCAGGTTCCTGCTGCGAGAAAGTGCTAACCGCCAATTGCCAAATCCAGAGTCTCCGATGCTTGAGCGATGCCGAAGAGGGCTTCAATGTTGTCGGGTAATCGGCGGAAGGTTCTTTAGGTATCCAGAATAGTATCGCTTTGCGAGGCATCGAGGACCGTTTTATTTGGAAATGCCCCAAGTACGGATATTCCTAGCACTCTACGAAAAAATCAGCACTGTAAGCTACCAAACACGAGCCAGTTGCCGGAAGACTGGCTCCTTCCGCCTGATGGTACTTTCAGACAAGCGAAAATGATGAATATCACGCTCACAGGTCATTTCGTAACTACAGTCCTTCGTTGGCCGGCTGTTCCCCAACGGCATTCTGGTCCGCGGTGTTGCGTACCATGGTCGCGAAGATCCAGTCGGCAGTGTCGCGGCCCCCTCCGCTTTTGTGGCGCGTACCCTTGGGGACAATCGCGTCGGCTCGCAAGATGCCAAGCCCTTGGCCTAATTCAAATCTAATCTTGCCCTCAATTGGACCACTGTCATCGGTCACGAATAATCCAAAATCGAATGCTGCAGGCACCAGAAAGGATGGAACTGAGTGCTCAGGTTTTGCCGTGAACTCTATGATGGCAACGGGAGTTGAATCGACTGTTTTGAAATCAAACAGCTCAAATTCTCCATTTCCTGTCCAGTCAACTGTACCATCTTCGCCATCGCCGGGAGTCCACTTGTCACCGACTTTCGCGCCCACTTTCAAGAACCGAAACCAATTTTCGCCGGCCTTAAGTTGAACGTATCCGTTACTTACTCTGTAAGCGACGGTCTGGCCAAAGTTTCGAAAACCCTTTTCGTGATAATACAGCGCTGAATCAGTGTCCCACTTTTCAACAGTAGTCTTGCTGTAGACTGCGACGGTCGTGTTGTTTTCAAACTTTTTGGTGGTGTACTCTGTGTTTTGCGTAATGTTTGGTTGAAAAAAATGTTGGGTCAGAGAGAGATTGCTGTTAGAACTAGACCGTCGTTGCTGAGTGGTTTCAGACTGCTGCTCGGGCATCGCTACCGAATTCGGCGAAGTAACTTTTGGTCTTTCCCCCCGCATAAACATCGACAGCAGGCCCAAGAATAAAACGCTTCCAATGCCTCCAACAATAAGGGGCATGAGCCATTTGCGTCGAGGTGCTCGCGTTTCATCATCGTACGTTTCAACATCGTACGTTTCATCATCGTACGGTTCATCATCGTACGGTTCATCATCGTACGGTTCTTCTAAATACTCATCACTAGGCTCATCGTAAGTTTCGATGTCCGGATCAACTGGATCTTCTATTATCTCTTGGTCGCTGACGAAAGCTTCCTGACCAAGGTGTGCCTCATTAGCTTCTTCTTGAGGAAGCGGCTTAATAGCTTCTTCTTGAGGAGGTGTCTCGGTAGTTTCCTCTTGAAGCGGTGTAGCACTAACCTCTTCTTTCGGAAGTTGTTCGCTCGCTTCCTGCTGGAGAACGGGCGCAGTGGGTTCCTGCATGGCAGGCGTCTCAATAGCCTTTTCTCGAAGAGGCGTTTCGTTAGCTGCCTGTTGGGGAGCTGGCTCGGTAGCCTGCGGCTGCGGAGGGGGCAGCGAACCCTGCCCTTCGACTGAGGCGACTTGAGCAGCAGAGTGTGCGGGGACCTGAGATGAAGGGGAACTCTTTTGATCATCAGCCAACGTCGCTTGACTTTGGCTTGGCGGCTTAGTTTTCCAAAGCCCCTTTACGTTTCCTGCAAGGACCCACTTCTCAGTTCCTTGCTTGCAAAGCAGATCAGTTTTCCTAAGTTTTCCGGCAGCCGCAAGTTGTCTTACTTTGCTGCTGGACACCTCGCCTGCAATTTTTTCCCCTCGTTTGATACGCCACTTTGCCATCTTGTCGTCGCTTCTATGAATGATTTATCTCTGGTCTTTTTGAGAGGTGCGAAAGAGTTTTTGCAATTGTGAAAAACGCAAGAAATGCCGCAACTTTAATGCGGAGAAAAGGGAGCGCCTCCGGTCTACATTCTTATCATGTTAACTGTGGTTGAAAATGGCTCACCTCGCTTTTGCGTTAAGAACAGCGAAAACAGATCTTTTGTCGACGCAATTCAGGTCTGGGGTGAGCGTGATTTTCTTTACTATTGGAGGAACTTACGAATACGGCGTGGAAAAAAGCCCCATCTTCTGTTGCACAAAGTCAGCATGTTGACTTGGAATTCAGACACCGGTCATCGTTTTACAGGTGCGCGAGCGACGGAGGCAATTGATCTCAACTTGAAAAGATGTCGAGTTTCTGTTGGTACAAACGCGTTCTGTCGGTGAACTCTCACCGAAGCGCTCTGCATGAGGATAACGACAGAGCTGCGATCTGTTCGAGGCAAGACGCACAGCGTCCAACTAATAGATGGCCGATTCAGGTTCAACGAGTTGTCACGTGCTATGTGATTTCAACGAATTTGAAAGAGCTGGTGGAGGGATGGCAAAATGGCAAATCCGTTACAGGCCGCAATGACCGAATAATGATGCCTAAGAAGCGGGGGTTTAGTGTTAATTCCCACTAGAGAGAGTGGGGGTGGGGCGCAGAGATACCGAAGGTACAAAAGAGTTGCCTACTTGTTACTGGTATCGACATGCAAACACAAACAATTGTTCCGCAGCCTTCGGAGATCTGGTTTTTGATCGCTGATGACGGCGACGGCACTGAGACCCCTAATAGAGTTCCGGTTACTCCTCCGTTTCGAATTGGACGGAGGGAGGGGTGCGATCTGTGTCTTCCTAGTCAAAACGTTTCGGGTCTGCATGCAGAAATACTTGAAGAAGAGGAAGGGCAGCTATGGCTGTACGATCTCAATAGCACCAACGGAACATTCCTCAACGAGCAACGAATCAGAGAACGCATCCGGCTTCGAGAAGACGATTCGGTTCTTTTTGGTAATTGCCGGTTCAGCGTCGCACGCCAATCTGAGGGCGCTGCGCGTCATCCTATGGCTACGATCGAGAGTGGGCCGCTTGAAGTGGAACCGGAGACACCGGAGGAAAAATTCCAACGACTGTTGGATTCTGGGACCACACCTTGCTTCCAACCCATCTACGATATTTCTGGTGCAATGCGCCAGCGTATTGGCTACGAGGTGCTTGGACGCAGCCGTATGTTTGGACTTCAAACACCCGATCAAATGTTCGCTGCGGCACTGGAATTTGAGAAAGAGGCAAAGCTTAGCCGAGTGCTTCGTCGTAGAGGTGTTGAGGCCGCAGAGGCTGACCTGCCGAAGGATTTGATGCTGTTCGTTAACACGCATCCGACTGAACTGGAAAGCGGTGATCTGAAGGAATCTTTGAACGAGATTCGTGAATCATTTCCAGCGCGAGATATCGTGTTGGAGGTTCCGGAGTCCATATTAAATTCGCCTGACTCGTTTTCTGAGATCCGGCAGCAGTTGTTAGATCTTGATATTCTTCTGGCAATCCATGATTTTGGAGCAGGGCAAATTCGTTTGTCAGAGCTAAGCGAGATGGCGCCAGATATCGTCAAATTTGATGGTGCATTGATTCAGGGCATCGACAAGGCAACATCTAAACGCCGTCGACTGGTTTCTGCAATGACCAAGATGGTCCGAGAGCTGGGGATTACGGCCATGGCGGAGTACATTGAGTATTCCGGTGAGCATCAAACACTCAAACAGCTTGGTATTCAGTACGCTCAAGGCTTTCACTATGGAAGACCGATCGATATTAAAGATCTTTCGTCGGACAGCAAAGAGCAAACGTCAGAGTCACGAACAGCTCTGTCCTCAAAGCACCGAAAGAGTTCGAATCGGAGTGTCGTAGAAGAGTTAAAGCAGATTGATGAACCCAGTCGAAAATCGAACAGCGAAATCAATGAGGTCAGAGATGCCGATTGGTTACTGGCTCAGTCGGAAGATTGTTACACGATCCAGTTGACCATGTCCAGCTTGGAGAGCAGAGCGACGAAGTTTGTCGCTCAACAGGCTCTGCCGGGGGACTACGCCGTATATCGCAAACGCGGCAGGATCAACGATTGGTACGTCGTTGTTTTTGGTATCTACAAAGATCGTGAGACCGCCAAGGCTGATTCCTTGACGATGAAATCAGAGGGGGTCTCTCCGTGGATTCGAACTCTTTCTACGATCCATACAGAGATTAGAGCGGCAGCAGCCATAACCTAGCTGGTTCGGCTTTTATCCAATCTACTCTTGCTGCCCCCCAATGAACTGCTCCACATAGTCAATCACTTCACCGTTGATCGGCATGGGGCCATGGTGGCAAGCGAACCTTGCGTAGTCATGCTGTCCTTCGAGTGGTAAGCTCGAAGGGCGAATCACACGATCGTAGGCGGCCTCTAAGATCGCAAACTCCACATCGTTGAACTGCCGGAAATCGGGTAACTGATTGACGAAACTGTTGGCTGATTCAGATAGTTGCCGCAATGGCACTATCAACCAAGTAAAATAGCAACCTGGAAAATCGGCCGCGTGAGATCCGCAGTTGGGAGGCGCCAACATGGCCCATCGGCCAAGCTTTTCGAATGGCTGTTGGCAAAGTATCCAGCGGCAGATGATGCACCCCATGCTATGAGTAACCAAGTGGATCTTGTCGACATCGGGATCCTTTTCTAGTTCAACCAATAGTCTTGAAAGCTTGGTGCCATGATCCTCGATCTTGCGAAAGGAGCTCCAGTATCCGTAGTTAATCACTCGAAATCCGCGTTTTCTCAAGCGACGCGCGATAGGCCACATGACCGGCCGAATGGCGGCAAGGCCGTGCACCAAAACAATGACTTCGTGATTGCGTAATTGGTTCATGCGACAATTTCTGATTACCCAAGCATATGCAAATTAATGGTCGTGGCACGATCCTGCGCCCGATTCATTGCCGATATCATCTCAGTTTTAAACAGATGCGCAAACCGCGACTTACACCCTTTCGTCGACGCGCGATCGGGATAGGAGGGCTGAAGCGGTTGGGAGTTGGTCTGGATTGGGAAATTCCCCGTTTCTCAGAATCAAGTAAGTGAAGTTTGACTAGAATTGCAGAGGTTTCAGCTCCTCCCCTGTTTAGAAACCTTTTCTCGATCAGCGAAATAAGTGCCTAATTAATGTTATCCATACTCGCACTAATGCTTACCTTGTTGACGTTGTGTCTGATGGCGATGCAAGTCACCTATGTACTTGGTTACCAAGCGTTTATGAGTTCCGGGAATAGTTTCGCGTGGCGGAATCAAGGCGGAGTCTCCAGCCTTAGTTTTGAGGTGGAATCCGATAATGAAGACGTAAACGAACGGGTGCCAAAGTTCTGTCCGCCTGCTGCCATCGTTTTGTGTCTCAAAGGCAGTGAAGAAAATCTGATTGAATGCCTGACGGGGTTAGTCTGCCAAGACTACGCTACCTATCAGCTGTTTATTGTCGTTGATTCAGACAAAGATCCAGTCCTTAAGACGGTCGCTAGATTTTTTGCCGATAGAAAATCAAAGCCCATCGTACAGACACTTTGCTCGCCTCACCAAACCTGCAGTCTCAAATGCTCAGCCATCACTCAGGCCATCCGTTCGATTCCGTCTCGATACGAAGTCATCGCGTTCATCGATGCCGATGCGGTTCCCGACCAATCGTGGCTTTCTGATTTAGTGGAGCCGCTGGCGGACCCTGCTGTTGGTGCAACCACTGGTAATCGTTGGTATTCACCGATGAACAACAACCCCGGTGCGTGGGTGCGAAAGATTTGGAACGCTGCAGCTGTAGTGCAAATGCAACGTTACGAGGTTCCTTGGGGGGGAACCCTCGCTCTCAGAACAGAAACCATCGAGCGGTGCGGTCTAGTTGAACACTGGCAGAAATCATTCTGCGAAGACACGGCGTTAATCGCTCAGCTGGAGAAAGAAGGACTAACACTTCATCGAGTTCCCAATCTCATACTGGAGAACACAGAAAGCCTCTCGCTGACCGATGCGTTCAATTGGATTTCGCGGCAGTTGCTAACCGTTCGGCTGCACCATCCCAAGTGGTCTTTGGTCGCAGCACACGCGCTTGCATCGGGCTTGGTAGCGATTGCCTCGCCAGCGGTGCTTGTTCTAATGCTGGTTTTTGGTGACATCCGTTCGATGGGGGCGTTGATTCTGGCTTATGTAGCGTGGCAGCTAGTGAATTCAGGACTGTTGTGGATGATTGAGAAGTCTAACCGCCAAGCGTTAAAGAGTCGCAAGAGCTTTAACCGCTTACCGAACCAAGGTAACGCCAGTGAGTGGATGCAGGTCGTGGGCACCGTTCTGACGCAGTGGATGTATCCTTTCACCGCGTGGCAAGCAAACGCTATGGAAGAGGTCTGGTGGCGCGGAGTCAGCTACAAAGTGGGTGACGGCGGTACCGTTGAACTAATTGAGAAGACTGACGCAGTGGCAAGGCTACGTGGCGGAGGCAAACAATCATCAGAATTACTGGCGACTGGAACCGCACATGATGGCGGCGCCAAAAGAGCTGAGGCATCGGAAATTAGCTGAGGCTTCGGAGGGTCACTCTACCAAACGATTCTTCGAAGCGTTCTCGAAACTAATCTCAGATCGCACGAGGCTTTTCTTTTGGCAAGCGCGAATACTAATGACGAGGTGACTAATTGCCGAGCGTCATTGCAGCACCGATTTTTTCCGCGAACACGTCCCATTTGCCATCGGCAGGTTGATGCGCCAATTGTTCAAATTCTTCCAACAGAACCTGTAGCCGGTTTGAGTCAATCGTTAGCGTCGGTATTTGGTCACCGAGAAGTCCAGGCAGGCAGTGAAATTCCCCGCCGCGAAATCCGGTTAAAGTCCACTGACCACCGCCCGGCCCCAGCACGTTCACGCCAATTTCGACCATCGAATTTCGCTTTGCGGAATCGATCGTGTCATTATGGAATAATCGCTCCAACAATGCGCTCATACGCTCGAACTGGTCTCCAAACCAAGCTTCGACAGCTGGTCTTTCTTTACGCCGCCGCCCCCACTTGTCGGATTCGCCAAACTTGATGAAACGCTTGATCGTTTCCGAATCAATGACGGGGCAATCGAGGTGTCCGGCGAACTTATTCAGGTTGGTTGTGTCAAAATGCGGGTCGGATGTTTCGTAGTCCTGATAGATCCGGGCGTTTTGGAAGAACATCTTCGCGAAACCGGATTCGCCGACGCGATCGCCCTCTCCCATGTACTCAACGCCACCGGAATGGAAGTATTCGCAACATGCATCAATAAACATCCGTGTCGTCGAACATTCGTCCGGCACCAGATGAAATGTCCGTCCGTGGGCGCTCTTCGTTTTTACCAGATGGCAAATCACGTTTGATACCCAATCGACTGGCACGAGATTTCTGGGCTCGTCTCCACTCATCGGTAGCTTGATCGGTGTCTGATAGATGCCGTTTTCGTCTTTCCGTTGCAGTGGTATCAGCGTTGACAGTAGTCTCAGGTATAAAAACATACCGTGGTAGGTCGAAGTGAACCCTGTTTGGGAGTCGCCAACGATTACAGCAGGACGATAGATGGTTTTGGTTTCAAAATGCTCTGCGGCGGCGACCAATTTCTCGGCTTGGAACTTGCTGCTCTCGTAGTCGTTGCGGAAGGCTTGGTCGACATCTAGTTCCGATTCCATTACGACGGTGTCACGCACTCCACAAACATACGCGGTAGAAACGTAGTGCAGGTGAGAAATGCTAGAAACGGCAGCGAACTCAAGCACGTTTTGGGTGCCGCCGAGGTTTGTACGCCAAGGCTCTTGCGTTTTATCGGCGCCAGCAAATTTAAGGATTGCCGCATTGTGCAGAATCGAATCACAGTGATTTGCGATCCAGCATTGATCGTGGTCACTAAGCCCCAGCATTGGTTCGTTGATGTTTCCGACCAAAATTACTGGACGTGGCAGATGGCGGTCGAGCTTTTCTTCCCAGCGTTGCATCGTGGCTTCGATGCGTTCCCGAGCGGCAAGCTTTTTCCCTGGCCGTACAAGAACGGCCAACAGTGTATTGGAAGCTAGGAAGTCTTTGAGCAGATATTGGCCAACTAATCCCGTACCGCCGGTCAGCAATACGTATGGACGGTCATTGTTTTCGCTAGACGCTAGGGTAGATTTCACAGATGTGCTTGGGGCTCAACGCGGTTGTTTTTTCTTGATGTGAGGCAGGCTGTAAAATCACGCATCCGCAGAGCCGAGGCTCGCGGGCTTTTCCAGCCATTTACAGATGCGGAAGTGGCTTGGTAGAGAATAGCGTTGGCTTTCAGCCTGCCTATTATGGTAGAAAATAGGTTTTATTCCACGTAAGTCACCAAATTATCACTAAGTTTCTTTTCCGTTCCGGTTCCCCGAGCCCCAAAATCCGACCATGAATTCCAATTTTTCCCTTGTGATACGGACTATCCTGATAACCGCGCTGTCGGTGATCGTTGGGGCCAATTTGCCTCCAGTTGCCTGTCAGACGGTCTCTCCGGCAGACCTAGAGCCCCCCAAAATTACCGATGCAGGCGAACTTTCCGAGGCCTCCATCGCCGCGGGCTGGATCAGTTTATTTGATGGCGAGAGCTTATTCGGATTCAGATCCGAATCGGAAGTCGACTGGAAAGTTGCCGACGGGGCGATAATGGCGACAACAGGAAGCGTCGGGTTATTGAGAACGACCTCCCAGTTTTCGGACTTCCATCTTTCGTTGGCTTTTCGAGCGGACCAGAAAACTAACAGTGGCGTTTTCGTTCGTACGAGCCCGAAGCCCAAGAAAGTGAATGCCGATTGTTTCGAGGTAAATATCGCTCCGGCTGACAATCCCTTTCCCACGGGCGGAATTGTCGGACGACAAAGGGCTTCGATTTCCGTAGCGGAGCAGGCTGGAGACTGGACTCAGATGCGGATTGTTTGCCATGGAGAACGCGTTAAGGTTTGGGTTAACGGTAATCTAGTCAATGATCTTGAATCGGGTAATCCCGGGCGCGGATTCATTGGGCTGCAGTTTAATAAAGGAAACATCGCGTTCAAAAACGTTTTTCTCCGACCACTAGCGCTGCTGCCGATGTTCAATCGCAAGAACCTTGACGGCTGGGATGATACTCAAAAAGGAGCCAGTTCGTTTGAAGTCACCGACGCAGGAGACCTAAAAATGACTTCTGGGCGCGGGCAGTTGGAGAGCAAGAAGCTGCTGGGAGATTTTGTGTTACAGGCCAACTGCAGAACCAACGCCGAGGGGCTCAATTCGGGGATCTTCTTTCGCAGTATCCCCGGTGATTTAACCAATGGCTATGAGAGCCAGATTCAGAATCAGATGCGCGATGGCGACCCGACCAAACCCGTCGACTGTGGCACGGGTGGGATTTTTCGTCGGCAGGATGCGCGGCGCGTCAACGCGCAAGACATGAAGTGGTTCACCAAGACTATTGCGGCCGTCGGGCCGCACTTTAGCGTTTGGGTCAACGGCTATCAAGTCACCGACTGGACCGACAAACGGAAGCCGAATGCCAATCCTCGTAAAGGGCTGCGGCTGGAGGCCGGTTCCATCATCCTTCAAGGCCATGATCCAACGACCGATATTTTGTTTGGAAGGATTGACGCGGCAGAACTGTCGCCGCGTCGATAGGTAAATCTGCGAGTGAAAAAGCGCTGAACTTTTGTAGTTGTGCTGGCCACAATTCAGAAGTCCTTCGATTGTTTATACATTTCCTTGGATTTCTGAAGTCTGGCGACATCAGCTTCGTGGGAAGGACCTACCCTTGTAGCTGTCTTAACTTCTTTGGTAATGGGAAACTCACGTTTTCTTCGCGCACCATTACCGGTTCAACGGTCGCGTCGTACTTTTCTTTCATCCACTCAATACATTCTTCGACGACTGTTTCTGGCGCACTGGCGCCAGCAGTCACTAGTACACTTTCCACGCCTTCAAACCACTCTTCCCGCAAATCCGCTTTGCCGTCGATCAAATGTGCGGCGATACCTGCGTCGGTTTCCGCCAATTCCCGGAGGCGTTGGCTATTGGAGCTGTTCTGGCTGCCGAGGACCAAACACAGGTCAGCGCGGCTAGAGATCTTACGCACGGCCTCCTGTCGATTCTGGGTCGCATAGCAAATGTCAGCCTTGGGAGGATTGACCAAGTTGATGTACTTTTCCCTTAGCGCTTCGATGATGCGATTGGCGTCGTCAACAGATAGTGTAGTTTGCGTCAGGTAGGCCACTTTAGCATCCGCCGGCACATCCAGTTTCTGGACGCACTCAACTGACTCCACGAGAATCATCGCCTCAGGCGCCTCACCCATTGTACCGATCACTTCGTCGTGACCTTCGTGCCCGATCAGAAAGATCGTGTATCCTTCGCGCGCGTACTTTACCGCTTCTAGGTGAACCTTTGTAACTAGCGGGCAAGTAGCGTCGATCGCGTTTAGATTTCTAGATTGGGCTTTCTGGCGGATTTCAGGGCTGACGCCATGAGCCGAAAATAGTAGCACCGATCCTTCGGGGACCTCATCTAGGCTGTCGACGAAAACGGCTCCCTTACCTTGGAAGGTTTCGACGACGTATTTGTTGTGGACGATCTCATGATATACGTAAACCGGTGCGCCAAATTCACGCAGCGTCAGGTCAAGGCTTTCAATCGCCATGTTGACCCCAGCACAAAATCCACGTGGGCTTGCCAATAAAATCTTCATGTTTGTTCCGCAGCAGGTGTCCAAGGTATGCGTTGAGTAACCAGTTTACTTGACCTAGGTATCGTGGGATAGGCTTCCAATAGGGAAGATTGTCACGGGGCGGTGGCTAGCAGACTAAACCGCGCGAGCAGCAAAGTTAACTGTGTCTTCCTACCGCACAGAGCAATAATCGGATAAGTTGGGGTTACTCAACTCAAAAAACTATGGAGACCTGCTATGGCAACTGCGGCTTCACAAATAAACGACGAACTGGCGATGGACGACGCGACACTCGCGCGGGGCTACAAGCGCTGCAAGTCGGCATGCCGGGCGGCGTTTGGCGATTTTGTCTGGGCCGCCTCAAACCTCCCGCACCAACAACGTCACGGACTCTTTGCATTGGGCAATTTTCTCGTTGAGTGTATCGATCTGCTTGATCTAGAGAGCGTCAGTGGTCTGTCGCTGGACGTGTGGAAGGAAATTCATGACGATCTAGATGACGCGCTCGCTGGTCGCCCTACATCGCCAACGCAAGCTGCTTTGTTGGACACTGTGACACGCTTCGATGTTCCCAAGGAACACTTATTCGAAGTGCTTGGCGCTGCGGATTGGTGGATTCGCAATCGAGGTTGCCACACCTTTGATGAGACGACCGTTTTTGCGGCGCGATTTGGCGGCAGCATAATGGCAGCCTGTACTTCGGTGCTGGGCGTGACGCGCACCGGCCACGAAGCAGCAGCGATCCAATGCGGACAGGCCATTCATCTGACTCAGATGCTGGCGCATTTGGTTTCTGATCTCAAAGAACAGAAATACTATCTGGCGCGTGAAGACTACGCCGACTGTGGTGTCGATACGGCCCGAATTAAGATGCGGCAGCCGAGCCCAGAGTTTCGTCACTTTGTTCGCCAGTACACAGCACGCATCGAGAAATTGTTTTTGGAAGGTGGCCAATTAACGGCTCATCTTGATTTTGGAGGCGTTAGAACTGTCAGTTCGATTTTGGATTACCACTGGAAAATGTTTAGCAAGATGCGCACGGAACCTGAGTTGATTCTGGATCCCCAAGGAGTGATGACTCGGCAGGATAAATTCAAGCTGCGAACTCGGCATTTGTTGGGGCTCGAAGGCAAGGCGCCCGTGATTGCCCACGGTGGCGAGCATCATTAAAAATTTGAGCGCTCGGTTGCTTCTCTATTCAACTTCGCCCAAACCCACCAACTCCAGCAACTTTAATGCGTTGGTCGTTTCCGCGATGCCCTTTTTCATTTGGTAGTCGAACGTCATCTCTTTCTTGCCGTCGACTTCTTTGAACTGTTCCGAGAAGTAGACCGGCACGCAAGCTGAAGCCAGTTCGTCGGTTGTCCCAAGATCCAAGTCGTGAGTGGAAATCGCTCCGATCGCGCCCAGGTCGATCAATTTCCTAACCACTTGGCTGACAGCAATCTGACGTTCACGTGAGTTGGTCCCCTGTAAGATCTCGTCCAGCAAGAACATCATCCGCCGTGGATTGTTGTCGCCGTGAATTTGAGCAGCCGTATCAACAACCTCTTTCAATCGTTTTAATTCCGCCATGAAGAAGGAGACGCCCTCGGAAAGAGAATCTGCGATCCGCATGCTGGATTCAATCTGAAGCGTGGGTTGCCCGAACTCTGTCGCGCACACGACGCTGCCCATTTGCCCGAGCACCACGTTGGCTCCAACAGCGCGCAGAATCGTGCTTTTACCCGACATATTAGATCCGGTAACCAACAACACTGTCCCCGGTGGGCCAACCTGAACATCGTTGGCGACGCGCGAAGGATCCAGTAACGGATGTGCGACCTGTTTTCCCTCAACCACCGTTTTCTCTCGGCTGTCGGCAAGGATCACATCGGGATAAGTCCAATCGGGCTCATCGGCGGCGAGTTTCGCGATAGCGCACAACGCCTCCCACTGCCCTAGGCTGTCGAACCACTTATTGGCATGTTGCCCCGAACTTGATTTCCATTTTTCCAGCCACCACAACGCATGGGCATCCCAGAAGAACAGAAACTCTAGAACCACGTAGACCAAAAACAAGATCCCGTTGCGACGCATGTTGGCCAACCAAACTCTAGACTGGAGTTTGTCTATATCGCCGATGCCGGCGGACTCTTGCGATTTCAATTGATGTTGGAGATGCACGAGACGTTCGGATTTCGCATCGAAACTCTCCATCCAACGAAACAGTTTGGTGTAGTGTTGCGCTTCGTTGGCACGGGACGACACTTGATTAAACACGTCGTGAATGCTGCCGGCGAACAACACTGACAGTAGAAAATTCACTAGCATCGCACTGGCTAGAGTCACTAGCCACACCATCATTGGGACCACCGGCACCAACAATAGGCCAAGGATTGCGACAATGGAAACGACCGACGTCACACGTGCCAGCAGCAAGATCCATCCTCGTCCCGTGAACCACGATGGCGACTGCGTCCAGTCAAGAAAACGGCTGGGGCCAGATTGACCGGCGCCCAATTGCTCACAGGTCAACTGAAAGTCCTCCCTCCAGTCAATGTGCTCCGCCAGTTCTTTGACGGCTTCCTGACGTTGTTTAACCTCGTCCGCCATCGCCCCGTTGAGAATCCATTCCTTGAGTGTCGATGTGCCAAGTGGGGTGCGGGTGATGCCAAGCAATTTGAAGATCGAACTG
>CAZDBE010000018.1:12686-31146 GCA_964503675.1 uncultured Pirellulaceae bacterium | reverse complement strand
GAATTATCCTCGGGCTGGCAATCGCCAAACGAAAGACGATCATCGACGGCGAGCTGACGGATTTCTATATGGTGCGCCCCGGCGACGATGTGCAGATCATGTTTCCCACGGTGGGCGGAACGGCGAAACCAATCAGCGAAAACTGCACACTGGTTGATTTCTATTCCTCCAACATGCATGAATACGATTCATCGTTTGCGTTTGTGCCGCTTAAGGAACTGCAAAAGATTCGCGGCATGGTGGATCCACTGACAGGGGACGCGTCGGTCTCAACGATTCAAATCAAATTGAAAGAAGGGGCAAATTTAGACGAGGCGCGCGACAAATTGATCGCGCAATTCCCACCGGAGGCCTACCCCTACGACATCCACACATGGCAAGACACTCAACGACCGCTGCTTTCGGCGGTTAACATGGAACTGACCATTCTTAACCTGTTGCTGTTCATGATTATCGCAGTTGCCGGGTTTGGAATCTTGGCAACGTTCTTCATGATCGTTGTGGAGAAAACTAAAGACATTGGCGTGTTGAAAGCGCTGGGCGCACCGAGCAGCGGAGTGATGTCGATCTTCCTAGGTTACGGCATGGCATTGGGGTTAGTTGGAACGGGAGCCGGTGTGATTCTGGGCCTCTTGTTTGTGCGATACATCAATCAAATCGCGGCGGTCGTCCAAATGATTACCGGTCAGGAAGTCTTCGATCCTGCGATTTACTATTTTTCCGAAATCCCAACAATCGTTAGCCCCATGATGGTGCTGCTGGTTGGACTTGGGGCAATCTTGATCGCCGTGATGGCCAGCGTCTTGCCGGCTCTCCGGGCCGCTCGATTGCACCCTGTGGAGGCACTACGTTATGAGTAGATCAACTGCAGTAAAACCTGAGACGTTATCGTTGCCAGAACCCAACGGCGGAACAACGCCGCTGAGGTTGGCGACACAAACTCTGATGTCAGGGACCAACATTCACAAAAGCTACCGCAAAGGACCGCTGGAAGTTCCGGTGCTTAAAGGGGTCGATCTAGAAATTGCTGAAGGTAGTTTTACGGCGATCGTTGGGCAAAGCGGATCAGGAAAGAGCACACTGTTGCACTTGCTGGCGACGCTAGATGCGCCTGATCAAGGTGAGGTCCACTTTCAGGATCGGCGGATTGATAATCTGCCGTCTCGTCAGCGCGAAGCAATTCGTAATCAAGAGTTTGGCTTGATCTTCCAGTTCTATCACTTACTGCCGGAGCTCACGACGTTGGAGAATGTACTGGTACCCAAGATGGTTCAGGACGGATTTTTCACGTACTTAAGAAACAAACGGGGTTATAAAGAGCGTGCCACGGAGCTGTTAGAGATGGTGGGCATGGGGCACCGAATAACGCATCGGCCCAACGAACTCTCTGGTGGCGAGATGCAACGCACAGCGATCGCACGGGCGCTGATTTCTGAGCCCTCAATCATACTTGCCGATGAGCCAACGGGTAACTTGGATGAGCAAAACGGTGACGAGGTGCTAGAAACGCTTAACAATCTCCGTAGCCAAGAGAATTTGACCGTCGTGATGGTGACTCACGACGCCAGCTTGGCTCAATCAGCCGACAAGACGATCAAACTGGTGGACGGCCGAGTGGTATGATCAACGGAGATACGACGTAGCTAACGTCGCCAGACGGTGGGACCACGCTTTAGCGAGCGCAGCTACGATTCCGCCCGCACTTCTTCTGCGGCACTTGGCCGGAAGTAAACAGGCTTGAGATCCCACGCGCTTACCAATTCATTCGCGTGGAACTTCTGTTCACCGATTGCAGCCACCGTTGCAACGTTACAGTCTCTCAACGATTCTTGTTCGACCTCAATAGAGGGCAGTTCAACCGTCGCCACTTCAAGTTGGCTGGCTGTCATCTTCAGTCCTGGCCCAGTCAAGAAGTCACTCTCTTTCAGATCGCTGATCCACTGAGCGGGGTCCACAATCTCGGCAGCAGTCCCCGGAACAGGCTCCACCGAAGAATCTGCCGCAACACGAAAACTGGCGGCAAACAATTGCCCGCGTTGTGCATTGATGACGGATTTGATCACCCGGCCAGCAACCAAGGAATGTTTTAGCATCGACTGGACAGCGCAAGCGTGGAGCGTATCAACCGCGACTAGAGGGCAGTCCAAAGTGAATGCCAGTGTTTTAGCCGTGACGACTCCTACTCTCAATCCTGTGAAACTACCCGGTCCGTTAGTCACTGATATCAGACCAATTTGAGATGGCTCGACTTCAGCTTCGGCAAACACCGATCGGATCATGGGCATCAGCAAACTAGAACTGCCGGGACCGGGCTGACCTCCCTCCGCCGGCATGCCGTTCAAGAAAGACCTGGCGTCCGCCGTAGCGATGATTTTTCCTTGGTTAGAAATCGCCACGGAATGGTTCCGCCCGGAAGTTTCAATTGCTAGACTGAAAAGCGTCATGGTTCTTGGGGATAGTTGCGTTGAAAAATTTCTGTTTTTGAGGCTCAGGCCTGAAATCCTTCGTGGCATTGCCGCTCAGGTAATTGAGACCGTCCAGAGAAAGTATCAGTAGATCTCCGGACAGTCCAACCGTTTTTTGTTAAGATTTCCAGCCGTCAAGAAAATTCGGCTGATCCGGTTAGCTTTTGCGTCCGGAACGACGTTCAGATTTTGGCCGAATCGGTTTGGCAATAAAACAGTGATTATTCGTCAAATTTAACGCAGCCCCCCCGCAAAATCGGCGATTTAACGGTATCCTCTGGGGGTTGGCGAAGGTTCCCTCAAGAGGAAGATTTGCCGATGACGAATTAACCAATATACCTCCTATCGACTTCGTCGGTGCCAGTCTGAGGCGCTACCATTTCCCCATCATGAATTCCGAACTCATCGGCTGACCTGCCGCTCCTCATGAGGTGAGTACTAACGGATTTTGACATGGATGTTTTACGTATTTAAGAAGGTCCACCAAGTGAAACGTGCGATTATCAGTGACATCCATGGAAACTTGGAAGCACTTACGGCCGTGTTGGCGAAAATTGATACTCTTGGGGTGGACGAAATTACTTGCCTTGGCGATGTCATCGGATACGGTCCCAATCCAATCGAATGCCTCGACACCGTTGCCGAGCGTTGCGAGTTGGTGATTCTTGGTAACCACGATCAAGCGGCAATTTTCGATCCAGAGGGATTTAATCCAGTTGCCATGAAGGCGATTTTTTGGACACGCGAGCAACTTGAAAACGATCCAGACATGGATCGCGCTGATCAGCGGTGGGATTATCTTGGCGGACTGCCGCGTCGTCATGATGAAGGAGAGTTCTTGTTTGTGCACGGATCGCCACGCGACCCGACCAACGAATACGTGTTTGAAGAACACATTTACCAGACGGCATTGATGGATACGCTGTTGAGCCGTTTCGAGCAGTATTGTTTTCAGGGGCACACACATCTACCAGGTGTTTTTACCGAATCAAGGAAATTCTTATCGCCCTCGGCGCTTCCTGATCAGACCTATCAGTTGAACGAAGAAAAATGCATGTTCAACGTCGGTTCAGTAGGCCAGCCACGCGACGACAATCGTGATTCCTGTTTTGCGGTTCTAGACACCGACGAGCGTACCGTACGGTACTATCGAGTTGAATACGACGCCGAAACGACGCGTGACAAGATTTACGCTATCTCGGACTTAGAGAATATGCTTGGCGACCGCCTGCTTGGCGGCAGGTAGGGATTTTGTAGCCAAAGTCGTTAGGACTTTCGAAACTAAGGTAGGGTCGAAACTCTTGATAAGTTCTGCTATGTAACTGGATGTTGGCCAGCCGCTCCCTTCTACGAACAGCCAGTTTTTCCACGGGTTGTCGCCAAGTCGGGTTTTCAGGTCACATCGTGGCGATATATTGATTGTTGAGATCAATGAGTTGCACTCCGGAAGCCGTTCTCTTCAACCGCCGAGCCAGAATTGTCCAAACGAGCGATTATCAGCGACCTTCATGGAAACATTGAAGCGCTTAGTGCGGTGTTGGCTGACATCGAAAAACAACAAGTCGATGAAGTTTTCTGCCTTGGTGATGTCGTTGGATACGGTCCCGATCCGCGAGACTGCATTGACGCTTGCAAGGACTTCCAGTTGGTCTTGTTGGGAAACCATGACAACGGTGCCCTGTTTGATCCCGACGGTTTCAGCAGCGGGGCCGAAAAGGCCATCTTCTGGACACGGCAACAGCTAGAGGACAAGTCCATCGAAGGCGCCAAAGAGCGATGGAATTTTCTGGCCGAGCTGCCGCGCACCCATCGAGATGGAGATTTTTTATTCGTTCACGGATCACCGCGTAGCCCGCTCAACGAGTACGTGTTCCCCGAAGACGTCTACAACCAGCGAAAGATGGAACGACTGTTTGGCTTCATCCAGCAATATTGTTTTCAAGGGCACACCCATGTGCCGGGTATTTTCACTGAGAACTGCCGATTCTACTCACCGACTGAGATTGGAAATGAGTTCGAGTTGGGCGAGCAGAAAGTCATGGTCAACGTTGGCAGTGTCGGTCAACCACGAGACGGAGACCCGCGTAGTAGCTATGTGATCGTCGATGATTCGGGAATTGAGTTTCGCCGGGTCGAATACGATCCTACACCGACACGCACGAAGATTCATGAGATCGAAGCCTTGGATAATTTCCTCGGCGACAGGCTGCTGGAAGGCCGGTAGCCCCCAACGAGGGCGTTTGTTCTACGGCAACGGACCGCTTCTCAGGCGGTTTTTGATCTCCAGCGATCTGCTGACCGGATTTTCCCGAAAAAGCCTATCTTTGGAATAACGGGAATGGGCCGTTTGTCTTACAATTCTGCGTTTCTGTGACATCGCTTTCCAAGATAAGCCGATGTTCGGGTAATACGGTTTCAGCGAAGCGTTACACGCGCGCTGACCTCACCCTTTCGATAAAGTTTTACGGGACCAAATTGGTGAACAGCCGATCGATTCTTTTCATTTTTCTTTCCACCGCCATCATGATGCTGGCGATGATTCTTCGCCCAGCCCCGGACGTTGGCCAGCACGATGCCAAGAAAGCTCCTGAGGCGGCATCGCTGCAAACTGCTCAAGCGGAAACCGAGGATGAAGGCAGTGACGCCGATACAGATTCAGCGGAATCGGCTGAATCTCAAGCCGATGAAACGAGAGACGACGAAGCTCTAGCTTCAATTGAGGAAAATTCAGACAGCACGGCCAGCGCGACGTCAGATCCACAAACAGAAGCCCCGTCCGAAAACCAAGCGGCCTCGGGTTCCCCTGCTGCAACTCAGGGTTCAGAACAACTGAGCAACTCGCAAATTGAAGAACTGATCGCAGAACGCACTCCCGATAATGCGCATAAGAATGCGATCCTCAACGCTTGGAACTATCGAGCGGCGGCTAACCGAAGCAAGCTAACAACTGTCGGGTCACTAGCACCCGACAGCGGCGAACGTTATCTACTAACGATCAACAGCCGTGGCGGAACGCTTCGCCGGGCTGAGGTGAACAGCCGAGATTTCAAAGGCCGCTTACGATATCGAGATGGCGACTTGCGTTACGGGTATGTCGGGGCGTTGGAACTTGAAGATTCTGCCGACGGTTGCATCGTTGGCGTTGTCGGTCACGGCACGCCCGCATTCGATGCTATATCACAGACGGTCGCCGGAGGCATTGCTGCGGGGGACGTCATTACCTCCTTCAATGAGCAACCCGTTGCTGGCCGCTATGAGCTAGAACTAATGTTGGCCAAAACGAAATCAGGCGAAGGCGCGACAATCGGCGTTCTGCGCGATGGTTCGGCGATCTCGTTTAGTTTAACGCTCGGACAGAAACCCATCGAGCTAATTCGCCCCGAACCTAGCCAGCTTGACCCTAAGCACAGCTTTACCGAATCGTTCTCGTTAATGCTAAAGAAGCCCTACGACGAGGCTCAACGTCTTTGGGATTCGATCGATGACCAGATGGAAGTCGCAGACTGGGAAATTTCTCGTACCAACATCAACGGAAATGATGCTGTCGAAGCCCGTTTCGTTCTTGGCGAAGACCTTCTGAAGCCGCTGGACCTGAAAGGTCCAATTGAGGTCGTCAAACGATATATTCTTCCAAAAGTCACCGAAGAAGATTTAATCTCGGTCAACTCGCGCTCATGGCACTGGAACCTTGAGATTGAGGTACACAATCGCTCCGATGTCAATCAAAAGTTGGGCTACTCACTGGTCGGACCGACCGGAACGCCATCAGAAACATGGTGGTACGCCAACAAGATCTTTGGCGGCAACTCTTTTACGGGTGTCGCCGGTGCTAGGGACGTCACTTCGTCGACGCCGGACCGCCCCTATCACTTCCTCAGTGGCAACGAGATTCTCACCAACACCGGGAAGAAACCGCCTGAGCCGACGTTCATTATCAGTCCGTTTGATACGACCACCTATCCAGAGAAAGGCCAGTGGAACTGGGTGGGCGTCGATAGCCAGTATTTCAACGTCTCGCTAATCAACAAAGACAATCTATCGGTCGTCAACAACCTAAACGCCGTCACCAACGGCGCTGAACTGCCGGACAATGCGAAGCTCAAACGACTGGTGGACTGCACCTGCTTGATGTACGAAGACTTCGAGGTTCCCGCCGGCGGTAGCGTCAAACGGACGTTCGAAGTTTTTTCTGGACCCAAAGACCACGACGCTCTGATTCACTATGGTTTGGACGACAACCGCGCATTTGGTTGGTTCTGGTGGTGCTCCAAGCCGCTGCTGTGGGTGCTGAACATGTTGTACGTTCTAACGTTCAGCGTCTCCTACGGGTTGCCGATCATTTTACTGACGATCATGGTACGTATTGTGATGATCCCGTTCTCCCGAAAGGCGGCGTTGAATGCACAAATGATGCAAGCGCTCCAGCCGCAGATGAAAGAAATCGCGGACAAATACGAAGACATGCAGGAGCGCGGACTGGCTCAACGGGAGTTGTTCAAAAAGCACAACTACCAACCACTTGGCGGCTGCCTTGTAATGTTTATTCAGCTGCCTATTTTCCTCGGCCTGTACCGTGGACTGTCGGCAGACATCGCCCTACGTGACCAACCATTGTTTCCCGGCTTGGGCTGGTGCAGCGACCTTTCGGCTCCTGACCAGTTCCTCTACTGGAAAGACTGGATGCCGGCGGTGCTAGGATCGGAGACCGGTTGGCTGGGACCGTACTTGAACATTCTGCCATTGGCTACGATCGTCTTGTTCTACGTACAGCAAAAGATGTTCACCCCGCCAGCGGTCGACGAGCAGCAGAAGATGATGCAGAAGATGATGGGGTTCATGATGCTGTTCATGGGTCTGATGTTCTTTAAAGTGCCATCAGGGCTGTGTTTGTATTTCATCACGTCTAGCATCTGGGCGATTCTAGAGAAGAAATTACTTCCGAAGCCTGTGTTGGACACCAGCAGCCTAGGGTTGGGTGAAACGCCAAGTACTCCGCTCTCCAAGGCTAAACAAAAATTGCGTGATGAACAGAACTCGGCCGTTGAAGAGAAGAAGAAACGCATCGCAGACCGGAAGAAGCTGGGCAAGAACCGTTAGGCTTTACCAGTGGGACAGAGCTTTGATTTCTTTGTGGCGGAACTCGTCAAGAGATTCGATTTTTTCATATCGAAAGACTTGACGACGCCCGCTAACTTAGAAAGTTCAAAATTGACTTAAGGCAGGATCACTTCTGCCGAAAATTGTTGCTCTGTATCAAGTTGGTCTGCTGGAATATCGGCGACCAGTCTGCGTTTAGCCCGGACTAAAATCGGTGCGACCGTTGAACGATTCAACATCGCTCCGTTGGCGCTTTTGAGGGCGTATCGGAACGCGCCGCCCATCGCAACTGGGATGTGCTGCGAATTTGTTGGGTCTGTCACAAGCAGCGGGTCGACAACGTCTGCCGCGCTGCGACACTTCTCAAAGTTTCTGTCATGAAACTTAAGAAGAATTGAATTGGCCCCCGTAACAGAACTTGGCAATTCCAGCCGCATCACAACAGTGGCCTCTATATGCCGACGCGGTGTCGGCATCACTTCGACAAGTTCCAGGCTAATCGGATTTCCATCGACTTGGACAGTCATCCCATTGACTATCGCGTCACCGACGGACTCCAAAAACGCGGCTTTCCCACCGGCTTCTACATCGCCGCGCCATAGTTTTGCCAGCTCCCGCCGCGTAGTCTCGTTGGCATCAATCGAATAATTAATTGTGACTTCGCCCGGCCGAACGATTACCGCCACCGATCGCTCCACAAACCCGTCCTCCAGCTCGTGGGCACGCGCTGGGGCAACTGTCATCCAAGCAACCATTGCGACCGCACAAATAGTCACAAGCAGCGATCTTGGATGCCGCTGTCGGTCATAATGGCGAATTAACTTGAGCATAGGTTTGCGGTTCAAAGTGTGAGCAGGGGAGGCCAAGCCCTACACTTTGCGGCTAACCTCGAATACGATTGTAGGACAGTGCGACGCTTCGCCGAACCTGCTTGGTAAGATTTCTGTCCAAACAGATCTGCCACACAGAGAAAGCAACAACATGCCCGAGAGCCAATTATGAACGCAAAAGAGATCCTTGATCAGGAATTCCTGACCATCCGCTCGAAATTACTTGACATTGCCGCCTCGTTGGATCGAATCCAACGCGCCGAAGGTGATGCCGACAACGACTCCAGAATGGCACACGTGTCAGAAGCTATTGAGATCGTAGGTAGCCAACAACTACACAGAGCGGAACGTGTCCAGTTGCTATTTTCGCGCGAGTACGATCAGGATTGGAAAAGTCGCTACGAACTAGATTCGCGAGCCTAGACATTTTCGAGAAATAAGTTCCCAATTCAGAAGTGGCTCGGTCACTCCGTGACCGAGAGCCTCGGTGGCACGGAGTGACACCGCCACAGAAACGTCTCACATGTATTATATCGACCCTCATATCCACATGGTCTCGCGGACCACCGACGACTATGCCACTCTAGCGCGAATGGGATGCGTCGCGATGAGCGAGCCTGCGTTTTGGGCCGGCTACGACCGTGGATCAGTTGACGGCTTTCGAGACTACTTCGTGCAGCTAACCGAGGTCGAACCTGCTCGTGCTGCCCAGTACGGAATCCGCCATTTCTGTTGGTTATGCATCAATGCGAAAGAAGCTGAGAACGTCCAACTGTCGCGCGATGTTCTAAAACTGATTCCTGAATTTCTTGATTGCGCTAACGTCTTGGGAATTGGCGAGATTGGCCTGAATAAAAATACGCGCAACGAGGCCATCATTTTCCAGGAGCACGTTGAGCTGGCAATTGAGCACAACCAACCCGTCCTGATCCACACGCCACACTTAGAAGACAAACACCAAGGCACACGCATGATCCTAGACATGCTGGCCGATCATGCCGAGCTGCCTGCCGAACGTGTGCTGGTCGATCATGTTGAGGAGCACACGGTTAAAGCCGTACTGGACGCGGGTTACTGGGCAGGGATGACGTTGTACCCTGTTACCAAATGCACGCCGTCGCGCGCGGTCGACATTATCGAAATGGTCGGGGCAGAGCGATTGTGCGTCAATTCGGCAGGAGACTGGGGCCCTTCAAAACCGACCGCCGTGCCCGACCTGATAATGGAGATGCGACGGCGTGGCCACAGAGAAAGCCTGATTCGAAAAGTCGTTTTCGACAACCCGCGGGAATTTTTTCAGCACAGTAAAAGTTTCGACCTCAAGGATCCTGCCGACCGTTGAGCGACAGACCTCGCATCAGACGGCATGGACAACGCCAAACCGGCTGATGATCGCGAATCGAAATTAGGGGGCGTAGTTGACGTAGTAAAAGCCGGAAGCTGCGGAGATCAGGATCGAGACAATCAACACTATCGTCGGAAGCAACAACTGCTTGCCTTGTATGAAGCCAAACACCATACAATAAAGACCAGCCGTTGCGAGGCAGAGAATACCTTGGGACTTCTTGACCTTAAACGCCACAATGGTAATCCACGCAAAGCATCCGACGGCCATAGCGATTGCCGCTACCATGCTGATAAACGACGAGTGAACAACATCGGAGAGATTCTCCATGAGGTAAACCACCAACAAAGCAATTCCAATAAGGATTGCTAAGATGATTCCGGCCACTCCCGCGATCACCATGGATTCGGCACCGTCACCAAAGTCTTGGTCATCGGCACCGACGGGGGTCTCTTCAATATCTTTTTCAGCCTGGCGAAGCATCCTTTGGGCTGCGGATTCTCCGGAGTCATCGGCATTCTCTTCATCATACATATCCGTCCGCAAACGCGAACCAGTTTCGATGTTGAATCCACACTCGACGCAAATCACGGCCCCCGGTTGTAACTCAGCCCCACAATCGTCACAGACATTTCCACGGGCAACGGATTTGACATTTGCCTCTTTGAGTAATTCGTCCATCACATCGAACGAACCAGCGTTAGGATTTACTCTTTTCCCTTTTCGTGGCTTTGGAGCGCTCTTCTCGGGCACCACCATTTTGTCGCCGCACTTAGGACACTTCACTCGCCGACCGGCCAGTGTGTCTTTAGCGTTGAACGTAGAATTGCAGCTGGAACAGGTTGCCTTTATAGCCATCGATTTGGTCAGCACGCATCTCTGCGCCATGGTTTAGGTAAGGATTTTCAAGTACTGCCAGAAAAAACGGCCCACAGATAAGTTTGACTGGGCAGGATTTGGCTCTCCCTATTCTGAACCAAGTCGCAGTCTGACGGAAGGGCCGTATATTAGGCATAGCCGGTAAAAACCATCGTTAAGACAGCCGATTGGGTTGATAGCCGTTAGAGCAACTCCTACTTACTCGTTTTAATCCACTTTTCAGATGGCACAACTTCTGATCTACGCTAGGTGATTTCGCTCGCGGCATATCACGATCCTTAATGCAAAGGCATGGCTCATCTTATATATTGGAGAGTACGTTTTTATACACACAGAATAAACCGTAGGGACTTCCATAAGATGACAGAAAAAAAATCGTTCCCCAACCGTCGAACGTTTATCAAGACGACGGGTAAACTTTCCGCAGGCGCGATAACGACGGGATTGGTTGCCGGCGGATTCTTCACCGGAAGTCCCGCAATAGCGCGAGCCCCTGAAAAGAAACTCGGTGTTGCACTTGTCGGTCTAGGTAGCCTGTCAACGAAACAGATTGCACCCGCCCTTCAGAAAACGGGCCACTGCCGTCTAGCTGGGATTGTTTCTGGCACGCCTGCGAAACGCAAGAAATGGGCCAGCCAATATGATCTACCTGAGTCTTCGATTTATGATTACGAGTCCTTCGACAAAATCGCAGACAACGACGACATCGACATTGTATATGTAGTCCTGCCTAACTCGATGCACGCCGAATACACAATCCGTGCGGCCAAAGCGGGCAAACATGTGTTTTGCGAAAAACCAATGGCGAATTCGTCCGAAGACTGCCGCAAGATGATCAACGCCTGCCAAGAGGCCGGAAAGAAACTTGGCATCGGCTACCGCTGCCAGTTTGAGCCGCATCATCTGGAGTGCATGAAATTGGCGACAGAGAAAACCTTCGGAGAACTGAAGCATATCACTGCCGGGTTCGGTTTCAAAATTGGCAACCCAAAACAATGGCGGTTGAACAAGGAACTTGCCGGGGGCGGCCCACTGATGGATGTTGGCGTGTACGCGTTACAGGCATGCCGCTACCTGGCCGGTGGCGAGCCAGAGTCTATCTCCGCGATGGAGTTAAAAACCGACCCTGTCAAATTTGCTCAAGTCGAGGAGACCTTGAACTGGACTATGCAGATCGGCGACGTCAGTTGCAGTTGTCAGACATCTTATGCCTACAATGGAATCAACGCATTTCACGCTTATGGTACCAAAGGCCATTTCGGACTTTCACCGGCTTATAGTTACAAAGGAATAAAAGGCAGTTCTTCCAAAGGGCCTATCGAGTTCCCGCAGGTGGATCATTTCCAGTTGGAACTGGACGATTTTGCTCAATGCGTCAAGAACGATACGGCAACTAAGGTTCCCGGTGAAGAAGGTTTGCGAGATTTGCTGGTTGTCGAAGCGATATACAAATCGGCAGCGACGGGAAAAACGGTAGAGCCCGTGGCGTTTGAGTAGGCAGTGATTGGCCCTTTCCGTAGCCAAAGTCGCAAGACATTGGATTGCCAGAGATTTAATTCTCCAATCTCTTACGTGAACGGCAACGAAGAACGCTTCACGGCACGCCCATTAAAAAAGGCCGCTTCAAATGAAGCGGCCCTTCTATTTCTGTTTCAACACTCCCATGCCTAGCGTTGGAAGTCACCGCTTCCAATCGAAGCCGATGTGGCATTGGCAGTGGAAGTTGACTCACCGAGGCTTCCATCACTGCTAAAGTAACGAGTCGTTCCTTCGGCGATTTCGCGTGAGTCAGAGTCGTTGCAGGTCAGCTGAGCGCGAAAGATGTGCGTTCCTTGCTGATGAGCTGCGGCTGTGATCTCAAAGCTTACTTCCTGTCCAGGTTCGACAACTTCAATTGGCGAGAATAATACCTGCCCGGGAACAATTCGATGTTGGTGACCGGCGGCCGAATTCGGCTCGATCCCCTCCGAAAATTGCATCACCAGTTCAACCTGTTTAGCAGCACGGCTACCTCGGTTTCGAATTGTAACGATATACGGCACGTTTTTGTTGGTCGGCAGAGGGCCGCGTGGGTCTTCTACTTCTAGAACAAGATCGGCGACTGTTTCAACGCGTGTCAGGCACGCGGCTGAAGCAGCTAGGTCACCTTGGCGGACGCCACACTCAAGCTGCATGTCACCGCTGCCGTTCATCTGGCAGTTGACCTTGAAGTCGCGTGACTGACCTGGCTCAAGAGGTCCAACCTGCCAACGAACTCCGTCTTCGATTGGTGTGACTGATTCAATTCCAGAGATGTACTTGGCTCCAGTTGGCAGAGCAACGGCAGCCATCAAGTTGTTGGCTGTTGCGTCTCCGCTATTCGTCATAGTAATCGTGTAGGTTCCAACATCACCAGAGAATTTCATGGCTGGACCTTCCATCGCTACCGCCAAGTTCGCGCGGCGAACCACAATCTGCCGGTCGCTGCTGGCTTCGATCTCACCATCAGCCGAGGCCTGAGCAACAAGTTTTAGATCGCCTGCCGTTCGAGCCAACAATTCAACTTGAAATACTTCCTCCTCGCCTGGCGGGATGTCTCCTAGAACGGATCGCTCTCCACCAAGTGCTTCTGGCAGTTTCACAGTTACGTTTTCGGCTGTTCCAGTTCCAGGGTTGCGAACTGTAACTAAATAGCGGGCTACCTCGCCAAATTCAACTTCAGCGGGGCCTGAGATATTCATTGTTAGACGAGGTTCGGTTACGCGAATGTTTGCCTTGCCTGTACGGGGAACCAAAGTCCACTCAACGCCCACATCAAACATTTCCGCTTTACGTGGAACAGCAAGAATGGTGGCCGTTTGTGTTTTCCCAGCTCCGATGCGATCGATTGTCCAAACCAACCGAGCCTTATCCTTACCGTCAGTAACTTCTTTTCCGCCAGTAGTAAGATTGACGTTCGAAACCTCCACCCACTCAGGAAGATTAATCCCAACAAGAATGCGCTCAGCGTCCGAGCCGCTGTTGTTCTTAACAACCACTTCGTAGGTTGCCGGCTTGTTGACGCCAATCGAACGCGGCCCGAAAGTCTCGACTTCAATTGATGGTGCCTTCAAACGAATCGCGGCACTCTCTGATCTGCCTGATTCGATGTCATCCTCCGATGAAGTCTGACGAATACTCTGCCGCTTGTAGTCCGATTTACTGCCGATACCCCGCGCCGTACGGGCTTGTGGCTCGCTGTAGTTGGCACGACTTACCCTCTGAGGGCTGGCAGACTTGGTTGATTCAAAGTTCTTTGAAGGCTCGCCGTTATTAATCTGACGCAAGAACTGAGAAGCAGAGAAATCTTCTGCAGGCTTAGCTGCCTCGCGAATCGTCTTGGCTGAAGCTTTTGCTTTCTCCGCGACTATGTTTGCAAGGTCAGCTTCACGTGCAACCGTTCGAGACTCAATATCTCGCAACTGCTTCTCAAGGAGAGCCCGTTGGGTTGAAATTTCTTCCGGAGCGATACGTGGCGTACGTGCTTGAATTGCCTGATCCATCAAAGGAGCCGCTTGTTCGATTGCACTCGAGGCTGCTCGTTTTGATTCCCCAAACTTTTGCTGGAACGCATCGCGCAGAGAACTTGCCTTTCTGGTTGCACCTTGGAATTCTGAACTCCCAGCAAGAATCGCAGGTACCTGCGGCGCTTTGACTGGCTCCTGGTAGGCAACCTGGCGAATTAGATATTTGTCTTGCTGCCCCTGGTTGGCCTGATCCGACATTCGAACGCGTACAGAAGGGATCTGACTAGCGGTGTGAATCACTTCTCCTGCCGCAGCATCAACCTGAGTCGGTTGATAGCGCTGTGATGGGCGCTCTAGTTGTTGGCCGTTGGCTGACGAAATGCAGAAAGACGTTGAGCCGATCAGCACTCCCAATAGTGCGAGTTTGAGTTGTTTCGCTAGCATGGATTTCCTACCCTGAATTAAAAAGACGATTCCGTCCGTTTATCATTCGACTTTTCTGATTAGCGAAGTTTAAACAAACTTGACGATAAGTAGGAAAAAAGTGTTTGGCATGCTAGCTCGTTGGCGTGTACGAAGCTGGATTGTGGAAAATCTATCTAGCAGCTGAGAAGCGGTTTCCGTTCTCCGATCGCAGCTAACACCCAAATGGCTTAGAACAGAAAAAGTAGAACGGAAAAAGCCCCGCGAGTTCGGCTTGGCTAGTCGCACTAGACAGTCGGAATTCACGGGGCTTTGATGCGTAGGCCCAATTTTCAAATTGGCTGTATCAAAGAGTTGAGCAAGTCGCTTTTGCGTTACAATTTGACAGCACGCCAAACTCAAATTCAAACAGTGTGTCAAGGAGTCTGGATAGCGGCACATCTTTAATCCCATACAGGTCAGCAATCATAGTTAGATCGCTTCCCTTCATCAGTGACTGATATCGCTCAGTCCTGTTCATCGTTACAAGAGCACTGAAATTGATGGGGAACTGCATCCCATCCCAAAGTTGAACTCGTACTCGACTATCCGCTTCGACAGAGATTGGAATGCAAACCATCAGGTTGCCTTCGTGCCTGAGATAGCAATTCAACAGCATCGCGTCTTTATCTATCGAGTCAGGATCAGCCGTTTCAGAGCGTTCGATCCCAATCAGCATCTCGTTCTTCTCATTTCGAGTCACTCCACGAATGATCGCGTCGAAACTTTCTTCGTCATAGTGAACCGACAACGATTTACCGTATGGAATAACAAGAAAATCCAGCCCTGCAATTTTGGCGCCCGTGATCGACTGATCTACCAAGCTACATTCGAGATCCACACCGTCAATTTTAACAATGCATTTCTCTTCAACCGGAATCCGATGAAATTTTCGTCGATTGGTGATCATTTTGACAATCGCAAGGCGAATTAATGGAAGCTTAATCTGCATGGGATTGCAGACCTATCTAAGGAATTTAAACGGCAATTTCACTACCAATCCATCAATCGTTTTAGGTATTTGCTCTTGGTTTAGCCAAGTAACCCGCGTGCTAGCACCGCTTCTCGGCTTGCCCGCAAGCTCGGGTTTTTGTACTTACGCCGAAGAAATAATTCATAGGCGAGGTCAAAGATGGACCGTAAGTTGCAAAAACCGCAGCCCCACAATCAAATACGCTCGTTTCTCAGACTGATTCAACGCAGTTTCCTGAGCAACGTTTCTCGGCACAAATACTATCTGCTGGTGAGTTTAATGGCCGGCGCGAGCGCTTTGCAAACCGGCTGCCAAACGCAAAAACTATGGCACGACAACACAGCACTGCCGGTCCCTCCGAAGGTTCTTGACCAAGAGACATTGCAAGGTGTGCGATTTCAAAGTCCGGGGGGGTCGGGTTCTCGAAGTATCGCAGGAACCAGCTTCCCAGAACCACCTGAGCAGCGTGAATCAGACATTTTGCCTGACTTCGAGCAGCTCGCCGATACCGGTGACGGCATGAAACCTGATGTCGTTAAGGAAGTCATCATCACCGGAAACCAGCACACGCCGACCCACCATCTGACTCGGAACATTCGCACACGACAAGGTCGATACTTTGATCCCGACAAACTTCAACAGGACGTCAACATGCTCTGGCGACTGCCGGAGATCAAAAAAGTCAAAGGGCCGTACTTGGACCGGCAAGCCGATGGTGTTGTAATTCGAATCGAAGTCGAAGAACGACAAAAAGTCTCTACAGTTTCGTTCATTGGCAATCGCGGCATCTCGGACCGCAAATTACAAAAGAAGTCCGGACTCGAAGACGGCAGCCCAATGGATGTTCACTCCATTCGAATGGCTAAAACGGCCATCGAGGAACTTTACAAAGACGAAGGCTACCCTCGAACTCAGGTCGAGATCCTAGACAATGAAGGAAACGACAACAGTGTGACTTTCCTGATCCACGAAGATCAAAAGCAAAGAATCTGGAAGGTCAATTTCGAAGGCAATACGATTGCCTCTGAAGCACGTCTTCGCTCCATCGTAAAATCCAAACCTGGCATTGGAAAAGTTCTTTATGGCGGACTAGCAAAGCGAACTGAAATTGAACAGGACATCCAAAGGTTGACTTCATACTATCGAGCGCTCGGATTTTTCAATGCCCAAGTGGGCCGTGAGATTAGTGAAAGTAACGATGGCCGTTGGTTGTCACTACGCTTCATCATCAACGAAGGACCGCGTTACAGTGTTCGGAATGTTAAGTTCATTGGAAATCAAGCGTTTGACGAATCACAGCTGACCTCCCTGGTCACGATGCATCCGACTAAATCGATGCCAGACTTCAATGTGGCAATTATGAACGAAGACCTGAAGGAGATCCGCGACCTGTACGGAAGTCAAGGATTTGTCTTCTCAGACATAAAAGTGGAAACGCGTTTTCTTGAAGAGCCTGGTCTCGTTGATCTGGTGTACAAAATCAAAGAGGGAAAGCAGTATCGTGTTGGTCAGGTCAACGTTAAGTACGATGGCGGTAACTCGGTCACCAAAAGCTCAGTCATTCGCAATCGAATCGACCTGCGACCTGGCGACTTGATCGACATGAGAAAAATTGAAGCCAGCAAAGCACGTCTTACTCGATCGCAGATCTTTGCGGCGGGGCAGGGCGGTGCACCACCAGCGATCGCGATCAAGCCTCGTGAACTCAAAGACATCGAATCACACGCCGACCTTGACAACGCTCCTTCATCGTACAAACGCACGGCACGGGAGTCCGGCTCGCCGGGTAGCAGTGGCGGATCAAGCTACCGTTAGTTAATCGATCATCGCGAATCAAGCAAACCAATCAACTATGCAAATTCAAATTCCAACACGCGCGATTACCCGTCTCGGCTTCTGCTGCCTTGGTTGTCTGTGCCTGCTGATGTCAATCGGATGCCAGAACGGTCCTATGCAATATCAGGACTCTTCAGGTTTCGATTTTCCAATCCTGCCGTCAGCGCTTACAAAACCTAAGTCATCATCCGATAGTGGCTCCGAGAGAGTCTCCGAAAACAACGAGGACGTCGTGCGTGGTCAAAGTCCTGACGACAAATTCTGGTACGGACAGAACACCACTCCAGCACAGGCACCATCGCAATCACAAACCGTCAATCAAGCAGGTGCCATCGGAACCACCGCGAGCCAACAAGGATTTGCTAAACCTTACGCTCCCGGAAGCACCGGCAACGCAGTGCAGCAAGCGACCTACCAATACCCGGAATTGCCGGGCAACCGAAGTATCCTAACGGGCAATGGGCTGAACTCACCCAATATTGGCGATCCCAATCAACTCAACCCAATCGTGCAACCATTCGAGCGTGGCGGGAACGCTTCGGTTCCGTTTGGTAACAATCCGAACGCCTATTTCCCGGCAACAGATTATGCAGATCTCGATGTGACCATCGCCCAAACTAACACTGGGAGAATCAACATCGGTGGTGCATACAACTCTGACAACGGCATCGTTGGCCAGTTCATCATCGATGAAAAAGATTTTGACATCACGAGATTTCCAAGAAACTTCCAAGATATTCTTGACGGAAATGCGTTCCGCGGCGGCGGTCAGGCTTTTCGACTAGAAGTCGTGCCTGGTCAAGACTTGCAACGCTACTTGGTGAGCTTCACCGAACCATATTTTCTCGGCACAGACTATTCGTTTAGCGCCAGTGGTTATCTTTTCGATCGGAATTACTTTGATTGGGATGAGAACAGATTGGGCGGACGCCTCTCCGTTGGTCGTAGATTGACACCGGACCTGTCACTCAGTGCCGGCCTAAGAATGGAACGCGTTAACATAGACAACGCACGCTTGCGGATCGATGAAGATGATCCAGACTCGCTTACTCCGTCCTCCGATGAGCTCAACAAAGTACTAGGCAATA
>CAZDBE010000018.1:0-12676 GCA_964503675.1 uncultured Pirellulaceae bacterium | reverse complement strand
AGACACACGTGACCACCCGTTCCTTGCGACAAAAGGAACCTATATGTCAGGCACAATTAATCAGGCGTTTGGTGACTTCGATTACACACGTGCCGATGTCGAGTATCGCCGCTATCGATTAATTTACGAGCGTCCTGATCGATCCGGTCGTCACACGATTAGCTACGGATCAAAACTGGGTTTCACAGCCGGTGATTCACCTATCTTCGAACACTACTTTGCTGGCGGATTCTCAACCATGCGTGGTTTTGAATTTCGCGGGCTAGGGCCAACAGAAGGGGCCATTGCTGACGACCCTAACACCGCCATTGATGAGACCGAGAACGGAACGCGCTCTGGCGGTGAGTTCCAGTGGCTCAATACAATTGAGTACACCTTCCCGCTGACTGCGGACGACATGGTTAAAGGCGTTGTGTTCTGTGATTTTGGAACAGTCGCCGAAGACATTAGCCTAGACGAGTTTCGCGTTGCCCCCGGCGTGGGATTGCGTGTTAACATGCCGGCGCTAGGAGTCGGAGCTCCACTGGCCTTCGACTTCGCCTTCCCTGTCTCCAGCGAACAGACAGACGATGAAAAAGTCTTTAGCTTTTACCTAGGCGTACTTCGGTAGAAGATTACCCGAGAAAAGGATAGTCCTTGTCCATCAGCCCAAGTTCTTTGGCCTCTTTCCAAAACGCGACAGGCAATTTTGTGTTAGCCAATTCTACATTGGACGTCACGCGTTCCGGCTTGCTGGAAGAAAGTGCAATCGAAACAACACCCGGCGGTGACAAAGCAAACTCGACACACGCTTGGGCGGGTTTCACCGAATGCTTTTCACAAAGTGCAAAAAATCGGTCCCGATAGTCCGCGATCTTTTGATCATCCGCATTGGAAAGATCCAGTTCACGATAGTCGAACGAACTGCCACCGACCATGTATCCCGCATGGAACACTGCGCTATTGAAGACCGGAATGTTGCGACGGTTTAGACTCTCAACGAAGTCCAGCAATTCTTGTGGATGCCGGTAGATCGTCAGGCTGTTGGCCAGCATCACCCAATCCAACTTTACTTCTTTGTCGATCGCAGCAATCGCTTCCCAGTCCTTGCTGCCGACGCCGATCGCTTGGCATTTCCCTTCGTCACGCAATTCCCCAAGTGCTTTATAGGCACCAAGAATATCGTCCATTCTGCCGGCCCGATCTTCTGGTGACATGGCCGCAGCCAGATACTCGTCCGGATCGTGAACCGACAAAAACTGACAGGTGTAGCCCTCTCCTAGCAGTTCGTTGCCCTGTTTCCAACAATCAAGGATCCCGGCGTAGGAAATGCATTGCACTGCATCGTTCTTCAGTCCAATCCAAGCCCCCGGTTCGAATGAGGGTTCGTCAGTTGTCAACGGTACGCGTTTCCAACCAAGTTTATTGCTGATGGTGACTTTTTCGGGATCGGCGTTGAGGGCGCGAAGATTATTGCCAATCACTTCCAGCGCTAGGCCCGCTCCGTATTTCCCTGCAGTATCCACAACGACAGTCTCACCCGATTCGAGCCATTGTTGGGAGATCGCCAGTTTCGTCTCTTTAGGCAAATCGACAAACAAATTTCCCAACGTTGCAGTGCCGAATATGACACGCGGAACATCCAGCGTTGTAGTACCTACTTTGATTGCTGCCATCAAAAATTCGTCAATGAAAACGGGGTGTAGTTGTTTGAAAAAAAGCGTCTCTGTGCAAGCTATTATCTGCGACAAGATCTCAAAGGAGCAGTTCGATCCGTGTGGGTGACAGATCTGGTCGTCAATCTTGACTTGCCGCAACCGCTAAAATTAGGCAGCACTAGGTTTGCTACGGGGGTTTCGGCAAAACAGGCCATAGATCGCAATAATGATAAAGCAACCGACACTCAAGTAGAATGATCCGCGCGTCGCCGTCGTACCCATAAACGATTCAAGGTCTAAAATTCTGCCTTGGAATCCAGTTAACCACACCGCACCAACAATGGCGAGGATCAGTCCTGCGGACCCGAGCTTTGCATCTTGCCCGATTCCCTCAAGTGCAATGCCGTAAATCGTCGGGAACATCAGCGACATACAAGCAGAGATCAATATCAAGCTATAAAGACCAGTCATTCCTTGTAGGTGAATTGCCCCCAAAGTAAAGGCTACTCCGAACAGGGCCAGAATGGCCAACAACTTACCAGGCGAGACGTATCGGAGAAACGCGGTACAGATGAAACGGAAGGCTAAGAATATAACAAGGGCCACGATCTGATGATTGGCTGCCGTGGCGTTGTCCATACCAAGTTCATTCTCGGCATATTGGATGATGAAAGTCCAAACCATGATCTGCGCACCCACGTAAAACATCTGGGCCACGACGCCAAAAATGTAACGCGGATTTCTCAACAACCGGCCCACTGTGGCTCCGATGTCGAGGTCATCATCGTCATCATCCGCAGCGGTCTTAGGCATCTTCTTAATCAAGAACACAATCAAAGTTGCGAGGACGATACAGCCAAGCGTCATGTAGGTTGTCGATACAAGATTCAGGTCGTGTCGCTGCAATGAAGGAAAGTCCATTTCTTGATAGGATCCGATTTTGCCTTCACGGAAATCACGCAGTGCTTCATCGACGCCGACATTCGCCGCACCCGCGCTCAACAGCTCGGCCGCTTTCTCTTTGAGTGCTGGTAGCTTCATTTCCTGAAACGAGTCAATTTTACCAGCTTCCACGTCCACGATCGCCTGTTGCAGCGGAGCATATTCGGCCCCGGCTGCCTCGGCTGCTTTCGCGTAAACGTACTCCTTGGTTGCGGCATCTTTTTTAAGAGGTCGCTCCTTGGCTTTCAAAAACGGCAGCACTGCGAGTTCGGTATCTTCAGTTTTCGAGATAGACAGCTCGTCTTTAAAGCCGTTAATGTCCGCTTTGAATTCCGCAACATGAACGTTGCTCATGACAAAAGAGGCGGCAATGAACGCGCCCCCCAAAGAACCGATTGGATTAAATGCCTGAGCCAAGTTCAATCTTAGGGTCGATGTTTTCTCGGGTCCCATTGAAAGGATAAAGGGATTGGCAGTGGTTTCCAAAAACGCCAACCCAAACGTGAGAATATATAGACCGGAAATAAACAACCAGAAGTTGATCGTATTGGCAGCAGGAATCGAAATGAACGCTCCAATTGCAAACAGGAGCAAGCCGACAACGATTCCAGACTTGTAAGAGTACTTGCGTATGAACAGAGCAGCTGGAATTGCCATCGTCGCATAGCCGCCGTAAAACGCCATTTGAACGAAAGAGGATTGCATGTTGCTAATTGCAAAAACATCTTTGAAGACTTTCACCATCGGGTCGGTGAAGTTATTGGCAAATCCCCACAGTGCAAACAGCACCGTGACCAAACAAAACGTTAGTAGATACTGCTTTGGTACGATCGGATCTGATTTTTCTTCTGTCATAATTTGATTGGTCGGTGCGGTGGTTGGTAGCGGAATATTTTGAGGTCAGTTCGCTTGTTTTTTACCCAGCCAGAGAGTGGAAGTCTCTATTATCAGGACGGGAACGAGTATTCTAATCACCAATAAGCCCCGGTGTGTAGTTACCAATGAGAGACTTTGCTAAAATTCGCGGGCGACTTTGACGGTTGGCGAAACTATTGCCATCTTAGAATGCTCAATCCAAACCTTCTAGAAACGGTCTACCAAAATGAAAAACGACTTTCCGTTGGATCCACATTCCCTCCCGCAGCGCCAAAGCTGCGATTCGACCTCCTCAAGACGATCGTTTCTTGCTGCCACCGCAGTCGCGACTTTGGCGGCGGGAATGCCCGTGGCGGGCTTTGCTGCGACGAGGCAAGACGCCGCAAAGAAACCTTTCTCCGTTCGATTCGCGCCGCATCCAGGCATGTTTAAGGCGTCAGCCGGAAAAGACGTGATCGACCAGATCAACTTCTGCCATGAAATGGGTTTCACCGCATTCGAACATAACGGCATAAAGAGAGAGACGCCCGAAAAGCAGCAACAAATCGGCGATACCCTGAAAGAGCACGCGATGGAGATGGGCGTATTCGTTGCCTACGCCGACTTCGTTCGAGGTACGTTCACCAACCCCAACAAAAAAACCACCACCGAAATTCTTGATCAAATCAAAGGATCGATCGATGTGGCGAAGCGATGTGGCGCAAAATTTGTCACGGTCGTTCCCGGATCAATCGATCAACCCGCTCCCAATGGCAACAAGTACGGCGGCGGAAGATTGGCCGAGGGATTCCAAACGGGATATGCGATCGACATGCTTCGCAAGTGTGCCGAAATTTTGGAACCAGAAGGAATTGTGATGGTATTGGAGCCTCTCAACTGGCACACCAATCACGGCGGCACGTTCCTGCGCGATTCGGATCAGGCCTACGCGATCTGCCGAGCCGTGGATTCGCCAAGTTGCAAGATTCTATTTGATATCTACCACCAGCAGATCACCGAAGGTAACTTGATCCCCAACATCAACCGCGCTTGGGACGAAATCGGGTACTTTCAGTCGGGTGATAATCCAGGACGCAAAGAGCCTGGTACCGGCGAGATCAACTATTCCAATGTCTTCAAAGCTATTGCCGAACGTCAGAAGAAGGAAGGTCGTGATCTGATCATCGGCATGGAGCACGGAAACTCCATCGGCGGAAAAGAAGGGGAACAGGCTGTCATCGACGCATATCGCGCCGTTGAACCGTAAGATCGGTAGAGAGGGACAAGCGTTCTGAGCCAGCGTCTTACGAGGGCTCCGTTGATCAAAGATTTCGCCACCCCCAGTACTCTGATATCCCAATGCTTCGACTTGTTCTTATTTGCATTCTTCTCATTGTTTCTGGCTGTGAGACGGATTCCAGTTCTTCTGGTCCGCCAACGGCCAACGAAACCAGTGAGACAACGACGGCACTCGCAGATCGAGTCAAGTTCATTGAGCAGTACGTGAGGTTCAGAAGAGAGTACGAAGACCTTGAGTACAGTGTTGTCTACCAGAACAACGGAACTGGGCGCGGCGTTCCCGGGCCGTCAGATTGGGACATTCGACTAGTTGCGATAGTTCCGCCTGAGCAAATCCGAGAATGGGTACCTGCAGACGCGGTCGAAGCAACAGCACTGGAGGCAGAATGGCTCGAAACGACGGCGAAAAAAATCGATGTTAGTTCAATCAATCAGTGGTACATCAATGGCAATACGTCCATCGGGATTGACCGGGACAATTCGATCGTGGCCTTCCGCAGCCATACATTCGGCCACTAGCCTACGGATCGATCTGCATTGATCTCAAATAGAGTCACGGCATCCACGTTCCGTCCACGTAATCTAGCTTCGCCCAATAGGGACGCTGAAAATCGGCGCGCGTTCGTGCGTCTTCCAGCAAAACATTCCTAGATGCCGTGACCGAACCCGTGAATCTCCGACCACGTCCGTTGATCTCAATTTCCCGGTTAAAATCAAAGTAATCAGGTCGCAGCCACAACGTCGCTCCCGTTCCAGCTTTACCCACGACAAACGCGTTGGGCTTGTTACTGCGAATTTCTCCCTTGATTTCAAGAGCGTTGATACCACGCCGCTCGCGAAAAAGTTCTGGCCACTTGATATTCCGCAGCGGAAAACCGTGCACCTCAAGGAACCAAAAGTAGTTGTCCGCCGGCCGGATCGACTTACAACTGAATTCAAAACCAGCCTTATCGGGGGAGCGTCTTCTCTGAGCCCGCATCCACTTAAATGCTTCTGGTACATCTTCACGGAACTGCTCATCCAAACGCCCGAGATACTGAACAACCGTACATTCATTGCGTTTCTTGGACTGCAGCCACTTATTCCAAGCGTCACGGCAGCCACGGATGCTACCGATATGGCGCTCGCCAACTACCGCGTAAATCGGCAAACGGTTGCCAGTATTTTCGGCGTAGATCAATGGATACTTCTGAATGCCCGTCGCCGAGACAGCGATGACTCCCGCCCAGTGCTCGGGATGAGAGGTTCCCACGTCGTAAGCAACGTCGGCACCAGTGCCATGGCCTTGTAGGAAGACGCGGTCGGAGTGCACTGCAAATCTCCGCATTGATTCCCGCAACGCTTTCATCACAATCAAATGCTCCCGAACCGAGTACTCCCCCCGCCGCTGCCCGGGAGCCCGCCAGTCAATGGCCACCACGATCGTACCGTTGCGAGATGCATGCCCGTAGCGCACGCCCAAACCTTCGTTGAATTCACCGCACCAATGCTTCAGCTGATTCTCGACCTTCGCCCTTCCGGGCAAACTGAGCATTAGCGGATAGCGTTTATAGGGATCGTACTCGGTTGGTAGATGAGCCAAACATCGATACCGCTTCGGTTCAGGATCGACCTTGGTCCCGTCAAGCGTGACAAAAAACTCGATTGGCTCGCGCCCCGAATAGTCTCCGACCAATTCATGTTTCTGCGGCAGCATATTGGCCAACATTGGCGCCAAAAAACTAACGTCACTACTTTCAAACTTGGCAAGCTGTTCAAGAATCGCTGCACGTTGCTCTTCCTCCGTGCTTTTCAGATAGTCGCTGACAAGGTCGAGGACAGAATACAATGACTGCGCTACCGCCCAGTTATCCGTTGCGTTATTGCTGCCCAGCAGCCAACCGCTGATCGCCAACGCTACGTTTTGCTGGTCCTTATTTTTTGGATCAGTAGATAAGCGATCGAAGCTGTCCAATCGCAGCAGATTGTGCTGATTTAGATCTGACTTAACCTGTTCCTTGAAACGGCCCAGCGCTTCGGACTGTTCCACGGTCAACTGCCCCTCTGGCCGGCTCTCCATTTTTTCAACCGCAGCAATAACCCGTGCGATCAATTTTTCACGTTTCTCTTTCGTCCGCTCAACTTGATCGAGCAACTCATCCAATTGCACTGTCGTTTCAGGAGCCAGCCCTGTTCGATCGATGGCCTTAATCCACTTTGTTCCAAGGTCCGTCTGGCCGGCATCAAACGTCAACTCGATCTCACGAACCTGCTGTTTGGCCTCCTCCTGAAGTACGATCAAACGCTTGGATTCAATCTGTTTTTTCTGTTCAGGAAACCGTTCGGCTATCCTCAACAATTCATCCTTGGCGTCACTGTAACGACCGGCCTGCATAAGAAAGTCCGGAATTCTTAACCATGCCGTAACCTGAGTCGGATCGACAATCTCGTTTTCCAAGACCCCCTTAAGCACCGCAGTCGGAATCGTTCCAATCGCAAGGCTCATCTCCCAGTCCTTCGGCGAAAGATTAGTCCCGCCGGAAAGCGACTGGACGACTACATACCGCGGATTCAGCTTCGTGATTCCCTGAATGTACTGAGCGCTTCCTTCTGGAGTACGAACCGTCAAAATCCGGTGGCCGTTGTCATTAAACGGTTCCGCAAAAAGAAACGGTGCGGCACCTTTTCTCGGTCCGTCGTAGGTGCGCTGCCAAATCTCCAACTCGGTTTCATTGCGTGTGGAATCTACGATGTTCGGCAGCAGGCTGTTCTTGTTGACAAACGTTCGCCTCAGCCCATCGTTGATCACCAAAATCTTCTTGTCGGCCCGCGTCCCAACACTCCCTGTCTCGACACTAATCTCTTCTACGTCGAACACTCTCCCGTCATACTGCAGTCCCGACTCCGTCGTGACAACGACTTGACGCCCTTGAGCGCAGACACCTCCTGAGAACGCAAGGGAAAACCCGGCAAGCAAAATCAAAATCGTAGTGGAAAGCATCTTTTGAATCATTGACGGCATACTGTCAAAAGACATAACGTTTTTCAGGCCTACCAGAGGGGCGGCAGAACTCACGGCGGCTTCTGGCGGGACGCACCAAACTGACTATCGTCATTTTGCGGATCTCGCATGACTGGTGTATATTCATGCACGACGCTTAACGGACTAAGGCAATATGTACTATCGACCTGACATTATTCCCGGCAAACTCCCAAAATCAACCACGAGTCTCCCTTGGCTTTGCCCCACTCAACACCCCAACCCGCATCGTCCGATTTGGTCACACTCCCGCGCTGGACGGTACATTTCCAAGCCTTATTGCTTGGCGTGGTAGCCACCACGTTCTTCCTGTTCGGCATGCTTGTCGGTTCATCTTCCTCAATAACGAGCTTACCCGCCGAGGGACTTGAGCTATCTTACGATTGCCGAGTTTCCGGCAAACTAGTGGCGCAAACCAACGGTCGGGAACATCCAGCCTTCGGTGGTGTTGTGTTTGCGTTACCGCGTGACCGTTCTCCCAAATCTCCACTTCCCTCGACAGGCATCACTCCCAAAGAGTTCCAACCTCTGGACAATCAAACCATCGCCGCCATTCACGACTTGGGCGGTGCAGTGTCGCGCGTTGATGAAGATGGGCAGTTCGATCTTATCGTCGATGGAGGTCGCGGCTATTTCCTATTCGGCATTGCGACAGCAGATGGCGGCGCACACCCCGTTTCAGAATCCGAGATGGAACTTTTGAATCGTTTCTTCCAACCGGCTCGAAGGTTGACCACGGGAAACCACACGGTTTGGAAGAAATTTCACGCCGACGAAGATCACCTAGATCTCGCTACACTTGTGGTCCAGTAAGCATGATCATTCACGTTGACATGGACGCTTTCTATGCGTCAGTTGAAATTCGCGACAATCCGGAGCTGATTGGGAAACCGGTTGTTGTGGGGGGCTCTCCCAGCGGACGCGGCGTGATCTCTGCCGCCAGTTACGAAGCGCGAAAATTTGGCATCTACAGTGCCATGCCTTCAAGAGAAGCACTTCGCAAATGTTCGTCTATCGTTTTTGTCAAAAGTAGAATGTCACACTACGCGGCAGTCTCGCGACAGATTCGGGAGATCTTTTTCGAATTCACTTCACTCGTCGAGCCCCTTTCTCTAGACGAAGCGTTTCTTGATGTGAGCGGATGCGAGAGACTGTTTGGAACGGCTCCCGAGATAGCTCAGCAGATAAAATCGAAAATCCTCGCAGACACGGGGCTGATTGCATCGGCGGGGGTCGCGCCAAACAAGTTCCTCGCCAAAGTCGCCAGCGACTTACACAAGCCCGATGGACTCACCGTCGTTGATCAGAGTGAGATTCAGACCTTTCTCGACCCGCTGTCGATCTCACGCGTCTGGGGAATCGGTCCAAAGACGCAAAAGAAGTTTACTCGATTGGGCGTCCAGACAATTGCCCAATTGCGGCAACTCGATCTGAAGTTGCTCCAGTACCAGATCGGAGACAGCGCCCAGCACTTTTATAATCTTGCGCGCGGCATCGATAACCGCCCGGTAGTTCCAGATCGAATCGCCAAATCAGTCTCTCACGAACACACTTTTCCTGTGGACGTCTATGACGAAGAGGTCCTTTCAGCGTGGCTGCATGAGCTGGCAGATCTAGTCGGGAGACGCCTGCGTCGTCACGACATTTTCTCCAAAACAGTCCAATTAAAGCTACGTTACGACGATTTTGAAACGATCACACGTCGTAAAACTATTCCTGCGACCCATTCGACACAGACTCTCTTCGAGACCGCTTCCCAATTGCTTTCGGGAATCGACCGCCACTCGCGCGGCGTTCGCCTGATCGGCTTAGGCACGTCCAACCTCAGCCGCTCCGCACCTCGGCAGCTATCGCTGTTTGATCAAGAAGACAAAAACAAACAGTCACGCGTGGACGAAATCTCAGATTCAATCCGAGACAGGTTCGGGCAACAGTCTCTCAATCGAGGCAGCAATCTTGAACATGAGATTCGCTTGAGGCCCGACCCTCGAATTGGCAACGAAGACTAGTGTGAAAGGTGAGAAAATTGAATGACAAGAGGATTACGGTGAGGATGTCTAGCGATAATTTTTTTTCACCGAGCAATTCTCTTACCTTAATTTTCCAGCGTTAGTTCCGGCGGCCAAGACTTCAATCGTGTCTTTCGTTGCTTCCAGAACTGCCAACTTCCAATCCTCTTTTGCTTGGGCCGAGTACTTCTCTTGCTCGTAGGCAAAAATAATGCCGCGCGAGCTGTTGATGATCGCGCCCAATCCATTTTCGTCAAACGCTCCGGCGACATCCGACGCCGTGCCACCCTGAGCACCAAATCCGGGCACCAAAAGAATCGAGTTAGGCATCTGTTGCCGCAATTCAGCGAGCTGCTCGGGGTAAGTCGCACCGACAACCGCGCCGACGATTCCGTATCCGCGGTCCCCTTCTGTTGCACCACACAGCCGCTGTATCTCTTCGGCAACGCGCTGATGAATCTTCTTTCCGCCATCGGTGACCTGCTCCTGCAACGCATCGCTGCCGGGATTTGAGGTTTTACACAGCACAAACAAACCTGCACCGTTGGATTTCGCGGCGTTGAAAAATGGCTCCAACGTGTCGAAGCCCATATAAGGATTCACCGTCAGGCAATCGCATCCCCATGCCGTTCTACTTTTATGTCCAAGATAAGCCTTCGCGTATGCGTCTGCGGTCGAACCGATGTCGCCGCGTTTGGCATCCATCACGACGACCAATCCTGCAGCCGTCGCGTAATCGACCACCTCGGCCAACGCCGCCATCCCCAGCGGTCCAAGCTGTTCAAAAAATGCGGCTTGCGGTTTGACCGCCGGCACCAGTTCTTTGACAACGTCAATAATCGCGATGCCAAATTCGGCGAACGCATTGGCAACACTTTCTGGATCGGCTGGGTTTACTCCCTCAAGTATCGCTGAGGGCAACTGCCCGACGCGCGGATCAATACCGACCACCAATGGCGTTCCTTTGTGAGCTATCGCCGCAGTTAAACGATCGCCGAAGT
The DNA here is from genome assembly GCA_964503675.1 of uncultured Pirellulaceae bacterium. Taxonomy (GTDB): domain Bacteria; phylum Planctomycetota; class Planctomycetia; order Pirellulales; family Pirellulaceae; genus Mariniblastus. Next base: position 1,914 of record CAZDBE010000018.1, on the reverse strand, counting down.
GAAGGGGAGAAAAATTGTCTGAGTCCACCGAAGGCATAGCGAGTACCGGCAACAAGGTAATTAATGGGAATAACTCGCGAAAAGTTTACCCAACCGTCGACCAGCGGCATAGGCTCCGGAACTTGGTAGGGAAAGCTAAAGATAAGGGAACCCAACGGTATCGGAACCTAAAGCCATGGACTAAAAATGCTCAGGCGGCCAGCTTGAAGAATAGGTCTGCGAAAGGTCGGCTTCACCAACGGGCGCCGTTGACTTGACTGCCGCACAGATATTACGCAGCATTCCGGCAAAAACGAACTGGTGAACGGGATACAAAGTGTACCAATAGGCTAGTCCGAATACGCCGACAGGATCGAAAATAGCAGTCTGACGAATTGTGCTCACACCGTCGCTCTCGTTGACCTCAAATTCCAACCAAGCACGCCCGGGAACTTTCATTTCGGCCCTCAACCGCAGAAGCCTTCCGTCTTCAATCTGTTCAACTCGCCAGAAATCCAATGCATCGTCCGGACGCAGTTGGTCTTCGTCGCGTCGACCGCGTCGAATACCAACACCTCCAACCAGCAGATCCAAGAAACCCCGAATCCGCCACAACCATGAGCCGTAGTACCAACCATTCTTGCCACCGATTCGCCGAATAGGCTTGAACGCAGCGACTCGACCGGCGGGCACTGTCTGCGTGCGCGAATCGACCAAACGCGAACCAAATCGCACGCCTCCCCAGCTTTTCATCCTGCCGCCTGCAGATATCGCATCCGACCAGCGCGTCTGAGCATACTGCTGCTCTTCATAGACCAACGCCCGCGCTATCGCCAGTTCGGCCGTTTTGGGAACCACGCTAAAATAACGATCGGCCAAGTTGTTGGATATCAACGTTGGGTTCTTAAGACTTTCAATCAGTTTCTTTCCGACACGCGCATATAACGGAGTCACTAAACCCAACCAAAGACTGGAAAGATACGGCGTCAAAAGTGGGACGGGAATCATCCACCGCCGAAGCCCGCGCAGCCGCGCGTAGAGTTGCATAATTTCTCCGTAGGACAACTGATCAGGACCGCCAATCTCAAATACGACCGTCTTTCGAATTGGTAAGTTCTGGGCTTCCACCAAATAGTCCAACACGTCTTCAATCGCGATTGGCTGAGCCATCACCCGCACCCATTTGGGACAGATCATCACTGGCAGTTGTTCCACGAGCGCACGAATCATCTCAAATGAAAGACTTCCAGATCCGATAATAATCGAAGCACGAAATTCAACGACCGCCGCCGTCGAGGTCCGCAGAACGTTTCCAATCTCTTGGCGGCTGCGCAGGTGTTTAGAAAGCGTGTGGTCAGGATTGCCGAGCCCGCCCAGATAAATGATTCGTTTAACGTCCTGAGCGGTGCATGCTTGTGCAAACAATTCAGCCGCGACGCGGTCGGTTTCCTCAAAATTGCCGTCTGATCCCATCGAGTGAACCAGATAGTATGCGGTGTGAACACCCACAAGTGCATTATTGATTGACGCTGCATCGAGTGCGTCCCCATAGACAGTCTCGGTATCGGCCGCGACGACATCTTTCAGTGATTCGGGCCGTCTGGACATGCACCGAACCTCATTTCTTGATTGCTCAAGCAACGGTAGTAATCGACCGCCGACATATCCCGTTGCGCCGGTCAGCAAGATCTTAATTGTCTCGTGATTTGAATCTTGCACTGAGCCGCCTGTTGCTCTTAATCTGTGTTTTCCAACGCCCTAACCGCAACGACAGTGCTGTTGCAACCTACTTGCTTGTTCTCCATAAATTGGCGCAAAAAAACAGCCAAGCACAATGCTTGGCCGTTTTTTGTTTATCTTGATATTATCAATCAACCGAACGAGTCCGGGGTAACGTGTCGAGGTTATGCAACCTGAACGTTCTCAGCACAAGGA
>CAZDBE010000017.1:29520-31166 GCA_964503675.1 uncultured Pirellulaceae bacterium | reverse complement strand
CGTGATCTGATCATCGAACAAAACACTCTGGTCGATACGATCGCACAGCCTAACTTGAGTGGTGAAACAGTCGACATACTCGAGATTCGCGACCCAACGGCTGCCTTGAATTCCCTTGAGGATGACTTTACCTTCCGAAGGTTCGGAAATGATTTGCGGATCGACCTGACCTTCAACCAAGGACCTGGGCAGGGCACGGTTACCATTCGAGACATGGCCCTCGAGGATTCACAGGTCGAGCGTTTGCGACTGTTTGACAACCAAGGATTGCAGATCTCGGAAATTGACCTGACGTCAATCTTTGATGCAGCAACGACACAGCCTCAACGGTTCGCCGTGACGGGAACGCGTCTGATTGACCCGACTGACGCCAACGGCGGCACCATTGGAATCGCGACACCCGTTTAAGCCACGTCGGCGTCGAAAATTTAGGATCAATCCAAGGTCGAACTCGAAAGAGTTCGACCTTTTTTATTGGATGAGGCCGCGAATCTCAGCCCCGCTACAAAGTGCAGCCCCAACTGGTCTCTCCGGTACCATTTCAACGATAGCGCGTCCAATCGGGTTAAACTTTACCGCTAACGCGTGTTGCAATACATATTCAGGCATTTTGAGGGCTGTTTCGCGGGCTGTTCCCTAAGAATTGCTTTCCATGACGCTGGCTGGGGGTAAAATTACATGTCAGGCATCTTCTGACGGCAGTTACCCTGACAGTCAACCGGAAAACCATGCCTCCATCATCCGATCCTGATGCGACGAACGCCGATCCTATTGGTGACGGCGGCGACGGCAATGGAGATAATACGCCGGAGCTGCCCGCCTCGCAGCGTCAGGATGACCGAGTCGATGCGCAATCCTTCGCAGACGCTCAAAACGCTTCTCAAGGCGACACCACCGATAGCGCAAATCACGCTGGCAAACCTTCGCACACATCTCTGATCTGTCTGTCGTTGGTCGCTCGCCACCACGGGATCGACGTCAGCGCCGAACGGCTCATCCACGACTATTCACTCGAACACGAGGAAGCATCACTTCGTCGTTTCCTGAGAATCGCCAAAGACACCGGACTAAAGACTCGGCACACTCACTTCACTTGGAGGCAACTCGAAAAACTGGGCGATGCCTTTCCGGTGATCGCGCGGCTCACCAACGGCAACTACGTCATCATCGTTGGCACTCGCCGACAGGACGACAATGGCACCACCGTCACACAAGCGGCTGTTTACGATCCCTTGGCGGACAAGCAAGGGTTCATCTACCTAGACCGGAAAGAATTCGAAAAAGCTTGGAAGGGTGAAGTCATCCTCTCCAAACGCACCTTCAGTCTGCTAGACACGAAACAACCCTTCAGTCTGAAGTGGTTTATTCCGGAGATGTTCAAGCAGCGCACCGCATTTGTTGACGTGGCGATTGCGGCACTGTTCATTCACCTGATCGCCCTAGTGGTGCCTCTGTACTTTCAAATCGTAATCGATAAAGTTCTGGTCAACTACGCCATCCAGACGCTGCATGTTTTGACAGCTGGGATTGCGATCGCATTGATCTTCGATGCCATCTTGGGATACCTTCGTAGTTACTTGCTACTGCACGCGACTAGTAAGATCGACATCCGGGTGGCAACCCGAACGTTCGGGCATCTGTTGAAG
>CAZDBE010000017.1:9936-29510 GCA_964503675.1 uncultured Pirellulaceae bacterium | reverse complement strand
GTTGAAGCTGCCGATGAGTTTCTTCGAACACTCCACTGCTGGTGTGCTGACAAAGCACATGCAGCAAACCAACCAGATCCGCGAGTTCCTGACCGGCAATCTATTCCTGACACTGTTGGATTCAACGGCGTTGTTTATATTTCTGCCGATGTTGCTGTTCTACAGTGTGCCATTGACCGTCGTCGTTCTTGGATTTTCACTTGCACTTGCGATCAACATTGCCGTGCTGTTGGGTCCTTACCGGCGACGACTAGAAGCACTTTACAACGCAGAAGGGGAACGCCAAGCGATGCTGGTGGAGACCATCCACGGCATCCAGACCGTCAAAGCACTCTCGATGGAACCTGTCCAGCGAAAGAACTGGGACCAAAGCTCAGCTCAAGCCGTGGCGATGCACTTTCGCGTGGGCAAGATCTCTATCGCCGCGACTACAATTTCGAAGCTTCTAGAAAAACTACTAACCGTTGTCGTAGTTTTCTACGGAGCTTCTTTGGTGTTGGGCAAGAACATGACGGTCGGCGAATTGGTTGCGTTCCAGATGATTTCAGGCCGAGTTACCGGTCCACTGGTGCAATTGGTGTCGTTGGTGCATTCTTACCAACAATGTGCGCTCTCAGTCCGAATGCTCGGCACCGTCATGAACCGTGAAGCCGAAGCGGGAATTGGCCGTGGATTGCGACCCGCAATCGAGGGGCGCATGGAACTTGAGGGAGTTACCTTCCACTACAATCCAACTAGCCCAGCGGCAGTAGACAATGTTTCGTTCACCATTGGGGCGGGCAAAGTGGTAGGCCTAGTCGGTCGCAGTGGTTCGGGCAAAACCACACTTACACGCATGATTCAGGGAATGCATCAACCCCAAAGAGGTCTGATCCGCGTTGACAAATTGGACATGCGTGAATTAGACATTGCCCACGTACGTCATAACATCGGTGTCGTACTGCAGGACAACTTCCTGTTTCGAGGTACGATTCGCGAGAACATCGCGATGGCTAAACCCAACAGCAGTTTTCAAGAAGTCATTTACGTGGCCCGAATGGCAGGTGCCGCCGAGTTTATCGAACGCATGCCACAATCCTACGACACGATGCTAGAGGAGAACGGCGCCAACCTTTCGGGAGGCCAGAAACAACGACTGGCGATTGCTAGGGCGTTATTGAAGGATCCACGAATTCTGATTTTCGACGAAGCGACTAGCGCACTTGATCCAGAAAGCGAAGCCATCATTCAGAGAAATCTGAAAGTGATTGCCAAAGGGCGTACGGTCATCATTGTTTCGCACCGGTTATCGACCCTAGTGGACTGTGATCAGATCGTCGTCTTGGAGCAGGGCAGGGTTGATAGTGTCGGCACCCATCATCAATTGCTGGACATGTGCCAGGTGTATCAAGATTTATGGTATCAGCAAATGGGGCGCGGATGAGTGAGACCGTAAAAGAACAACGGCACCGGAAACGAGTCGAAGCGCGCACCGAGGGAATACGGCAACGCGAGTCCAACAACGCTTTGCTGAACGAGTTCCAGCCAGACGCAGTCGAAATTGAACACCGCTCCGTTCCGGGCGGCGCAAGGTGGACATTGTACACAGTTGTGGCTTTGATGATTGCTGCAATCGCTTGGTCCAGTTGGGCCGAAGTGGATCGAATCGTGACGGCTCAGGGGAAACTCATCACAACCCAACCTGATGTCGTCATTCAAACCGTCGTGACAACTCCCATTCGTACAATGCACGCTCGTTTTGGTGATCAGGTAAACGCCGGCGACGTGCTTGCCACGCTGGACCCTACATTTTCTGCTGCGGACCTCAAACAACTGCGTTCCAAATCATCTGGCTTGCAATGTAAAATTGCGAGGATGACGGCCGAAAAAGATAACAAGGATTTCTCAATTGCTGGACACGAGGACGACCCGGACTGGTTGCTACAGCGGCAAGTATTCATGGAACGAAAGAACGAATACGCTGCGAAGCTAAACGAGTTCGAAGCTGATTCGGCAAAGATCACCATCCAGCGACAGAATAACCTTGTTGAGATTGATCAGAAGAAGGCAGCCTACGAGGACTATCGAGAATATGAAAAAACGATCGAACGTCTGGCCAAACGCGGCTCGAAGTCTACCGAAGACATGCTCAGTCGCCGCCTGCAAACCAACCAAGCGAAAACTGATTACATTAATCTGAAAAGTCGCAGTCGGGAGCTGGTCCAAGAGGTCGACACGTTAAACGCTCGTCGTGAAGTATATGAGGCTCAGTGGCGGTCAGAGCTCGTTTCCGATTTGGCATTGGCGACTCAGGAGCTAGATCAAACCAGCGAAGAATTGAGTAAGGCCGTTCGATCCAATGAGTTGGTGGAGCTGAAAGTTCCGGAGGACCTACCCTTCAAACGTTTTGTGGTCTTTGAGGTCGCCGACCGTTCGGTGGGATCTGTGCTCAGGCCTGACGAACCCCTTTTTCGCTTGGTCCCTATCGATGTCCCGCTGGAGGTAGAAGTAGAGGTTGCTGGCCGAGACATTTCAAAAATCCGCGCTGCCTCAACAGAGCAAATGGCCGAGGCAATGAAGGCGTTTAACGACGATCGCGAACCTGAGCTTCCCGAAGGCAGCCGCGTCAGTGTCAAACTGGCCTCATTCCCGTTTCAGAAACATGGCACGCTTGAGGGCGTCGTTCGAACGATCAGCGAAGGCTCATTCGAAAAGAATGCCGCCAATGGCGCGAGCACTGGCGTAACAATGTACAAGGCTCGAATCCGGCTGGAGGATTCAGTGATGCTGGACGACGTTCCAGATAATTTCCGTCTGATGCCCGGCATGACGACGACTGCGGAAATCAAGGTGGGGCGGCGACGCGTAATTGAGTACTTCCTTTACCCACTGCTGCGTTACCAAAGCGAGAGCATTCGCGAACCGTGATGCTGCCACGGTGTGGCAAGCATCACAAGGAGTGCCAATGCTATCGGTAGAATTCAAGTCCAAACGATAAACCGTGAAACAAAACATCATCGGAATCTGTGACTTCAAGTGCGTTTAGCGTTGGAAATTGCTGAACGAGGTTGTCTGAGACGGATGCTACGTTGCCGAGGAAAATCAAGTTGTAACCAACTTGGAAACGGATATCGGTTCTAATCTGATAGTGAGCCAAAAAGTTTAGTTCGGCCGCAGTCGAAATCGTTCCTTGGTTACTTTCTCTGGAGAACAGCGATCCTGTCGACCGTCCGTTTGTCGAATCGAAATCACTGAAGTTGGCGTATACGCCCCACGAACCTTTGACTGAGCCCGACCATCGATAACCGATGTCGTAGAACAACTCACCACCAAGATGAGCACCGAATAGATTATTTACAGCATCCAACGACGCGAAATTATCGTTCGCCGGGTTCGAGTCCAGTGATAGGATTCGATAGCTGTCGTCGAATCGGATGAATTTGAGTCCAGCAAAAGTCTTGACTACGTCCCAGCCAAAATTCACTCTGTTGTACTCGAGAGAGTACAGCTTCGATGACTTAGATTGCTCTTGAAAGTCTTCGGTAAGAAACGGACTGTTCACAAGTCTGGAATCCTGTTCAACATCCGACAGCAAAAAGACCCCTAGTTCACGTCCATTAATCGAATCCGACTTTCTTCCGAATGTTAATCGGAGTCCGCCACCGGAATCAAATTCGTTCAGCGAAGCGATACTTTGACCGACGATATCTCCGTCACCTCTTGTGAATACTAACGCTTCGGCATGACAGTAGCATCGAGCTGCACTGATCAATCCGAAGGTACCGAAGTCTTCAATGACTGGCCCGTTTGAATAGCCGGCTCCCGGACCACATGTTGGGCAAACTCCGTCAGTCATCCCTGTACCGCAACTTGCACAGGCTCCTTCGTTACTGACAAAAGGAGCACAAGTCGAGCAGCCTCCTTCGTCGAAAACTGGCTGTTCGCCAATAGCGGGACCTGCAGAGAAATATTCTGGCGAACCATCAGTGACAGGTGACTCCACAACCACAGATTGTGGACCGGATCCGGCATAAGTTGGCACACTGTTTTCGACGGGCAGAGGCGCGACGGACGGCTCGATCGAGGGCAAGGGCGTGCGTGTTCCGCTTCCTTGAGGATAGTAGGCCACGGGCTGCACCGACGGGACCGTAAGATTCGGCTGTACGGCGGGAGGAATAAGTCCTACTCCATCAGCTTGGGTCAATGGTCGAGACGCCGATTTGACAATCGGCGGCATAGCTCGCTGTTGCACCGCTCTTTCAGCTTGGCTCGACCGACGAGACGATCTAATGATCGGTGGAGCTCCTTGTGCTCTTTCGTCTCCGACCGGCATCCCAGCGTCTGGAAGTCTAGCTTCAGCCGGAGATTTTTGTGAGATATCATCCACTTGCGCGAACGCGTCGGACGCCTGTCGCCGTGGGATTGGTAGCCGTTTCAGCTTCGGCATCGTCAGTGGCTTCAGCTCGGAAATAAGCTTTCTCTCGCTTTTGACGATTAGTGGCGGTGCTTTCGATTCCCTGATCTTGTCAGCGGACAATAATCCGGATCCCACAAGCGAGTCGTGGTTGTTTTGTAAGGCATGCGACTCTCCAGACAATCCCAGAAAAATTAGGGATGCGGCGGCCGCGATGAGATTCAGATTTCGTTTCATGGTCAGAAGACACAAAAAAGTCATGTTTTGGGGATACAAGCCTACCCAATCCATCTTTCGGCCAATGAGACTGGGGACTTTTGCGGATTCTGTTGATTTTCGCAGATATGACGATCTTCGCCGTCATACCGGTTCTTCCCAAAATACCAATTTCGCCTCAACGTGCCGTCTTTAGAACACAACGATGGATGTGGTGGACATCAACCGTTTAATCTTGACACCACCGAAGAGAAGAACGCCCTGATTTCTGAACACGCGCTGGAGTGAGGGGCGTAGTTGGGCTATACTCGTCGTTTAGTGAATCGGGACGCGCGAATAGAACCCGCCCTAAGTTTTTGAGCTAGCGGCAATGTTGAAGAGTGGGCAGCCCAAGCTGTCTTACAGCCCTACATCTTTTTGTCGTAGCAAGCCCGTGCAGTCAGTCTTACCACACAGTTTTTCCGATTATGGACTATCTTCTTTTTCAACTTAAGAGAATCGTCGGGCTATTAATCAGCATCGTCACCGCCCCGGGTGACTTGCTGGGAATAATCTGGGACGGATCCGGCCGCAGCAACAATCTAGTTTTAGGGTTGCCATCGGTGATTATTGGGACCGTTGGTTTCTGCGCCGTTTTCTTTATGCAGTGGGGCGGCACCGGCGCAATGATTAAGAAATACTCAGATCGGGTACAGACCAACGTCAATCGCGAAGAATTGCTGGAGGTCGATCTCAGGCAGTCTTTGATCAGTCAACTGGCGCTTGCTGACGGAGGAGCGACGGACGCTGCAAAGGTTCAAAAGCTACGTGCTGAAGACCCGAGAACAACTGAGATCAACGCACTCAGTGACGAATCTATCATATACCTAAACAAGCTGATCACGCTGGAGCCTGAAAACAAGAATCACCTGTACCAATTGGCGGTCCGTTTCTTTAAGCGAGGCGATCAAGCAAGTAAAAATCGTGCAATTGCAATTCTCCAGCAAATCGCTCCTCTAGACCAACCAGGCCTGCCCGCTGCTCACCTGCAACTGGCGCAGCGTCTAGAGCGGCTGCCCGCCAATTCGGCGATGGAAAAACGAGCCAACATTGACACCGCGCTGGAACACATCAAACAGTGTCTAACCCGCGACTCTAAGAATTTTGAGGCGCTCAAAGTCAAAGCTCGACTACTTCGGTATAAAGGTTCGAACAAGGAATCGCGTGAGGTCTTTGAGCAATTGTTTGAAGAAAACCCGGTCTACTTCACCCCGCTGCTTAAACTTGGCATATCCGACGCTCAAAAAGCCACTGTTCTGGATAGTGCTGCAAATCGGTATCTAGCGGATCTTCGTAAAAAAGACGTTAGAAAAGACACTATCAAATGGGTACGTACGTGGGAAGGAGTTGCCAGTGTTCTTCTCAAGAAGAAAGACTTTCCGAAACTGAAAGAGCTATTGGAAAAGGACCTCCAACAATACAGCCAAGGGGACGAGACGGCAGGTAGGGTGCCTTTTTTGAAACAACATCTCTGCCGGGCGTATCTTGGCTGGGCCATTCACGAGGTTGGAAACCCTCTCACTACCATCGGACTACCGTTTGATGAAAGCGAACAACGCAGGCTGCTGGAATTTTATACCAAGGCATATTCTTACAACGAGAAGAACCAGTTCTTGCTGCAGAACCTAGCAAAGCTTGGCGGTTCAAGTTTCCCGGCCATCGTCAAAGCGGCCACTGAAATTTATGACCCTTCGGCAAGCAATAATTTACCGCCCGGTGTTTTGAACCAAATCGCCCTAGAGGCCCTCAATAAAGGCAACTATCGGGAGGCACAACAATACTACGAGCGTGCAAAATCGATTAGCCCTAACAACCCTGGCATCCTCAACAACTTGGCGTACGCGTACTTAAAAGCGGACGGTGATAAAGAAAACCCTTTGACCGAAGACGAGCGAATTTCCAACGCGAGTCGAGCCCACCGACTTGTTGAACAAGCCATTCGGCTCCTGCCAAACGGGCTCAACAATTCTTCTCAGATGTCTATGTATCGGCACACCATGGGAACTGCATTGATGCAACTAGGCAACTATCCGGGGGCTGCCGCTCAGTTTGAACTGGCTCTCAGAGCCCGTCCGACTGAAGAGGAATTACTAGAGTCTGTCATTGATTGTTATGAGCGATACAAGCTTGATGTCGGCCCCTATCAAAGGCAACTTGATGAGGTGCGGAAGGACAAACAGGACTCCTCTCTCAATTAGCACTTTTCAGCATAACCATCCGTCTTCCGTTGGCTTCTGGTTGCTGATCCAAAGAAATCCACTATTCACTTTCTGCATTGCCCACCTAGGGACCGAAGCAAATCATGGCACGCCGCAAACGCAAAAGAGACGACTTCGATTCAGGAAATAAATTTTTACAGGTTCTGTTTTCACCTGTGGTGGCAGTGAGAGAATGGTTCGCCGACGCGTTCAAGGGCGACGACTCTCTAAAGACGAGTGAATCAAACCTCACATCAGCGTTCTCCATAGTAACGTTGCCGTTTCGATTTCTCTTCGCTATCGCCGTGTTCATGGTCCAGGCTTGGTCTACCTCACGGGTGGGGCGCGCGTTTGTGTTGGGATTGCCAGCGGTGTTAACAGTGGCCGCGTGTTTGGCCGTTGCTTGGGTGTCCACCCGTTACTTCAACAGAATTACCGTGGGTCGTACCACGGGCTACTATTCAATGCACGCCCAGAATCCTGATGCTCCACCCGAGTATCCGCTGATGTTTGCCAAAAAATTGGTGAGCTTAAAACCTGAGGATCCCAAGGGACTTTTCCGACTCGGACTCGCGTTGGAAAACGCAGATGACATGCCTGCTGCGGTGAAAGTCATGAACCTGCTCGCCCCACCAGAGGGGCCAGATCCATCGTCTCAAGAGGAATCGGAGCGCGCTGCAAAGAATACGCTTGATGAGGAAGAGGAAAAGATTGGCAACTTCCTTCCTGCTCATTTGTGGCTATCGAATTTCTACCAAAAACGCCTCGTCGAAGAAGGCTTCGATTCAGAGACCGATTCTCTTGCTGGGAAACATCTGAATCGAGCAGCCGAGAATAATCCGGACAACAGAGAAATGGCGATTAGCCTAGCGTCACTCTATGAGTTGCGTGCCAACCGAATCAAGGACACTGACCCCACTGAGTACCTTGCTCAGCTGAAAAATCTGGAATCGTCATTAGCTGATGCCGTCAAACCACCACTAAAAACGATTCTGCAAGTTGCACAGATCCCGAAACTAATTGAAACCAAGCGCAAACTTGCCGAACTCGACGAAAATCTAAATTTTGAACAGTCGAAGAGACAGTTTGAAAAGCTGTTTGGCGAACTGCTCAAATTGGGCCAAAAATTGCCGGACAATGTGAGGTTGAGTATCATCAGTCAAGTGGTAAATGGTTACGTCCAACTGAAAGAGTACGACAAAGCAGTTGCTATTATCACCGAGTCCTTGCAGTCGTTTGATGACATGGCGATCAAACAACAGCTAGTCAGCAATGCAGGATTCGTGTTTCTACAGAACGCGGAGAACAATAGCGACCTTGACGACAAAGCTCAGTATACGCTTCGCCTATCTTCAATCTGCGCTTGCCTCAATTCTTCCATCAAGGAACGGCGTGCGTACGAGATGTTAATCGGGATCATTAAACACAATCAAATTCACCCAGAGAAGTTTGAATGGCTTCAAGACACGTTGTTGAAGACACCCAAGTTGGCGGTCAACCATGTCTTGGTCGGTTGCCACTTGATACATACTGGGATGAAGAATGATGACGAAGACAAAATAAGGCAGGGAACTAGCCACTGGAAGATTGCTTACAAAATTGAACCGCAGACTCAATTGATCCTCAGTAATATTCTTGAGATTGGACTCTTTTTTGGATCGATGCCAGTTGAAAGCATCGACGAAATGATTCAGCAGGCCATTGCTATGTTCCCCGACAAAAGCCTCTTGCACCAATCGGCCGGACTGTTGTTGATGAGTAAGAACGACCACGAAGGCGCGATCGCAAGTCTAGAGCAAGCCGCTGCAACGCACCGCTTACCTGTGATCGCTCACTCGCTGCTAAAACACTGCCACGAGTCGGCCGGCAACTCATTCAAAGCCCTTAAACACGAAAAAAGCGCAGAAGAATTATTCGCCGATCTGGCTCCGCAACAGCAAAAGCAGATTCGAGACCACATCAGCGACCTGATCAAGAAGACTGCAAATTAAAACAGGCCACCGCAGCGTTGGACGACTTCCAGTGGGCCGAAGGGCTACGCCTTGCATCATCAATTTATTGCCAACATCCCCGTATCAGTCTGATTTTCGGGGAAAATTTCTGTTCGAAGCGGATTTGCCCGCTGCAGAACCTAGGAAGAATTTGTTGGTTCAACCATAATCAGCACCCAATTCCGAACTTCTAAATCGCTTTTGGCAGTTCCCGATTGCGATTAAGGCGTTATCTGTCGAAGAATATCCTGATCCGAGCCGTGTTTTCGTTGCCTACGCGTCAATGATAATCTGGAAACTGAGACGATTTGTCTGATTTCTCAACATGTTTTTTGCGGTTTAAGATGTGCGAAGGTGCCACGCCGCTTTAGTGACCAAATTCGAGGACCCTCCATTGCAACTTTCACGATTCCACCTTTTCCTAGCGCTCGCTGCGATTCTGGTACTGCGGGTCACCGTTGGGTATCACTTCTTTAAAGAAGGGACCAACAAACTAAAATATGGATTCGATGCGTCGGGATTTTTGTCCTCAGCAAAGGGTCCTCTCGCCGACCAGTTCAAATCAATGGTCGACGATCACGATGGCAAAAAACGACTTGGGGTTACAGTCGACCAATCCGCCACCGGAATTGGTTCGGTAAGCGTCAGTCCGGAACAAACGCTCGCCTTGTGGACAGACTTCCGTGACCAAGCCGCTGGTGTTTATAGATTTGGCGATCCTGAACTGGTCGAGCAACTGAAGAAACAGCGGGCCGAGATGGCCGAAGCAATTAAAGAAGCTCGCGCCGCTGGCAAAACCGATGAGGCACAGGTATTGGAACAAAACCGCAAGCTTGCGGAGCTGAAGATTCTCAAGATCCGCTCTCAACTTCCACGCTCCGAAGAAATCTTGACCGACGCCACGAACGAGCTAAAGCAGTGGCTTACACAGAACGAAGCCGAAATTGTCGCCCACTACGGAACACGAGACCGAGAGCAAGGTTTCGATCGCGATGGAGAAAACAGAGCTGATGCTGCCCTGTATGTGGATTCTCTGCGCTACCAAGTAGACACGATCACCAGTGATCGCAAAAAGAAACTCTATGGCTGGTACGCCAGTATCGGAGATATCTGGAACGCCTACGAGGGACAGATCAACGCGCTTGCCACCGAAGATCAAATTAAGGCCGCAGGAAGTGCTGCTCCGGTCGTCGCAGCCCGGCAGTTTGACCAACCCTTCAGTGCATTGAAGATGACCAATCTCATCATCCCATGGTTCGATACAATCATTGGCGTGCTGTTGATTCTTGGGCTCTTTACTCGCATTGCCTCTGGCGCTGCTGCATTGTTTCTTGTCTCGGTAATCCTGACCCAACCACCGTGGATTCCCGGAACGGCACCGACCTATTTCTACGCAATCGAACTAGCGGCATTACTAGTTCTGTTCGCTACATGTGCTGGCAGGATTGGGGGACTGGATTTCTTTCTAGCTGCTTCGAAAGCGAACAGCAACGCGCCTCAGACTGCCCGGGATGCCGTGAGCCCCGCATCCGCTTGACAGAGACCACCGCAACAAAACACCAACTTACGAATACTGAATCACCAAAGGAAAATCCAATGAACACGCTCACACCTGAAGAAAGAGCCAACGGATCCGAGAACTACTATTCGGCAATGACCTCTTACAACAAAACCTTCTCGCGACGGCAATTCCTCGGCGGAGCGGCCGCCGCCGGTGTGGCAGCCTCTGCCGGTGCAGGGGCGATGTACTTCGGGTACCAAAAGCCAACTGAGCCGATTCGCGTTTGCGTGATAGGCACCGGTGACGAGGGCAACGTCCTGATGTCGGCGATCAATCCCGATTACGTCACCGTGACTTCAATTTGCGACATCCGCCCATCGAGCATCCATCGTGCTTTTCATGGCGACTGGTCGTCACCTAACGCAAAGAAGGTCCGCCAAGGACTAATGGACGTTTATGGATGGAAGACCGAGTCAGAGGCCTTGGAGAATGTGAAGATCTACCAAGACTGGAAGGAAGCCGTTAAAGACAAAAACATCGATGCGGTCATCATCGCCACTCCGCTGTTTTTACATGCCCCCATCGCTGTGGCCGCCATGCAAAACGGCAAACACGTCCTTTGCGAAAAATTGATGGCCCACAATGTGGCCCAGTGCAAACTGATGACGCGCGTTGCTGCGGAAACAAACAGCTTCATGTCGATCGGACACCAACGCCACTACAGCGTGTTATATGACAATGCAGTCAACCTGATTCGCTGGGGACTGTTAGGTGAACTTCATCATATCCGTGCCCAGTGGCACCGCAACAATCTGCCAGGAAAGGACTCGTGGGCGATTCCAATTCCCGGCGGTGAAATGACTGCCGATGGAAAAAATGTCGACAAGATCATGGGCGATCTGAAGAAACTTCAAGCCGCGTATGATTCAACTGGCATCTCTGCGGCGGATCGACTACTCCTGCAACGTAAGATTGCGCAATGGACACAGAAGGACGCCGACAAATCTGTCGATGCGGCCGCCCATGGTTACATTGAACGCAAGGACGTTTACAGCGATGGCAATCGCACTCGATCTGCACTTGAAGAACTTATCCGCTGGCGTTTGTGGGATCGCACCGGTGGCGGACTCATGGCCGAACTTGGCAGCCACCAGCTCGACGCGGCAAGTATCTTTATTTCAGCGTTGGCCAAAGAGAAAGGCAAACACGTCCACCCGTTGACCGTGCACGCAACCGGCGGCCGACATATCTTCCCACGCGATCGCGACGCGGCAGATCATGTCTATTGCACATTCGAGTTCCCTGGCCAAGGCTACGACTATGACTTCAATGTAGGATACAAGGACACTATCAATGCCTACGGCGATGGTTTCAAAACTCCGATTCCGTCCTACGAAGAAGCTGACAATAAGAAAGTTGTCGTGACGTACTCATCGATCAACGGAAATGGCTACGGCGGATACGGTGAAGTCGTCATGGGATCAAAAGGCACGCTTGTCTTAGACAAAGAAAAAGACGTTCTCTTGTACTCAAACAGTGGGCCTGCATGGAAGGCTGGAGTCAAGAAGAAGGGCAAGGTTGCCGTTCTCGACACCACAACCAGCACTGATGCTGCTCCGGCAAAAGCCGCTCAATCTGGTCCCGTAAGCCGTGGATACAAGGAAGAGATCGAGCATTGGGCGTGGTGCATCAGCACTGGCGATCTTGGCAACCAGCCGCGTTGTAACGGGCCCGTTGCACTGGCCGATGCCACGATCGCGTTAACGGCGCGTCAAGCGATCAAGAATTCTCAGAAGCCAGGTGGCCACGGATTTATCCAATTCGAGCATGATTGGTTTGACTACAAAACCGACGCCGTTCCAGAAGCTGTTGGAGCAGAAGCGACGAAAGCCATGTGGGCAGAAGAAAAGAAGAAACTGGGTATGGCGTAGACTGCCGTTCAATGGTTCGTAGGATAACCAGAAGAATAACTTTCAGACAACTCAATGTAGCTACCGTCGCCAGACGGTGGTACCACGCTCTGGCGAGCGTAGCTACGACAGTTATTGTTGCAGATGCTTGGCTATCGAAGAGTCTAAAGTGAGCCCTAGCGTGATACATTTTTTGCGCATCATTTCCCGTTTGGGCAATGACGGGTCTTAGAAAGTGCATTAAGCTGAAGGCATTACCCCCACCAGTCTTCGAAGCCTCTCGCCCGATGCCCCTAACCGTTTCATCACCAAGCCGCTTGCACTTCGGCCTGTTTTCGGTCGGGCAAACAGCGTGCCGTGAATTTGGCGGCATCGGCTTGATGGTGCAGGGGCCACGCACAACCATCACTCCAGAATCTTCCGATCGATTCGCTCTGGTAGATCAATCTCCCGATGCAATCTGGTCCGACAGAGAGGCCGCTACTCGCCGAGCGATCGAAAAGTGGCTCACACACTTTGGCGACCTGCTACCGAGCCCCCTTTCATCGGCGACGCCGTTAGACGACCTCCCAGTCACAATTACCATTCTCCAAGCTTGTCCACGGCACAACGGATTGGGATCTGGAACGCAACTAGCTATCACGGTCGCGTTGGCCCTCGAACACCATTTCGGCCTGCCGCGTGCTAAACCCGACGAGATGGCCATCGCTACCGGGAGGGCAGGGCGGTCTGCTATCGGTACTTATGGCTGTTTTGAGGGGGGATTTCTGGTCGATCGGGGGAAGGCTCCCAACGAAAACGTAGCACCAATCGATCTGAGAATTGATTTCCCCGAACATTGGCCCATCGCACTTGTCTATCCTGAACAATCGGGAGGGCTCGAGACGACCACGGCCGCCGGCTTGCATGGCATTGAAGAGGTCGATGCGTTCAAGAGGATTACTCCGACAACGGCATCCCAATTGAAAGAGATGAGGGCCTTGGTCAAAAACCAGATCGTTCCGTCCCTGATCCAAGAGGACTACGAAGAATTTGGCAATGCGCTTCAAACGTTCGGGCGCCGCAGCGGAGACTATTTTGAAACCATTCAAGGTGGAACATTTGCCAGCAGCCACATCGAAGAAATAATTAACCTGATCGATCAATCAGGACTTCCGGCGGTTGGTCAAACATCATGGGGCCCATGCGTGTTTGCCATCGCTCCCGATATGGAACAGCTAAAACGCTCAACTGATGTCGTTTCGATGGAGTTTGGCTCGGCAGTCACGATTGAGTACACGCAAGCCGACAATCACGGCGCCACCATCACAAAAACCTAAACGGAAAACCAAACACATGAAACTTGGCGTCAACATTGATCACGTCGCGACCGTCCGTCAGGCTCGCCGAACAACCGAACCCGATCCCGTCTGGGCGGCTGCGGCGGCAGAACTTGGTGGCGCAGATCAAATCACCGTCCACTTGCGTGAGGATCGCCGCCACATTCAAGACCGCGATATTGAAGTGCTAAAACGCACCGTCAATGTAAAACTGAATCTCGAATGCGCTTGCGTGGATGAAATGCTGGCGATCGCGTGTGATCTCAAACCAGATCAGGTTTGTCTGGTTCCGGAAAAACGTGAGGAAGTGACGACCGAGGGTGGGCTCGATGTGATCTCCAATCGCAGCCGAGTTGCCGATGCCGTCGCTCAACTTCACGAAGCCGGTGTCTTTGTCAGCCTATTCATCGATCCAGCAGAAGACCAAATCGCACTCGCCAAAGAACTTTCCGCTGAAGCGGTCGAACTTCACACCGGAAGCTACGCGGATGCGGCGTCGGATACTCTTCGGCAAGAACAACTTGAGATTCTCCAATCCGCCAGCGTTTTCACCAAAACATCTGGGTTGCATCTCCACGCTGGCCATGGACTGACCTACAGCAACGTCCTCCCAATCGCCGCGATCGACGGCATGGAGGAATTGAACATTGGGCACAGTATCATTGCCCGGTCTATGTTTGTCGGTATGCAAACCGCTGTTGAACAAATGAAGGCATTGTGCATTCAGGGAGCTCGAGGTTAGAGATCGCCTCGGCTGATCGATCGCTCATATCAGGCGAACTTTAACGAACAAATCGTGGCTCGCTGCTTCCCGCCACCCGAATCTTGGTCGGTTTCCCGTTTCCCGATTTCCAACACTGGAATTTTTCACAGCATTTCGTAAGCTTAGGCAATCTAAGTCAAAACTCAGGAGTCATAAATGGCACGTCGTGGTTCTCAATTCGCTGGTCTTTCTGTCGCTATCGTCACCCCGTTTGTCGATGGCAAATTGTGCGTCGAAACGCTGAAACAGCAGATCGAATTCCAAATCGATGCCGGAACTACTTGTATCGTTCCCTGTGGCACGACTGGGGAATCCCCAACGCTGTCCCACCCTGAACACGAACGGGTAATTTCAGAGACAATCCAGATTTCATCCGGGCGTATCAAAGTCATGGCCGGAACTGGATCCAATAGCACTAATGAAGCGATCAGCCTGACTGAATGGGCAGCCAAAGAAGGTGCCGACGCCTCCTTGCAAGTCGCACCGTACTACAACAAGCCAACGCAGGAAGGTTTCTTCCAGCACTACCGGGCGATCAGCGAAGCGGTCGACATTCCTCATTGTATTTACAACATCCCGGGACGATCGGGGAAGAACATAGAGCCGGCGACAATCACGCGTATCGCGGACGAATGCCAGAACATGGTGATGGTAAAAGAAGCGACCGGATCTCTCGATCAGGCGTCTCAGATACTTGCCACCACAGATCTGACCGTGCTCAGCGGTGATGACAGCCTGACGCTGCCACTGATGTCTGTCGGTGCTGAAGGCATTGTTTCGGTTGTCGGAAACATCGTCCCCCAAGACGTGATCGAACTAGTTAACGCTTTCAATAGTGGCGACCTTCAAAAAGCGCAGGCGCTCCACCTGAAGCTATTCCCGCTGTGTCGTGACTTACTGAGTATTGCCACCAACCCGATTCCGGTCAAAGCTGCTATGGCAGAACTGGGACGCGACACTGGGGATCTGCGTTTACCAATGACACCTCTGGATCAGGAACAATTGGCATTCCTTCGTCAAACGCTGGAAACTTACGGGCTCTCTGCAGTCACTGTCTAAACATCTAGGACCAACCGGCATGAAACAACATCGCCGTTATTGGCAGTTACCTATTTGGGCAGCACTCTTGGGAATTATCGCAGGAGTGCTGTTTTTTTGCGCGCTTCCAAACCAGCGTGCAATCGGCTTCCGCACGCTTTTATTGGGTTTAAGTGCATCCGCTATCGCGTTTCCATTGGCAGCACTGTCCGCTTGGGCGATTCGTGAGTCAGCCGTGATCGGACGCCGGCTTTTACAAGCCTGCATTTGCCTTGCGGTTGTCCCCGTCTATTTGAATGTTGGCTATCAAGATGCCGCGATAGGAAAGCTTGGGTGGTTAACTTCCAATAGCAACCAAGTATTGACGCCATTGTTCTCAGGTTGGCCGGCAGCCGCATGGGCTCACGCCACGTCGTTGCTGCCACAATTCGCGCTATTGATCCTGTTCGCACTGGGCACTAAAAAAACCTACGAAGAACAGGGACTCATCGAAGCTTCCGCTTGGCAAGTGTTCTTTCACATCACGCTCCGGCGACTTTTACCGCTGGCCTTGCTAAGTGTTTTATGGGGGATCGTCGTCTGCTCCCGTGAAATTGCCGTCACGGACCTCTACCAGATTGGGACGCTGGCCGAACAGCTCTATCTTGGTTACGCACTCAATCAACCCGGCGGGACCGCTGGCAACTGGACCACGGATCAACTGGCTCAAGCCGGAAACATTGGATGGACAATTTCACTCGGCCTATTCTTCGCGCTGACGTCGGTGGCGACATTAGCGGCTAGTATGTTTAACCGACAGATCAAGGAAAACAGAAACCTAGCGGGCACTATTCCACAACGCCCCCCCCACCACTTGACCAGTTCGAAAATAGCCATGGCGACTGCCGTCTTCATGCTACTCCTGTTGGTTGCGATTCCAATGTTCAATGTTGTCTATCGAGTTGGTCTTGCTGTCGAAGTCAGAGACCAAGGACCTTCCCTTGTCTGGAAAATGTCCAACGCGATTTCGGCCATTTCAAAAACCGCCTCCGATCACCAAGACGCCTTTTATTGGTCAGCCATCATCGCTGTAATAAGCTCGACCATTGTGTTACTGACCGCGTTTACGGGCTGCTGGCTCGCGCGCGAACGGAAGGAATTTGCCGTCGCGTTGATTTTCGTTTGGGCTACATTGTGCGGATGCTCTGGACCAGCGATTGGCATCACCATCTCACAGTGGTTTGCAGCCACGAGCCTTTCACCAATAATTTGGTTGTACGATCAAACGATCCTTCCAGCGGTATTAGCGAATTCTGTTTTTGTGTGGCCGATGGCAGTCATCGGATCGTGGGCAATTGTGTTGCGCGTTCCAAAAGATCAACTCGATCACGCCGAAACAGAAAACGTGGGCGTTCTGCGGCGCGGTGTCGAGTTTGGGATTCGACAAAATAGTCGTGCTCTTTTGGGATTGTGGATTCTCGTGGGTGCGATTTGTTTTGGCGAACTTTCGGCAACACAAATGGTTCTTCCACCGGGAATTGAAACTGTACCGCAAGTAACCTTGGGGAAACTTCATGCTGGCGTCGATGAGGCTACTGCGGCATTAACGATCCTGACAACAGGTTTAATTGTTGCAATTGCCTGGCTTGGCTGGATAATTGCAGGGATTACTTCGTCGCAAGATCATTCAGTACAGCCACCAAACGGTCGCAATCGATAATAGTCGAAAACACCCTGAACCATATTCGGCAACCCAAAGCCATAGATGCATCTACGACTCACCATTGCTTTTACGTTGTCCTTCGCCTGCTTCTATCAGGCAGCACTACCCAATGCCGTTCACTCGGACCGAATTCGGCTCCGTGAATCCAACAGCGACTCTGCCGATTCCCCTGAAGAATTGATCGGTGAAATTCTCGTCGAGGCACAAGACGGGGGCGTTTTGTTTCGTCGCGACGACGGCCAATTGATGATCGTGCAACCGGGCGATATTGCCGGCAAGGTCGATGAGGAAGATCCACCTCCCCCAATTTCGCAGAAAGCCTTTTCCAAGCAATTGCTGGAGGAGCTTCCCGACGGATTCAAAATCCACAAGACGAAACACTATCTCGTCGCCTACGAGACAGAGCGCGCTTATGCGAAGTGGATTGGAAATCTCTATGAAGGAAAACTCAAAAGGAAATTCAAACTCTTTTGGAATAAACCAGAATTTCGCATCAAAGCTCAGGAGCCAGAATTCCCATTAGTGGCGATCGTCTTTTCCAACAAGGCGTCCTTCACTGCATGGGTTAAGCGAGAGCTTGGGCAACCGCCTGGCGACACATTGGCATATTATAATCTGATGACCAATCGCGTAGCGATGTATGACTTATCTGCAGGTCGCAAGAGTGGAGCCAACACCAAACGAGACTTCCAAGACATCCTTAATGACCCACGTAGCATTCCGATGGTCAGCACCATCATTCATGAAGGCACCCACCAGTTAATGTTCAACACTGGGTTGCAGACGCGCTTGGCCGATACGCCTTATTGGTTAAACGAGGGCATTGCGATGTTTTTCGAAACGCCTGACTTCAAGAAGAAGCAGGGCTGGAATGGGCCCGGCAAAATCAATTTCGAGCGTCTAGCTGGCATATTGCGTTTCGCGCGAAACCGCCCAGCGAATTCACTGGAAACATTGATTGCAACGGACAAACGGCTGCAAGCAGGCGGCTTGGTATCCGCTAACGCCTATGCTGAATCGTGGGCGATGGTTCATTTCCTGATCAACCGGAAGCCTGCGAAATTCACGCTATACCTTAAACATTTGGCCGAAAAGAAACGCGATGTTATCATCGATCCCCACTTCGAAATCAATAGACCCAAGGTCAGGGTTAAGGACTTCAAGAAGTTTTTTGGAGAGGACCTCGCGCAGTTAGACGCCGAGTTCCTTGTTTACATAAAGACACTAAAATAGCTTGCGAGACAGCCTTCGCATCTCCCGCAACACTTACCTCTACCCTTTGATCGTTCATGTCAAAACCACTCGGCATTTACTACCCCGAATACCTGCAACTGAATAAGATCCTCAATGCGCAGTCGCTAGAGAGTGGCGAGGACGGATCACCGGCACACGACGAGATGCTGTTCATCATCACGCATCAGACCTACGAATTATGGTTTAAGCAAATTGTCTACGAACTTGATGCGGTGATCGACGTTTTCGACGATCCAATCATCGAAGATAAAAAGATGGGGCGCGTTCTGCATTTGTTGGCGCGCATCAAAACAATCCAGCGAGTTCTGGTTCAGCATATTGACATCATCGAAACGATCACGCCACATGACTTCCTTGAATTCCGCGACTTGCTGATTCCGGCGTCAGGTTTCCAGAGCACTATGTTTAAAGAAATTGAGATCAAGCTGGGGATCAAACGTGAACATCGGATCGCGGCAGACTGTGAGTTCTTCAAATCCCGTTTGAAGAAAGAGGACCTTCAATCGCTTGACACGCTCGAGGCCAAAGAAACACTGCATGAACTGACCGATCGCTGGCTGTCCCAAATGCCGTTTCTCCAATACAAGGATTTCGACTTCTGGGTGAGCTATCAAGATTCGGTCGACGCAATGCTGGATAAAGAGCAAGCGATCATTGAGGCAAATGTCACGCTGACTGACCGTGAGAAACAGTTCCAAATCAACGACTTGACCATGACGCGTGCCAAGTTTGAGTCGATCTTCGACGGAGAGAAATACGCCAAGCTACGCCTTGAGGGGCATTTTCGGTTTTCGCATCAGGGATTCTTGGGGGCATTGTTCGTCAACCTGTACCGCGACGAACCGATGATCTACACCGGTTTCCGATTCCTAACCTTGTTGACTGAGATCGATGAACTGCTCACTAATTGGCGTCAGCGGCATGCCGTGATGGTGCAGCGCATGTTGGGCACCAAAGTAGGTACTGGCGGTTCATCCGGGCATGATTACCTGACGGCGACCACACACAATAACCGCGCGTTTCCAGACCTCTTCAACATCGCGACTTTCCTGATCCCGCGCAACGAGTTGCCCAAGCTACCGGAAGAGCTCACACGCGCTCTTGGGTACTTCTTTCGCGGCGAAAAGGATCGGCTGAAGGAACTTGAGTTGTAGATCGTCGTCTTTCGCTTCGCGAAATAACACTCGCTCGTTCTCGGCTCCGCCGAGAATGACACGCCGGTGCGGCTACCCCGCCCTTGGTCGAAATCC
>CAZDBE010000017.1:0-9926 GCA_964503675.1 uncultured Pirellulaceae bacterium | reverse complement strand
CCGTTCCATGGCAGAGCCAACGTACGAAGTGATTAACAAGCCTTCATTCGGCGCTTAACCATCGCCTCCGCTTGCTTCCAGTTCACGTCATCAACCGAATCAATTCTCTCCACCAATTCATCAAGGATCGCCTTCTGCAACTCCCCTTTATCGAGCGCTTCGGAGTAGGGCATGTCGTGAAACATCACCATTGAATACCGTGGAATAAACAACTCCGGCAATCGCAGTTCCAGCTCGAATCCAATCGCCTTCTTGAGCCCATACTTCGGATCAGTGACCGTTGACCGCATCGTTGTGTAATTCTCAATCGCCATTTGAGCAATCGCATCGGCGTCCGGTTTGCGAGATTCGCTTAGCTCGGGGTTTACCTTCCCCCAATCTTCATTGTGTTTATCCAACAACCGATCTAGCACCACACAATCCTCAAAAGCACAGTTCATTCCTTGACCATGAAAAGGAACGATCGCATGAGCAGCATCGCCAAGCACCAAACATTGCTCCGCAAGGTGCCACGGTTGACACCGCACCGTCCCCAAACGGCCAGTTGGATTGGCAAAAAAATCTTCAACTAAATCCGGCATCAATTCTCGGGCCGTTGGAAAAACCTCTTCAAAAAATGCGGTCACACTTCCTTCGTCTGACAAGCTCTCAAAACTCGGGGTTCCCTGTTTCGGTAAAAACAACGTGACCGTGAAACTACCATCAAGATTCGGCAATGCGATCAACATAAACTCGCCGCGTGGCCAGATATGAAGTGCTTCTTTCTCCAACTGCCAGGTGCCGCCAGTTCCCGCCGGAATCTCGAGTTCCTTGTAGTCATGGTCAAGGAAATCACTGGTAGACTGTCCATCAATCTGCTCCATCAGAGAGCGACGTACTTTTGATCCAGCACCATCACAACCGATCAGTAACTCAAACGCGTATTCCTGACTGCTGCCGGTCCTAATATCTTCGAGTGTCATTTCTGAGGACTCAAAATCGATCGCAGTGCATTTACTTTCAAACGTTACGTTCACATCCGGAGCCTCAACGGCGGTTGTTACCAGCAATTGGTTCAAATCGCGGCGTGACACCGAGTAGATCACTTCTTCATCGCGTTGGCCGTATGGGGAAAAATTCTCACTCCCATCTTCCATGTGCAGCATTCGACCCTTCATCGGGATCAACAGTGGAGTGACTTTCTCCATCATTCCCACCATCTTTAGCGCATCAATACCGCGACGTGAAAGCGCAAGGTTGATCGAGCGTCCGGAGTCTCCAGCGTTCTCACTGGCGTGTGGGCGTCGCTCGAACAAGTCCACCTTGTACCCGCGTTGACCAAGCCGAAGCCCTAGCAACGCACCGGTCAGACCAGCACCGACAATCGCAATGTGTGTTTTTTCTGATGCCATTTTCAACCAAGCAACTCTGCCAATCGATCGACAAATCGCCACACTTCTTCGAACGAATTGTATAGCGGAACAGGTGCCGCACGAATCACGTTGGGCTCGCGCCAATCCGTTCTGACACCACCTTCCTCCAAAGCGTGGTGGATCGATTGACCATCTCCGGCAGCGATCTCCAACGATAACTGGCAGCCACGCTGAGTCTTGTCCAACGGCGTAATGATATTCACCGCATCCCCCAATCGATCCTTGATTAATTCAACAAACAGCCCAGTCAGTTTCAACGACTTCTCTCGCAGCGGTCCCATCCCGCCAGCGTCATGAAACACCTCCATCGAGGCGCGTACCGCAGCCATTGCCAGAATTGGCGGATTGCTCAACTGCCACCCCTCAGCTGTTGGAATTGGACGAAACGGATCCTTCATTTCGAATCGCGTCGCCTTGTCTTGGCCCCACCAACCGGCCAACCGTTTCAATTCAGTATTGCGTGCATGTCGCTCGTGGACAAAACAGCCGGCCACCGCTCCGGGACCAGAGTTAAGATACTTATATGTGCACCAGACCGCGAAATCGACGTCCCAATCGTGAAGCGCAAGTTCAACATTGCCGACCGCATGAGCCAGATCCAGCCCAACAATAATCCCGTGTTCCCGAGCCGCCGCAGCGATCTGCTTCATCGCCAACACTTGTCCCGTGTAGTACTGAACTCCAGGCAGAACAACCATCGCCAGTGTATCGGCATGTTTGGTAATCATATCGCAAACATGCGCTGCCGAAAAAAGCTCGCCTTCGTCCGGCTCCAACACCACTAGGTGCTCTTCGGGATCAAGCCCCGACATCTGCAAACGCGACGACACGGCATAACTGTCGGACGGAAAAGCATGACGCTCGATCATGATCTTCGTCCGTCGTTTCTCAGGTTGGAAGAAACTGGCCATCATCAAGTGTAGATTAACGGTCAAACCATTCATAACCACAACCTCGTGCGGGAAAGCTCCAACCAGTTTCCCCATCTCATCGGCGAGAAACTCGTGATAAGGCATCCATGGAAATTCGCCTTCGAAATGGGCACGCACGCCCAAAGTCCGCCATTGCTCCAACTCGCGCTGCACAAAATCAGCGGTGGCCTTTGGCATCAAACCAAGTGAGTTTCCAACGAAGTAGATCTCGGGATCCTGCTCACCGCCCGGCAAGCAGAACTGATCGCGAAACGGAGCAAGCCGATCGGACGCGTCCAGCATTCGTGCGGCTTCGAGTGATAGAGGGTTGTTGTGTGCGTCAGTCATGGCAGCTAATTGGCTTGAGTAAGTTTCACCGCGGGTTTTGCTCAACACGCGAAAAAATCGTCCCGTCGGAAACTTTGGTTTCTATAACATCTCCCTTATTCACCTGTGCCACCGATCGCACGACCGAACCACTTTGTTCAGTGGTAAGGCTGTAGCCTCTTTTGAGAATTCCCAACGGACTGACCAGCTCCAGTTTCTCGGCCAGTTGAGAAACCTCCCGCCGATGTGACTCCATCAATCGCTGCATCTGCACGTGTAAGCGCTGCTCTGAATCGTCAACCTCCATCGCTCGCCGCTCGATCGGCTCCAACGGATGCGTTAATTGACGATGGTGAGTGAAGCGATCCAACATCAGCTGAGCGGTTTCAATCTTCCCAGCCACTGCTCCACGCATTCGGCCTTCCACATTCGCAAGCTGCTTGGCAAATACTGCTCGATCAGGCACCAGACGTTCGGCAGCTTCACTGGGAGTCAACGCTCGCACGTCGGCGACCAAATCACACAGAGTCACGTCTATCTCGTGGCCTACGCCTGATATGACAGGGATCTTGCTAGCGAAAACGGCGCGACAAACACCTTCGTCATTGAAGCTCCACAGATCCTCGATACTTCCACCACCGCGCGTGACGACGATCACATCTATTTCACCATGCGTGGACTGCAGCGAATTAACCGCAGCGGCGATCTCTGCCGCCGCGCCATCCCCCTGCACGCGTACTGGAACCACCAGTACATTGGTCATCGGCCAGCGGCGGGTCAGCACTTGCTGAAAGTCGCGAATCGCCGCACCGGTGGGGCTGGTGACCACGGCAATATTTTTGGGATAGCGCGGCAGCGTTCTCTTAGCCGCCGGATCGAACAGCCCCTCACGCGAAAGCTTCTCTTTGAGTTGTTGAAACGCTAACTGCAAGGCTCCCACGCCAACGGGCTGGACCTTTTTCACGATCAGCTGATAGTTGCCCCGTTGAGCATACAGATCGACGTAGCCACCGCATATAACTTTCTGACCTTCCTTTAGCTCAAAGGGAAGTCGATTTGCTTCGGTCCGCCAGAGAATCGAATTCAACTGAGCTGTTGTGTCTTTGAGCGTGAAGTAGACGTGGCCGGAAGCCGGCCGAGACAATCCGGAGACTTCGCCTTCCACCCAAACGGCGTTGAACATTTTGTTCAGCGAGTAGCGAATCGCTTCAGTAAGTACCGAAACGGAAACAGGTTTTTCCGGTGAAGATGACATACCATCAGTTTAGCAAGATCCAACCGCGTCGGCACCGGGTATCGCTAGGTATAGCTACGCTCTAGCGAATTCGTGGACCCACACTGGAAAGGCCGTGTCCCATTCCATACCGGGATGCATTCGTAGAATGAGCGTCTTGTACTCATTCAAATTCGGATAGCCCTCGCGCAGCGCTTCCTCTTCTGTCATCGCGCCCAAATCCTCTTGTCGCAAATCTGATACGCGAAACGAAACTCCCTCAAGTTCAAACGTCTCGCCGGGATAAGCGTAGACGCCAGCGCGACGTTGCTGAGTCTTCTCGCCGGAGAGCGCTGCGGCAACCAGTTTAGGATGCGTCACCAGCCGGTCGATTGAACATGTTTTCTCTGGGAAATCTGGCATGAAGAAGTACGAAACTACGTTTGGGAATTGGCTCGCTCTATTTTTCGGCTCCGATCAGTCGATTGTACAGTCTTCTCAGACCACGTGGGCGCCGGACCGGTGCCGAAGGTTCTACTTTCACGTGAGGCAAGAAAATAGTCTCCCAAGTATGACGGTCGGCTGACGAATTAACCTCTACCCGTTCGGGATGAATGATTTTCCCAAGATCATGCACCGGAAGTCCAGCCAAAACAGATTCCGGATCCCGCGTGTGCGTCGCCTCTTCCCCAAAGCCAATATTAGAGACAAGATTTCTCTCCGGAAGAATGCTCAATCCATTATTGGCCCAGACCGCATACATCCACGGGAAATCCCATGTGTCGATATGGCCAGCGTGCTGAGCTTCAAACGTCTGCGTCCAATGCGCATACTCGATCGGATCCGAAAGCAGCGTCATTAACTGTTGGCTCTGTCGAACCTGCGGCCACGAACTGACGTCGACGTCAAAAGTGCTCCAAGCAGGTTTCCAAGTTGCCCATCCCCAAATATGGGTCCAGCGGGAGAAATAATAGCTGTTAGACGAAGTAGGTCGCGGCTGAAAGTTGTTACCGCTGATCATCATCACCCGATCTTCGTTTCGAAATCGATCGAGCAAGTTGTGACAGTAACCATAAAAGGAAGCGCTCGGTAGACAGTCGTCTTCGAGAATGATCAGCGCTTCTGTTTGCTCGAATGCCCAATCGATCGCTGACGAAATGGCGTGCTTACAGCCTAAATTCTCTTCGGGGAAACGCGTATACACATCGCACGGCCAATCCACCGCTTTCAGAATTTCACGTACCGCCATTACGTTGGCCACATCGTCAGGATGGTCGGCGCGCGGTCCATCGCAACTGAGAAACAGCGTCTTTGGTCGCTGATTGCGAATCGATGCGAAAACTTGCTTCGTCAGGATTGGACGATTGAAGTTGCAGAACAAAATCGGCGTGTCGAGCGGCTTGGGCATCAAGGGGTGATAGTCTATCTGGGAAGTCTGTGCAAGATTGAAACGGGGTTGTCTCTTCGAACAACCCGCTCTGATCATCGAGTCGTTTAAAGCTAGCGATCCAGTCCGAGCTCGCTTCCACTTGGTCCCGACAGTTGCGGTTTACCAACTTTAGCCAATCTGATAACTAGAACGAAGAATTCTCGAAAATCTTTGGCAGCACAATGAAGCTCCTTACAAGACCCTTCAAAAAATTTCGATCTGGACCGGCGTCTGACAAGCCTGCGCCCGTAGTTGCGCTAGCCGATCAGCTTCCAGATTCAACCGAATCGCAGCGCGAGATAATTGCTGCCGTTAGTGATTCAACAATGACTTCACCGGAACGCATAATGGCGTTTTGCGATGCTGTCGAATACGTTTCAAAACACAAAATCGCCGGTGATATCGTAGAGTGTGGAGTTTGGAAAGGCGGAAGCACTGCTGCGGCGGCGCGAACGCTGATGAATCTAGACCAAACCAATCGCACGCTTTGGATGTACGACACCTACGATGGTATGTCGGCACCGTCTGCCAACGGTGTTGACTTACGAGGCCAGTGTGCGGACGAATTATTGGCCAATGACCAAGCCGACAGTGCGGAGTCTCCCGAGAGCATCTGGTGCCGCTGCTCACTGGAAACCGTACAACAAACCATGGCTCAGACCGGATACCCCGAATCCAATATCCGCTACGTAAAAGGTAAGGTCGAAGACACCCTTCCCAAAATATCGCCGGATGAGATATCAATCCTCAGGCTCGATACTGACTGGTATGAGTCAACACGGTGCGAGCTAGAAGTGCTGTTTCCAAAACTTTCCGTCGGCGGCGTTCTTATTATCGATGACTACGGTCACTGGCAAGGCTGCCGCAAAGCGGTCGATGAGTATTTCTCAAAGCACGGTATAAGAATGTTCCTGCAGCGCATCGACTACACAGGCCGAGTCGGCATAAAGATCGCATAGTAGCGTGATAAGTCAATCGAATTTCAAATCAATCGCCACTCCATCTTCTAACACAATTCCTTGACAGACTCCTCACAACATCAGAAAGATGCACCGCGTTTGCTGAACGTTGGTTGTGGCCAGCGTTTTCATGACGCCTGGACAAACATCGATCTTGAGTCAACGGATCCGTCAGTCCAACAATATGACATCACCAAAGGTTTGCCGTTCGAAGATCAGCACTACGACGCCGTCTATCACTCGCACGTCTTGGAACATCTTGATCCAGCCGACGGCGACCGATTGTTGGAAGACTGCTTTCGCGTTCTTAAACCGGGTGGGGTCCTCCGGATCGTCATCCCCAATCTTGAGCAAATCGCAACGCTGTACTTAGAGAACCATCGCCAAGCATGGGAAGGCGATGAAACTGCTGCGGCCAACTACGACTGGATTAAATTGGAGCTGCTGGACCAACTGGTAAGAAACCATTCTGGCGGCAGAATGGGGCAGTACATGGCTGGCGACCAGTGCAGCAATTCTGAATTTGTACAGTCGCGCGTCGGCGACGAATTTGCTCGTTGCCAGAACAGTCACCTGCTGCAGAAGACTAAAGAAATCCCCAATGCTGCCCAAAGGATTAAAAGTTCTATCAAACAAGCGAAGACACAGTTGGCTCGTTGGGTTGTTCGTCGTCTGATGGGCAAGGAAGCACTAAAGTCTTTCGAAGAAGGGCTATTCCGAAGTCAGGGTGAGATTCACCGCTGGATGTATGACCGTCACTCTCTAAGAACTCTTTGCAGTTCCTGTGGTTTTGTGGATTTCAAAGTTCAAACTGCGACCGAAAGCTTCATCGAAGGATATGAGTCCTTCGAGCTGGACGCCCGCAATGGAAATGTAAGAAAACCCGACTCTCTGTTCGTCGAATGTCGACGCCCGGTAAGCGCTGTTCAGGAACGTATAGCGGCCTAAAGTAGTGCGCGACTAGCTCCAATGAAAATCGCGATTTTATCCCCATATGCGACTGTCGCACCGCACTTCGAGACGGAACTCGAACTGGCACAGCAGCATTTGGACAACGGCGACCAAGTCACCATCGTTTCCTGCTCAGGCCAGTTGGCCAACTGTGACTTCAATACCGATCGATCGCAAGCGCGCTGCGACGAGTGTTTCGGTCGCCGCAAAATGGGCTGGGAACTTGTCTCGCCACAAATATCATTTCAACAAATGCGGCAACTGGTCCAACTGACGCCAGAGCCCGATCAACTAAAGCTTGATTTCGAAGACGTTTCAGCGCTCATCGCCTACCGCATAGACGATTTTGAGATCGGCTATGCAAGTCTCTCGTCACTGGTCTCGGTTGTGCGCGATCCTGAGCCAGATCTGGTTAAGAACCGAGATTTGCTCAACCGTTTCCTGACTTCTGCTTGGCAAAGTTACCGCAATACTCTGCAGTTCCTTGAGGGGAACCCAATCGACCGAGTCTACACGTTCAACGGGCGATTTGCCGCGATGCGGGGCGTATTACGCGCCTGTGAGGCAATGAATGTCGACTGTTTCTTGCACGAACGAGGATGCAACAAATCGCACTATGAGGTTTTCGAAAATCACCTGCCGCACGACATCGACCAAATCCATCGCACAATTGAACGACGGTGGGATACGGCAGATCCGCTTGCTCGAGAAAATGTCGGACGTCAATGGTTTCTTGACCGAGTTAACCGAGTTGAAACGGCTTGGAAATCATTTACGACAGCGCAGGAGTTTGGCCACCTTCCGGAAGACTTTGATGCAGCAAGAAAAAACATTGCCATCTTCTGTTCTTCGGACGATGAGTTCGTAGCGATTGGCGACAAATGGCAAAATGAAATCTACCCCAATCAGGTAACGGCAATCTCCCAAATTGCGAGCTCCATGCTTGAGCGTCAGCCCCAAACGAAACTGTACTTGCGCGTTCACCCCAATCTGACGGAGGTCGACAACCAACGCAAACGGGACATGTTGAATCTGAATTTCCCAAACCTGACGATCATTGCCCCCGACGCCCACTGCGACACGTACCAGTTGCTTAAATCTTGCGATATGACGGTCTCGTTTGGGTCAA
Organism: uncultured Pirellulaceae bacterium; assembly: GCA_964503675.1. Taxonomy (GTDB): domain Bacteria; phylum Planctomycetota; class Planctomycetia; order Pirellulales; family Pirellulaceae; genus Mariniblastus. The sequence goes on along the minus strand of CAZDBE010000017.1, from coordinate 1,595 downwards.
GCGTTGGAATCGAGGCGGTTTATTGGGATCGGCCTTCGGTCTTACTAGGCCCCTGCCTGTACCAGAACCTTCCTGGGCCGGTACGCTCAACCTGCCATCAACACACTATAAAACTGCTGTCGTCAAATCTGTTAGCGTCTACTGATAAATCAGGGGCTCTGAGGTATGGGCATTGGTTTCAAACACGTGGTTATCCCCATAAATACTATGCGGCCGAGAATCTGTTTGAGGGAAAGTTCAAAGACCAAGTCGTCTATGCGCGACCGCCCCGTCGCAACCTGCTGCAAAAGATCAAAGACCGCGTCGCACGCATCGGATCCAAGACCAGCAGCTGATTCCTGCTAGCTCTCGCAGGCCCGCCGGCGGCGAAATTCTGTCCGGTCGCTCGACCGGACGATTCGTATTGTCCAATGCCAAGGCAATAGGTAAATTGCCGAGTGAACCTAAGCCCGATGCGGCAAGGCACGATTTGAAATCAAAGGAAACATGGATGTTGCCTTACGGAAAACAGACAATTGACGCGCAGGATATCGAAGCGGTGCTGGCTGCGGTTAGCAGCAGCATGCTGACCACTGGTCCTGCTGTGTCACAATTCGAAGCTCGTCTGGCCGAAGCAACCCGCTCCACTTCCGCAGTCGCTGTGAGCAGCGGAACCGCTGCACTCCATGCGGCATTTGCCGCGATCGGTATCTCTGAAGGCGACGAAGTCATCGTGCCCGCCATCACATTTGTAGCGACCTCCAACGCCGTCATCTATTGCGGCGGAAAGCCCGTATTCGCAGACGTCGATCCCAACACATTGTTGGTCGATCCGGTGGACATTGAAAACAAAATTACGCCACGCACCAAAGCCATCGTCGCGATGGACTACGCCGGTCAACCTTGCGACTACGATCGATTGCGAGCCATCACGGACAAACACAATTTGATTCTCGTCGCCGACAGTTGCCACTCACTAGGTGCGTCTTTCAAATCCCACCCCATCGGTAGCGTCGCCGACCTGACCTGTTTCAGTTTCCATCCAGTCAAAGCCATCACGACATGTGAGGGTGGCGCGGTCACAACCAACGACTCGGAACTTGCCGCCCGCATGCGACGTTTTCGCTCGCACGGAATCGACAACACCCACAGTCAACGTACCCAAGCCGGCACGCATCAATACGACATGCTTTCCTTGGGATGCAACTACCGTATCAGCGACCTGCAATGTGCGCTGGGTATATCTCAAATCAAAAAACTTCCCGCCTTCATCGACGCCCGGGAAAACATCGCCAACATCTACCAGCAACAGTTCGCCAGCATTCCGTTCGCTAGCCTGCTGACCAGTAAAGCTTCCCGAACAAGCGCCAACCATATCGTGGTTATGAAATGGGACCACGAAAGTTCCGATATTAGTCGCGATACCGTTTTTCAACATCTTCGTAATCAGCAAATCGGCGTCAACGTTCACTACCGTCCGGTATTCCAGCACTCGTGGTACCAAGAACGGTATGGCCAAAACTTGACCTGTCCTAACAGCGACGCGGTCTACCAACAAATCATCACCTTGCCGGTGTTTCCATTGATGAAAGAAATTGACGTTCATCGGGTCACAA
>CAZDBE010000016.1:12362-31492 GCA_964503675.1 uncultured Pirellulaceae bacterium | reverse complement strand
CCAATGCAGCGCTAAGATTGACGGCAGAGGTCGTTTTGCCAACGCCTCCCTTTTGATTGATAACAGCGATCTTGCGCATTGTGGAAACTCCATTTTCCGATGTTCAAATTGCCGACGCACGCACGCGACATTTCCTCTAACCCCATTATATGGCAGGAGGCATTTTTCCACCTAGAGAGATTCCTCTCGTGTTTTGTCGGGTTTTACGTGACCGTGTTTCTGCAGAGCGGTACAAGTAGGTTACTCGCCGCCCGCGTGCCAAACTTTTATTCTTCCTCTAACTCGATGATTTCGGCAATCGAGTCGTAGACTTGCCCGTTGTATTCGATCAGCGTAAGCCGCGTCATTCCGGACAAGTGTGTGAGTCCGGCGTGGGTGATGGGGGTCTGGTTCAAACCAATGCCTCGGAGCCTGTTTAGCGTCACGATTCTTTTTAGGTCGTCGTCACGAACGTCGCAGCCTTTTAATTGGATCTCTTCGATGTTGGGTAGGTCGTTTACCAGATCCAATTGCGCAGCAGAGAAATCTTCTGGAGTGAACGAAATCGCAAAAATCATTGCGTCGGCTGTACGACGTTTCATTTTTGCTCCGCGTTCGATTAACTCGAAAGTCGCAGTTCGATCATCGCAGCCAATTCCACCAACGCTAGATTCCGCGGCAAAAAATTCGGAGCGTGAAATTTCTTGTAGCTGCTGAGAAGCGTCCAATTGATAGTAGTGACTGCGCAGCCAAGGGCGTACCTCATGGATGTGCAGCTTTTCCCCAGGTGCTGCGGTCAAGTGGAAGTAGTCGCGAAACGCGTTGGGCTCATGAGGGAAAGGAACACGAATCACGTCCCAGCCCAATAGCTGATCCACGGTTCCATCGGCTTTCGAGATGCTGGCCAGCGGTAGTCCGCCGGAATAAAGCACGTGAGCAAAACAGTGACGGACATGCCCAGTGTAAAATCCTGCCGGCAGAACCAACAGCAAAGCAATCGCGCACCATCCAAGCCAACGACTCCCGGAGGCTTGCGATAGCGCTGGGATTGATGTGACTGCTGGGATTGCCAAAACGTGTTTCCACGGGACGCCTTCCACGGTCACTGCTTTGAACATCAACCATGTCCCCACAATTGCGGTGCAAATGTTCCATGGCACCACGCTAAAATTGTACTGAATGAACATCATGAATCCGGCGATTCCAAGATGAAGCAGCGCACAAGTGATCGCTGCGGCGCGTGGACGGAAGATTGCCAATACTCCATGAGCGATCTCACTGATCGTGACTAGCAGCGCGAACCAATAACACCACCGAAGCGGTTCGGTGACGCCGGCTTGTTGCATCAGTTGATAAGCATTGCCCTGATACCACTCTGACGAAATCGCTTTGTGAATCCCTGCCCACAACCATAGCGCGACCAACGCCCACACACAAAACTGTTTTGCGCGGTCGAAAACGCAGGCGACCGATAACACAGCGACCCAAAGGACTTGTGGCTGGCAGCGTGTTTGGTCCGATAGCACGGCCGCCGCGAGTACCGCACAATGAATTGCCAAGCCGTAACGTCTGGGCGAAATCAAGACACCAACCAAGCTGGCGATAACCAAAATGCCATACGGAATCTGCGGCATCGCATTGATCCAAGGCAAATTGACTGGCGATTGCCGGATTTCCCACAATGGCCAAGTAATCAACACTGTTAGCAGTTGGGCAAAAACGCAGATGACTAGAAAGAAATAATTCTCGTAGCCGATCTGCCGAGCGGCCCAGATTGAGGAGCGCTGTTCTGATTGATTGGCGGCTGCAGAGCCTTTGGTTGTTTTCTTGTTTTTTGACATGGGCGGCGTTTGCGAGTCTACCAAAACCTTGCGTGGTTGTCAGTTTCAACCGATGATAGAAAGCGCTGAGGTGAATTGAATTTTGTAGGGTTCCTGTGAGGAGAATTGTTTGTTCTGGTACATCCTAGTTTTTTGCATTCTGGTAATCGCCGCAGTGGTGGCGATCTACGACCTTGTTCAAACTCGCTATCCCATTCTTCGGAATTTCCCATTGGTCGGACATGGTCGCGCCGTTTTGGAAAAACTTGGACCCAAACTGCGCCAGTACATTATCGCCAGCAACAATGAGGAGCGGCCCTTCAATCGAGATCAGCGCGAGTGGATCTATTCGTCGGCTGATGGAGAAAATAATTACTTCGGGTTTGGCACCGACAATGATCTAGAACGCACGCCCGGACATTTGATCATCAAACAATCTGCGTTTCCAATTATTGAGACCGCCAAAGACGAAACGGGATACGATCCAAACTATTCCATCCCGTGTGCCAAAGTGATGGGAGGTTTTCGCAAACGTGAGAAGGCTTTTCGTCCGGCGTCGATCATCGGGACATCGGCGATGAGTTTCGGGTCGCTCAGTTCGGTTGCCGTCGAAGCCATCAATCGCGGTGCCAAGATCGCGGGTTGTTTGCAGAACACAGGGGAAGGCGGGATTTCGCCGCATCATGACCATGGTGGCGATTTGGTTTTCCAACTAGGGACAGGGTACTATGGTGCCCGTACCGCTGAGGGGCGTTTTGATCCCTCCATGTTTCAGGAAGCATGCCAGAAGTTTGCCGTAAAGGCGGTCGAAGTCAAACTTTCCCAAGGAGCTAAGCCGGGTCGCGGAGGAGTATTGCCGGCGGGAAAGATCACTGCCGAGATTTCCAAAATTCGCGGCATCCCTCAAGGAAAGGACTGCATCAGTCCGTCGGCGCATCGAGAGTTTAAGAGTGCCGATCAACTCCTTGATTTTGTGGAACAATTGGCTGATCTCTCAGGAGTACCGGTCGGTATCAAGTCAGCGGTTGGACAAATGGATTTTTGGGATCAGCTGATCGCAGAGATGGTCGCCGACACAGGCCGCGCGGTTGATTTTATTTCGATCGATGGAGGTGAGGGTGGCACGGGCGCTGCGCCGTTGACGTTTTCCGATCACGTGTCGCTGCCGTTTAAGGTAGGCTTCAGTCGAGTGTTTAAAAAGTTTGCCACCGCTGGTATTGCCGACCGGATCGTGTGGCTGGGATCTGGCAAGTTAGGTTTTCCGCAGGAGTCTTTGTTGGCGATGGCGATGGGCTGCGACATGATTTCGGTTGGACGCGAGGCGATGTTGGCCATTGGATGTATTCAAGCGCAGGAATGCCACACAGGACATTGCCCGACAGGTGTCGCGACACAAAACAAATGGTTGATGCGTGGGCTCGACCCGACCGACAAATCAGCGCGGTTGGCAAATTATCTGATCACGTTGCGGAAAGAAATTTTGCAACTCTGTCACGCAGTGGGTGTCGAACACCCCGCGCTGGTGACGCCAGAAATGTTTGAGATCTTGGGTGAAAATTACCAGACGCTGTCGTTGAAAGAGTGCTTCGATCTGGGGGAAACACTTACAACACCTTGTGATGAAGATTGTCAGAAGGTGATCGAGTTGATGGGATAAACTACGTTTGAAAACGTAGTTCGGCGGTCTCCGCCGTAAAAAACGGAAGGGACTACCGAGCTGTATTGGAGCGATATATGACGGAGTCGAGTGAAGATACGAATGGGGACACGGTTGATCTTCGGTCATTGCTGGATGAACATTCGGTTGATTCAGCCAGTTCGTTGTCTGAGGATGTTCAATTGTCGATCGCGGTAGCTCGTCACTTACAAACGCGTGCTAACGCTTTACAAACGCCGCAGGAACGTCGCCAACAAGCCGAACTGGATCGGATGATTCAGAGCCCCAGCGATAAAATCACCATGATCCAGATGACGGATCAGGCTTTTCGCGCACGGACACCCAATCGAGCCGTCGATCAATTGGTCCATATCTTGGACGTTCAGGGAGTCCCGCGATTCTTCACGCCATTTGATCGTGCGCTGTTGATGGGATTTCAATCATTTGGCTCTTATCTGCCAGGCGTGGCTGTGCCAATGGTAAAGGAGAAGATGCAACAGGAAACGGCGAACGTGATCCTGCCCGCCGAACCCGAACTTCTTGCCAAACATTTGCAGGCACGTCGCGATGCTGGCATGCGTATGAACGTGAATTTTCTTGGCGAAGCGCTGTTAGGTGAAAAAGACGCACATGCGCGCTTGCAAAAATACCTTCAAGCCATGCAGAATCCGGACATCGAAGTCGTCTCGGTCAAGATATCGACAATCTACTCTCAAATCTCTTCGTTGGCATTTGAGCATACCTTGGACATTTTGTGCGACCGTCTCGAGTTGCTGTATCGGGCAAGTGCAAAATCAAAATTCACACGCGCCGATGGTTCGATCGTTCCGAAGTTTGTGTATCTGGACATGGAAGAGTACCGCGACATGCGATCGACTTCGGAGGCGTTTCGCCGAACGTTAAGCCGCCCCGGACTTGAAAATGTCCACGCTGGAATTGTTTTGCAAGCCTATATTCCTGATTCGTTCGTAGCACAGAAAGCGCTGACTCAATGGGCGCAGACGCGAGTCGAATCTGGAGGCGCTCCGATCACGATGAGAATCGTCAAAGGTGCGAATATGGAAATGGAACGATTCGAGGCCGCGCTTCACAATTGGTCGCAAGCCCCGTATCAAAACAAACGCGAGACCGACGCCAATTATCGGCGGATGGTGACTTGGGGATTACAGCCCGAAAACATCTCCGCGGTGCAATTGGGTATCGCTTCGCACAACTTGTTCGAAGTTGCCTACGCGTTGGTAAAAGCGGCGAAGCGAAACGCCTTGGACAAAATTCAATTCGAGATGCTCGAAGGAATGGCGAATCACCAGCGTCGCGCACTGCAGGAACTGGTCAGTAGCTTACTGCTGTATGCACCTGCCTGTCGTAAAGAAGAATTCATCCATGCGATCGGCTACCTTGTGCGGAGGTTGGACGAGAACACGGGACCAAATAACTTTTTGCGGCATGCGTTTCGATTGGAAGTTGGTTCGGCCGATTGGCAGGAATTGGAATCACAGTTCTGCGAAGCCTTTGACGAGATGCCAACCCTTTCAGAAAAGCCACGTCGCAAACAGGACCGACGTGAAGATCCCGTTGCTCCCATGGAGTCCGATACGTGTTGGCAAGACTTTAGGAATGAAGCAGACACCGATTTTTCTCTGCCTGCCAACCTCCAATGGGCTCATTCGATTCTCTCCGATTGGAAGGATCGGCACTCAGGGCATGCAACCGACATCCCGTTTGTTGTGGCGGGGGAACAGGTGACAGATGAACGAGTCCAACGAGAGTGCTACGATCCATCGCGCCCAGATGTCGTTGTTGCGCGTTATCTACAAGCCAATCGAGACGATATCGAAGCCGCTGTTGCGTGCGCGAAAGCCGATGACGACCGTTGGCGGTTGCAATCAGTAGCCGATCGACGACGGGTGTTGATCGGAGTGGCTCAAAAGATTCGTGAGCGTCGTGGTGATCTAATGGGAGCTGCAGTTGCCGACGGTGGCAAGACTTTATTGCAATCGGATCCTGAAGTCAGTGAGGCGATCGATTTCGTCGAGTTCTACGCTCAAAGCGCCGAGTACTTCGAGCAACTTTCGGGTGTCGCGACAACCGGATGCGGTGTCGTCGTGGTCGTATCACCGTGGAATTTCCCAATCGCCATTCCCTGTGGAGGAATCGCCGCAGCGCTGGCGGCGGGCAATACAGTGATACTTAAGCCTGCTTCGGACACGGTGTTGGTAGCGCACGAGTTGTGCAAGTGTTTCTGGGACGCCGGTGTTTCGAGAAAGACACTGCAGTTGATTCCGTGCTCGGGAGCTGCCGAAGGACAACAATTAGCCGCTCACGCCGATGTGGATACAGTGATTCTTACCGGAGGTACTGAGACGGCGCTGTCGATGCTCGGTCATCGCGTCGACATGCGTTTGCTGGCTGAGACGGGTGGGAAGAATGCTACGATCGTCACGGCGCTGGCCGACCGAGACCAAGCCATTAAGAATGTGATTCATTCCGCATTTAGTCATGCTGGGCAAAAATGCTCGGCGACGTCGCTATTGATACTTGAAGGCGAAGTCTACGAAGACGCTCAATTCAAAAAGACTTTGTGTGATGCGGTCGAAAGCATGAAGGTTGGTTCGGCTTGGGAACTGGAAACTAAAATTGGACCATTGATTCGACCGCCCAGTCGAGAACTCGAGAGCGCTTTGAAGGAATTGGAGAAAGGTGAGTCCTGGGCCGTCATGCCAACTCCAGATCCGGATAACCGACAGCTTTACTCGCCCGCCGTGAAGTGGGGCGTTACTCCCGGTAGTTTCACACACTGTACCGAGTTTTTTGGACCCGTGCTGGCGGTGATGCGTGCCGACAATTTGCGGCACGCGATCGAATTAGTCAATCACAGTGGCTATGGACTGACGTCGGGATTAGAAAGCCTCGATGAGCGTGAGCAGAAAATTTGGAAAGACGAAATTCGCGCAGGCAACCTCTACATCAATCGCGGCACCACAGGCGCGATCGTGCTGCGGCAACCTTTTGGCGGCATGGGAAAGTCAGCGTTCGGACCGGGCATCAAAGCGGGTGGTCCCAACTATGTCGCTCAGTTGTTGGATTTTGAGGACACCTTTTCGCCAGAGGGCAGCAGTCAAGCCGATAATGTTTCAATTGAAGATCCGCTACTTTGCGATTTACTAAAACAACTTCATAGCGCGGAGTCTGATTTAGTTTCGCCAGAAGAATGTACGCACGTCGAGATGGCCGCGCGAAGCTATGCGGGGCAGTACGCGGCCGAGTTTGGTCGGCTGCATGATCACATGCGGTTGGTCGGCCAAGACAATATTCGACGCTATTTGCCAGTGCGTGAACTACGTATCCGAATCGATGTGGCTGACTCTCCAGTTGAGATACTGTTGCGAGTAGCAGCCGCACGATCGGTCGGTTGCCGCGTCACATTGAGTTACGAACGAGCGATTGATCCAGCATCGGCGGCGGCTCGGTGTTTGGAATGGTTGGACCAAGCCACCGAGTTATGGGCGGCAGCGATTGAGTTCGTAGAAGAATCAAACGAGGAATTGGCCAAAGCCATCGCGAGTGGTTGGGCGCGCCGAATCCGTTACGCTGGTTCAGATAATGTACCGGACCTGATTCGCAAGTCGGCAAATTTGCATGACAGCTACGTCGCTGACGCGCCCGTACTTACTGAGGGTCGTGTTGAATTACTTTGGTATTTGGAGGAGCAAAGCATCAGCGACAACTATCACCGTTACGGCAATTTGGGCGACCGAATCGATGAAGAAAGAGCAGCTGTAAAATAAGTGACCGTTGTCGTTGCTTAAGTTCAATGATCACATTGATCGATTGCCAGTGAGAGTATTTCGACGACTCTCCGAAATACGTGTGTTTTATAACCTCAGATAGAAAACAATAGAATTGGATACGCTAGCACGCTGTCGGTTAGTTTTGGAGCACTGAAGATATCTGCATTGTCACCGACGGGCGTAATCTTTACAAAGCAGATCGAGAAGTGCTCCGCAGTTGTTTCCAACAAAACAGTGTGGACCGAACCCGAACAAACAAAAACCTATATCCACTGCCAATTCATCACGGATTCGATTTCGTTGGCATTGAAAACCATTCGATTTCGTCAGGGAGGACGAGTTATGAAATCTTCAGTATTGAAAACATTTTTGATGGCCATGGTCGCTGTCGTAACACTGACCGGCACAGTTTCGGCTCAGGAAAAATCTGGTATCGTCGCAGTGTTGGACGTCGCCAAGGTCTTCAAGCAAAACCGTAACTTTGAATCTCGGATGCAGTCGATCAAGGCTACAGCGGATCAGCTCAAGGGCGAGATTCAGCAAAAACAAGAAGCCATCAAGCAAGAAGCATTGGGCTTAAAGGAATTTGAAGTTGGGTCGCCAGAACGTAACCAGATGGAAGGCGCACTTGAGCAAAAGCAGGCGGGTCTGCGAACTGAAGCACGTCAAGCGGAAATGGATCTGCTTAGCAAAGAAGCCAAAGTTTACTACGAAACTTACCAACAGATGCAGACTGTTCTGAAGTCACTTTCGGCTCAGCACGGTATCTCATTGGTACTGCGTTTTGACAGCGAAGAAGTCGATCCGACAAATCGCGGTGAAGTTATTAAGGGCGTTAATCGTGCGATCGTTTACCAAGAAAAACTAGATCTAACCACGATGGTGATTAGCCAGATGTCCAGCGATACTGCAGACGCAAGTGCAGCAACGACTCGCTAGAGACGTCGCCTAACAAAGAAAATCCACCAAAAACAGAGCTGGTCCACAACGGACTAGCTCTGTTTTTTTTGTCGCGCGGTTGCAGCCCAGTATCTCAAAGGCGGGTTACAATAAGAGGGATGCGTTGCGTTTGCTTTTTTAAGACTTGTACCAACAATTGACAGAACACACATGAATATTCTTGTTGTTGAAGACGCGCGGGTTGACCGATTGGCCCCGGCATCGACAGCACGTCCCACGTGGGCGATCACTTGCGGTAGCTACCGCTTGATCGATTGGCTGAGTCGCATCGAAGGAACCTTGGTGGCCCATGTGCGGCCATTCCTAGCCTCGTTAGTTTCCCAAGATTTCCCGGTGCTTGCGTCGGAGATCGATAGCAGCGCCGAAACGACGCTAATCGTCAACGCGCGTTTGGCACCGACGTTTTCCAACTTCGCGAAGTTGAACGATTTTTCAAGAACCCACCAGCAGACTAAAACTCTGGTTGATGCAGGCCAAGCCGCCATTTGTGTTGAGACAACAAAGCTTTGTGCTGCGGCGGAAGCGGCCGGATCAACCGTTGGTCAGTTTGCGGCAGAGTTGTTTACGTCGTTACGAGATGGAAGTTTACAGGGCCAAGTCGTCGACGACGAGTTCACGATGCTGGACAATCCACACGACATTGTGGATGCACACATGAAGTCTTGTGCCGAGAATCTTGAGTTTCGTCTGACCAGTGGCGAGTATCAACAACTGGACGATGGAGTCTATCTGTCAAAGAAATCGCCTGCCGCGATTCCTGAGAGCGTCGTGTTTGATTGTACTGAAGGTCCGGTCGTGATCGATTCAGGTTGTTCGATCGGCCCGTTTGCTTACTTTCGCGGTCCTGTTTATGTTGGGTCGGGTTCCAAAATCAGCGAACACAGTTCCATCAAAGATGGAGTTTCAATTGGGCACACGTGCAAAATGGGTGGCGAGATCGAAGGGGTCGTGGTTGAGCCCTATAGCAATAAGCAGCACTACGGATTTCTTGGCCACAGCTACCTTGGTAGTTGGATCAACCTTGGCGCTGGCACCTGCAACAGTGATCTAAAAAACACTTATGGCACTGTTAACATGCGTCCGTTGGTGGGGGAGCAGGAAAAGATCGCGACTGGGATGCAGTTTGTGGGATGCTTAATCGGCGACTATGCGAAAACGGCAATCAACACCAGCGTCTTTACAGGCAAGCTGATCGGCGTGGGCAGTATGGTGTACGGCATGGCGACGACGAACGTACCTTCTTTTGTCAACTACGCCCGAGCGATTGGGCAGATGGGTTTGCTGCCGCCGGAAGTTATCATCACGACACAGCGGCGGATGTTTGGCCGCCGAAAAGTTGAGCAGCGCGATTGCGATGCCCAATTGATTCGTGACATGTACCATCTAACAAGTGGCCAGCGCCCTGAGGGGTTAACTGCCGATCAGTTGGGATTTTGATACTGATTCAATGCGGTCTTAGCCGCATACTGTCTCAGTTAAATTTCCTCTCCATAGCCAATTTGGCGCGTCTTCGCCCTGTTGGTTCCGGGCCTGCTTACTAGAATGGGAGACTTCCCTTCTATTGGGTTGGCTTACCATCAATTGGAATCCTGTTGCATGTCCCTTCAAGACTTTTTTAACCAAGATAAACCTACAATATCGTTCGAGCTGTTTCCGCCGAAAACTGAAGCGGGAGAAACGAGCCTATATGAGCACGTCGGGCGTCTGATGGAGTTTTCTCCTGAGTTCATCACGTGCACCTACGGGGCTGGCGGATCCACACGGGGCAAGACACTTGAGATCATCGAAAAGGTCAAACGCCAATTTAACGTGCCGGTTGCCTCACATCTGACTCTGGTTGGCAGCAGTAAAGATGACTTGCGTGGATATCTACAAAAGGCGGCCGATCAAGGTGTTGATTACATTGTTGCCCTGCGGGGAGATCCACCCAAAGGCGAAACGGAATTCACTCAGGCTGAAGGTGGTTTGCAGTACGCCAACGAATTAGTCGAATTGATTCGCGCAGAATTCTCAGACTTTGGCGTGCTGGTCGCCGGTTACCCTGAAACTCATAAAGACGCCGTCAGTCCGGAGATTGATCTGGACAACCTAAAACGCAAGGTCGACGCTGGTTCTGATGCAGTTGTCACGCAACTGTTCTATGATAACGATGACTTCTACCGTTTTCGCGACAAATGTAGGGCTCGTAAGATCGATGTGCCAATCGTTCCAGGCTTGTTGCCAGTAACCGGCCTAAAACAGATCGAACGGATCACGTCGATGTGCGGGGCGAAGCTGCCCGTGAAGTTCACGGACGCGCTTTCAAAAAGTGACCAGGCGGAAGATCAATACAAGGCGGGCATCGAGTTGGCGGTTGAGCAGACTAGTGATCTGATCAGTCGTGGTGTTGAGGGAGTTCACTTTTATGTGCTGAACAAGTCAAAAGCGACTGCCGACATTCTCAACGCGATCAATATGAAGTCCGTTTCTTGATTTAGTGATCGGCTGACGAGTTCGATCTTAGGCCGGAGTTAGGCAAGAGCGGAGTCAAGCCAGAGTTAGCCAGTTCAAATTTGCCAATCCTTCTTCGGGACGCGCAACCTACGCCCTCAGGAGCAGTCCCTTGTTTTCTCTACCAACTAGATCATATCCTTCTATCTCGTCCCTAGTTTTTTTGCGATGGACACTGCCATGCTTGTTTATGGTGGCTGTGGTGTTGCCAAATGACTGTTTCTCCCAAGCCACTCCAGCATCTACTGAAGGGGCGACTGGCGGCACGCTCGATAGCAACGCTAACAGGCTATTTGGAAGCGTCCGGAAAGAGTTGATGCAGATGATTCCGGGAGAAGTCGATCCCGGTTCACAACTGGACACATCGCTGACAGAAGTAGTGGAACTGTTTTCCAACCGCAAACTCAAAGAAGCTCAGAGCAAGCTGGAGAAAATCAAAGTATCTTTTGATGGCATTCCACCGACTAGTCTAATGTTGGCGGCGATGGCCTACGCGGTTGGTGACAGCAATTCTGGGAAACGATTGCTCGAAGCGGCTGCTATTTCTGACGGCGACTATCCCGATGTCTATTTCTCGTTCGCACGGCTCGCATTGGCGCAAAACCGGATTACTGATGCCGATGCCCTTGCTGACAAAGCGCTGCTGGCGATTCAGAGCGGCGACGGCGCGTTCGACAATGCTCAGATACACCATTTCAAGCGTCGCTACTACTACGCCAAATACGAAGTAGCCAAAGCGCGCGGAAAGGCGGATGATGCGAAAGCTGCGGTCGCAGAATTAGTGGCAATCGCGCCGCAAGCGACACAAACGTTGGTCGCACGAGCAGAAGTTGCGTTTGACGCCAACGAAATCGACAATGCTCTCGAGTTTCTTAAGAAGTTGGATCAACAACAAACGGATGACAGCTTCCGACCTGCCGAAGTCACCCTTGCATCGTGGCTGCAGCGGAAAGGGAAGATCAACGAAGCTGGTGCGTTGCTGAAGAAAACGGCCAGTGAGCGCCCGCGTGATGAAAAGATACAATTTGCGCTTGTGCAGTGGTCCATCAACGAAGAAGACTTTGCGGTTACGCTCTCAGCGATCAAGACACTCGAAGAGATCCAGGGCAATACGAACGCGCTACGCGAACTACGTGGCAAAGTTGCTTTTGCCCAAGGTGCTTACGTGATGTCTGAAAATCACTTCAAACGTCTTACGGCAGACAACCCGAACAATTTTGACTACGCCAATTTGTACGCGCTATCGTTGGCTCACAGTCCGAAAAAAGAGAAACAGGATATGGCCGTCAATTTGGCTCGGCAGGTCGCTCAAGCCAAGTCGGACAGCGTGAGCGCGGTTAGCTCGTTGGCTTACGTGCTGATGAAGACAGATCAAATGGACGCTGCGAAAGCCATTTTGGCGAAGGTTGCCAAGCAACCTAATTTAAATGCAGAAGTCACTTTTATTCTTTGCTATATGCTGTCCGAAACAGGCGAGGCTGAGCAAGCGAAACCGATCTTGGAGAGGATCGTTGGAGTTAAGGGATTGTTTCTGTTCCGCACTGAAGCGAAAAAACTTTTGAAGATGAACTCGCAGTCTTCCGGTAGTTTGCCCACCCCAAATCAGTAATCATGTAACCAATCCATATAGAGATTACATGTAGATGGGGCTTTGTTAAAATCGGTAGCTTATTGGGTGAAGCCAGGAGAAAAAGCACTTGAGACCCAAGAGTTTTAACGTAGTTTCCTATGGAAACTCGTTACAATGAGTGGGCGTTTCGGGCTTGAGCTCACTTCCCACCGCGCCCTTCCAGCTGAGACTCTTCCATGGCAATCAAATCCACTACAAGACGAGAAAAAGGCTTCACGTTAGTCGAGTTATTGGTTGTCATTGCAATTATCGGAATTCTTATCTCGATGCTTTTGCCTGCCGTTCAAATGGTCCGAGAAGCGGCTCGCAGAGTTACTTGTGCCAATCATATTCGACAGCTTGGTTTGTCGATGCACAACTACGAATCGACTTATCAGCATTTGCCATCCGGTTGGGGCGAGGATGGTTACACTTGGGGAGTCGAGATACTTCCGTTTATCGAGCAGCAAAGTCTATACGACACGATTGTGCCCGGAGCAAGCTGGAGGAGTGGAGCAAACGAGATTGCAGCCGCTCAGGTGGTTCCGATTGCGCGCTGTCCGACCTCCCCGATTGATGACCACTATGATCACAACGGGGTTACAGATCGAGTTCCGGCTGACTACCGGGCGAACATTGGGTCTAATGTGCGCGGCGATAGCGGGCCAAGCTTGTCTGATTCAGTGTCCACGCGCGATAGTAACCCCAATGGTGTTTTCTGGGGATGCAGTAAAATTGAGTTTGGTGCCATCACCGACGGGTTGTCCAACACTGTGCTTGTTGCCGAATCACGGACTGACCCGAGATTCAAGAAGGACGGCAACTCGACGGACCATTGGTTCATTGGGTCACCCAACATTAGTTCTTTCCAGTGTGACAATGCTTCAACAGGTGGCGGAACGGGCGGGAGCGATTTCTCAGAAGTCGTTGGCTCGGGGATGGTTGAAATGAATGCTCGAGTGACCAATCCGTCGCTGCACGGGGGATTGATCGAAATTTCTTTCGGCAGCTACCACATTGGTGGTATGAATGTCGTACTCGGAGACGGATCGACGCACTTTATCTCATCTAATGTCGATACGAACGTTTATCGGGCCAAGTTTTCAAGAAATGGTAACGAAGTTGAAGTCGCACGTTAGTCTCGCCATGCTATAAAACTAGGGGCTGGTTTAGCTCACAAGAAATGAAGTAAAGTAAGTCCAAAATGAACTATCAAAATTGGCGATGGCAACGGTATATCTACTTGATTCTTACTTGCCTATGCTTGGTGACTGCTTGGGGTTGTACCCAAGAAGTCGAACCGGATTATGCGAGTTTAGGCTTGGCCCAAGTCTCTGGGACGATTCGCCTAGATGAAAAGCCATTGCCAAACGCGCACATAATATTTGAGTCTCCCGACAAGACTTTCTCTAGCGGCCGAACCGACGGAAGCGGAAAGTACTCCTTAATGTTTAACTCCGAGCAGCCGGGTGTGTTGACCGGCGAGAAGATCGTGCGAATACAACATGGAAAAGCGTTCGGCGACCACGAAGACGACGCCGAGCCGTTGCCCGCCGGTTCGATAGAGTTGCCTACTTCCTATAACAGTGCCAGCGAATTAACCGCGACAGTGAATGCTGGGATCCAGACGATCGATTTCGATCTGAATTCTGGTGCCTCAACGACATCCACCAGTCAGTAGGATGATGTTTGCAATCTGGCGCGTAGTGAATTTCAATGTCCGACCTACCAGAGAAAGGACTGTTGGACAGCGTCTGTAATTGTGCCAGATGGATCAGCCGAATCGTTGCGTCCGATTGCTGGCATCCCAATCGGTTCTTGCATCCATGCTTCGGTGTCTCCCTCGAACAATGCCGCTTTGGCTTGGCGAAGCATCGCGGCGTCCACCATCGCGGCTTCCTTGGCGTCGGCCTCTTCCTGCCGGGCACGTGTGATTTCTGCCTGAATTTCGTATTGCTGAATCAATCGCGGAATCAGTTCTGAGACCTTTTGCAGACCGCAACGAGGATTCGCGGAAGAAAGAACGGGACTGTTGATAGGTTTGATCATTGCAAGTTCCTGAAATGGGATGTCTGTCATTTGTCTGTGACAATCATTGGCGGCCCCCGTGACACCTCTGGTCACAGCCCCTGCGAATTCCTCGAAAAATGATTTTCTGCCAGCAATGAAGGCAAAATCGCACAGAAATACAGCCCGAGATTGCCGAAAACCCATGTAAATCTGGCTCAGGCAAGTGCCAGCATTTTGGTACGATCGAGGCTTGCCAACGCCAGCGCAGCCCCCGACAAACGTCCGATGAAACCTTTTGTTCAAAAACTCATTTCAATGCTAATCACCGGAGCGCTTTTAGTCGCTTGGCTGGTTGCCAGTGGGCATAATGTTTCGGGACAGGATGCAACCGGGTTGGACGTCGTCATCCAGAAAAAACCTGACGGCATGACGGTCCAACGAAAGGGAACCATCATCGATTGGATTGGTTTGTCTCTGACGCTGGACCAGTCCGGACGAATTCGAGAAATCGACAACGATCAAATTGAGTCAATCGAGACGCGCTGGCCGCCCGAGTATGTTCGAGCATTAACCCAAATTGAAAATGGCGAGCTATCAGATGCCGCTCGCGGACTCGACGAAGCCATTGGTTCTGAACGTCGGCCGTGGGCACAGAACATCATCCTTGCCAAGATGATTGGCGTGCGACAATTGCTGGGACAGCACGTGCCGGCCGCGCAGTCGTTTTTCCGTTTGGTACATAACGATCCGCAGAGTCGTTTTCTGTATTTGGCGCCACTGCCTTGGGAAACTGGCAAATCAAGTGGCAATGTTCCTTCGACTTCCCAAACGCAGAATTGGCTAGAGTCTGCTGGTCGCGCCGGCAGTGGCAGTCCCGAGTTCGCCGCTGTATCCTTAGTCGCCGCATCGTGGCTGATGACGTCCCGACCGCAGGATGCTCGACCAGTATTGGAAGAACTCGCGACGGATCTAGATCCAACGATTTCGGCGCTGGCTGTAGGACAACTTTGGCGTCAACAGAAAACGGCAGTCAACGTGAAACGCCTGACGGTTTGGCGACGACGTTTAGAGATCATGCCCAAACCTGCGAGGGCTGGACCGCTGTATACGATGGCGCTGGCTGGATCCAAGGCCTCCATGAAAGACGAGGCGCTTCGGGATTTTATGCGTGTTGTGATTTTGCACCCCGAGCAAGAAATTATCGCAGCACCGGCGTTGTACCGTGCCGCCAGTCTGTTGCACAATGAAGGCCGCACCGAAGTCGCGGCTTCCTTGGTCGATGAACTTAAATCAACCTATCCTCGGTCGCCTTGGGCCAGAGAGGCCACCTTCGGCCGGTAGGCTTGAAGAAGAGAATTTGTTTTACGTCGAAGCTGTAAAAAAACCGAACTAACCTGATTTAGAAAACTATGAACTCAGCTCTATATTTGTCCGAGTTGCCCGTGTTGATTCTTGCGCAGGAAACGACAGTTGCTGCCGATGTTGCGCCGAAGGGATTCTTTCAAATCCTGTTTTCTGGTGGTACGCCTGGCATCATAATCATCTTGCTGCTGTTGGTTTTGTCGGTCTATTCGGCCTACCTAATTGTTGATCACTTTTTGACAATCCGTCGTACTGATCTCATGCCTGAGGGGTTGGCCGATCTCGTTCGGCAATGCTTGACCACCGGAGACATTCGAGGCGCACAACAGGCCTGCAAAGAGAAGCCCAGCTTCCTTTCTTTTGTTCTAATGCATGGCATCGCCGAATTAGAGTTTGGTTGGAATGCCGTCGAAAAATCACTTGAGGATGCTTTGGCCGAACAGTCAGCGCGTCTGTTTCGGAAAATCGAGTACTTGTCGGTGATCGGAAATATAGCGCCCATGATTGGTCTGCTGGGAACCGTCATCGGTATGATTATTGCGTTCCAAAATGTGGCCTCAACGCAAGGCACCGCTTCGGCGCCGCAATTGGCGGAAGGAATCTATCAGGCGCTGGTGACGACGGTAGGAGGTTTGATTGTGGCCATCCCCTCAATCGGAGCGTTTGCAGTTTTTCGAAATCGCATTGACCAATTCGTTGCCGAAGCGGCCTATGTCACGCAACACGTGTTTGCGCCGCTTCGCCGTCGCCCCAAACGCAACGGAGCCTCATAAGGCATGCACATACCGCGTTACAAACCGCATCAAAAATTGGGCTTCAACATGACGCCGATGATCGACGTCGTGTTTCTATTGATCATTTTTTTCCTCGTCAGCAGTCACCTTGCCAAACAGGAAACTCAGATTGAATTGGCGCTGCCCACCGCGGTATCGGCCGCCGATGACACTTTAGCCGATAAGCCCCGACTAACGATCAACATCGGGGCCGACGGAAGTTACTCATTGGCAGGTCGACCGATTGCCGCCGAGCGTTTGCCCGAACAATTCGCCGCCGTGCGAGACAAAGAAGGCGGTGATGTTGAGGTTCGCATTCGAGGCAGTCGTCTAGCACCGTATTCGGCTGCTGAACCGATTATGATTGCCTGCACACGTGCTGGGATCTGGGATGTGTCGTGGGCTGTCTACCGGGAGTCCAAATGAAAACTCCACATGCCAACTTGCGCGGCCGCGGCGATGTTGACATCGATTCAGCGATGACGCCGATGATCGATGTTGTGTTCCTACTACTGGTGTTCTTTGTCTGGACAGCAAGTTTTCAGGTCGTCGAGCAGATGTTACCGGCCGAGTTGTCGTCGCAAATGGGGACCGATCCAACGACGCAGGTGGAACCGCCTCCAGAGAAGGATTTGGAAGATATCGTGATTTCCGTCAGCTTTGATGGCAGTGCAGCTTGGACCCTGAATGGCCAAACGTTGTCCGGCGCCGATGCCGTTGAACGCCGGTTGGCATCGATCGCGCGTGTGGATCCGACAGCTACCGTGATTGTACATCCAGCTCCCGAAGTACCACTGGAGTATGTCATTCAAACTTACGATGCAGCGAAACTAACCGGTTTTACCAGTGTCAGTTTTGCCGTCAATGGAACCCGGTAGGGCATGTTTCAATGACGGATGTCCCTAGATACAAATCCAAAGTACGAGCGAGTGAGTCGCCGCTCGAACAGAAATATGCACGCACTTGCGTTTCGAGCTTGTTTTGGTTGGCGCTTGTTTTCGCATGGATGGTCTTGGTGAAACTACAACCAGCTGCCGCTTGTGTCCTGCAGGAACAGGCGCCGCGCGTCTTCGATAAACGAGAACAAACTTTCGTCGCGGGACTGTTGCAGCGACGGTTGTTTGACGTGGCCGAAGCACACTGCCTTGAATTGCTTGAACGAAAAGAGATCCAAGTCGTCGATCAGACCGCGTTGACCGTGCAGCTCATCCAAACACGCACTTCGATGGCTCTGACCGCCGATGCAACCGTCGCGGAGGATGCATGGCGGGCCGTTTGGCAGACAGAGGACAACTTTGAGAAACAGTTCGCCACCCATCCGGGGAGAATGCAGGTCTCGATTCAAACCGGGCTGGCGCATCTGCAGCGCGCTCGGAGGATGGGAAGCATCATCGAAGCGCAAATGGTTTCCCGCGCAGAAATTCCGTCGGCAACGGAGGCCATGCTGATGCAGTGCCGCGATGCGAAGCGTATTTTTACGACGGTTGAACGAGAAATCGAACGGGTGCTTCCAGAGAGACGCTCAAGAACGATCGCTGAGGGGGAACTGGATCCCCAGCAATTGTTGGCACTCAAGAGCAGTGTGCGTTATCAAATCGCACTTTGCCAACTACAAGTTGCTGCTGCCTATCAAGACAGCGATTCTGTCGCATGGGGCAGTGCCTTGAGCGATGTGTTGAGGCGGTTGCAAGAAGTTCAGGACAGCGTGATACCCTCACAGCAGATATGGTGGCAGTCCAAAGTCAGCCAGCTTGAGTGCCTGCTGAAACTAGGCAAGAACTCGGAAGTGGAGCGACTACAGTCTACACTTCCGGAAGAAGGCCCTCCTTCTAATCTCCTGCCGAGGCTGATCGAGCAGCAAGTGACGTTGGCGATTGCAACCGGCGACACGGCGAAACTAAAAGCTCACCTCGCAGCAGACTCAGGAGCTTCGCCTGAGTTGGCGTTGGCTCAAATTCGGGCAGCGATGGAACTTTCGAGATTACTGGACGATCCGCAGCAACAAGCATTCTGGTTGGAAGACGCATCGCTCCGGAAGCAGCAAGTTCAATTTCGCCATGGAGCTTGGTGGGGCCGACGGGCAGGTTTGGCACTGATTCGCGCCGCCGGAGGAAAAGATTTTGGATCGACAATTGTCCCGTCGGAAAATACCGACAGTACCGTCGGCGCAGCGACACGTACCGCAGCGGTGGAACTGCTGGTCCAAACAGCACTTCAGGCGCAGCGCGATGGAGATCTAGACGATGCGCTCAAAGCATACGATCGCGCCATCGAGCAATCGTCAGAGTTGGGAGACGTATTGCGATTGCAAGTTCGCGCTAGTCAAATTTTGGAGCAGCAATCGCAGTCGTTGGAAGCAGCCAAGCGTTTGACCAGTGCGGCTATTGGAGCACCGAGTCAACGGCTGGCCGCCGCGACTCATTTGCGCGGAATTTGGAATCTCGCCCGAGCGGGTGCAACGCTGAGTCCCTCAGCCTTGGAAGAGACAAGCCTTGTTCAGACTTTGAATGAGCATTTGTCCATATGGCCAGAGAGTGCTACCAAGAACACCGCAGCATTGTGGCTGATGGCGGAGCATATCCGATCCAGTGATGCCCAAAACGCGCTTACTGCTTTTGATGCGGTCGATAGTTTGAGCGATTCTTTTCCCGAAGCGCTGACTCAGATACGGGCGCTGTT